>JAGXLV010000001.1 GCA_018334495.1 Oleiphilaceae bacterium
TGCCTGACGACCATAGCGGTCTGGAACCACCTGATCCCATCCCGAACTCAGAAGTGAAACAGACCCGCGCCGATGGTAGTGTGGCTTTTGCCCATGTGAGAGTAGGTCATCGTCAGGCTCTTAAATAGCAAACCCCAGTACCGCTCGGTACTGGGGTTTTTTATTTGGCTGCCAGAAAGTGATGACCTACGGGAGTGTGAGCCCCGGTGCCCGAAGGGCAGGCGAAGCGCCGCTTTGCCAGGGAGCGAACGCCCGGGGCGTCTCTGCCCCGGGCCGGGTCATCGTCGCAGCGCCAGGCGCTGCCGGTCCCAAGCAACTCGTAACTTCATCATCCCGCAGCCCCAGGTGACAAGGCGGGCAACGCCCGCCGCAGGACGCGGGAGCTCAATCACGGTAACCAGATCTCAAATACCCCGCCGCCAAGACTTCCGCCATTGTTCAGTTTGATGAAACCTTGCCGGTCGACCTCCTGGTGGAGGCTTGCAACGGACGACGCAAAGAACAGACCGAGGCTGGTGCTGCCGGTTTCAAAATCCAGTGGCTTTGGTCCAGCACTGTTCGACTGTTGCATGTGCTCGGGATAGCCCTTGCCATCATCTTCAACGCCAATCACCAAATAGTCATTGTCCTGTCTGGCTGTGAGCCGGATCTGGCTTTTGGTATAGCGGATGGCATTGTTTATCGTGTTATTGAGAACGCCAGTCAGAAGATCTTCATCGAAGAAACCATTGATGTCTTCGGCCTCAACGCTGTATGCGACATTATGTCCTTCCAGTAAAGGCTGGTGGCGTGACAGCTGTTGCGACAGAAATTCGGGAACGAAGTGCTCCTCGACGTGGGCGGAGAGACACTGTTCACCAATCCGATAGAGCCCGAGAAGTTGGATTAGATCGCTATGAAGCCGTTCCGCTTCGTATTGCAGGGTGTTGAAGTGCACCGACTCGGATAGTGCTCCCTTATGCTCGTCACGGAGTCCATCGAGTGAGTGCAGTAGCATGCCCAGAGAACTTTTCATATCATGAACGGAAGAGGCGATCACGGTTGAAAAATTGATGTCTCCCGGAGACCGCGTGATTGACTTGTCTGTTTTTGATTCAGGCATGGGTCATAGCATCCAGTTGTTTTCTCAGCGTTACGAAGCGCCGGTATTGCCGGTGCTGGGGTGGAAGTGACTCCAGAGCTCCCAGACAACGCAGGCTCTGTTTTAGCAGTTCAGGGTTGGCAGGATCGTCCATTGCCTGCTTCATGCGGACCTGGGCGAGGTTCAGGTTCAATGCTGTGTGGCCGGGAACGATCTCTAGGGCTTGTTCAAATGCCTCTGCCGCCTGTTCCAGGTCACCTGACTCAAACGCATTAATGCCTGTTTTGTTGTAAGCCCTTGCCTGCAGTTTTTGCTTGAAGCCTACCGGCTCATCCAGCAGTGCCTCGATTGCCACCAAAACCTCTTTATCGGACTCAAAACGTTGTGCCAGTTGACCGAGGAGTTCTTTCGCTTCCTCAGTCTGGCCCACACAGAACAGTGTCTTGGCCAGGTCCAGTCCCACCTCCGCGCTTACCGGGTCCGGACCTATGCCCTTTTGTGCTTGCGCAAGGCAGTTGCCAGCCGCCGTGAGGTCTTTTTGAGCAGCATAAACCCGGGCCTGAACTAAAAGGTTTCGAATTCCGAGATAGGGTATGTCTGGAAAACGCTTTGCCATCTTTGCCAATATGCGTGTGGCTTCCGCCGCTTGCTTAGCTCCGTCTTCCCCTTGATCTGTCTCGCTCATGTCCGCGAGCGACTGGCCTAGCGCCAGATAATGCTCAGGGCTATCGTGAATGGAGTGGCTGCCAAGCTGGACAGTACGGCGCCAGGCATCCGTACTCTTCGCAATGTCCTGGTTAGAGGCAGCCAGGCGGGCCAGAGTGCGTTGCCTCATTAGAGCATTCGGAGACAGTTCGGTGGCTTTTTCAAGAGTCGTCTGAGCCTTTTTGAGTCTTCCCTTACGTGTCAGTGCATCTGCCAGGCTATCGTAAGCTTCAATGAAATCCGGATGTTTTTGTATAAGGCCTTCGAGCTCAGTAATCGCGTCGTCCAGATGTTGTTCAGCCAATAAACAGCGACCCTTTCCCAGGCGCGCCCACGACAGATCCCGCTGAGCCAATACTTCTTCGCATATCTTGCGGGCATGAGCATAGTCGCCCATGCGGAAATAAAGATCCGCCAGGGTTTTCATCAGCCAGGATTTATAGCGGGGTTGTTTGGGTATCGCTTGAATGCACAGTGATGCCGCCTCTGGCAGGTTTTCCCGGTCGATCTCCCGATTGATGGGAAGGAGGGCATTCCGCTGGGCAATCAGTGCACCCAATCTTTTTTCCAGCATGGCTCGGTTAATAGGCTTGGTCAGATAGGCGTCAGGCTGATATTCGCGCGCTCCCATTACCATGTCTTTTGACGTCTCAGCCGTTACCATCAGGAACAGCGAGGTACACTTTAACAGTCGTTTGTGACGAAGTTCTTCAAGTATGTGTTGGCCGTTCCTGCCGTCACCGAGATTATAATCGCACAGCACCACATCGAACTGGTCGTAAGTACACATCTTAATGGCATCCGCGCCGTTGGAGGCCGCTTCAACCTTTTCAGCTCCGAAGCTGCGAAGCATTTGGCGCATGGATAATCGGAAGTTTTCAAAATCGTCGATGATTAAATAACGTAGCTTGTGAAATCGGGGTGCGACGCTACTGCTCTGTTGGGATGTCATAATGGCCTTTGTCGCAGAAGTTTATTGACCAGTGCTCTGAGGGCGGCTGGTTTCAGCGGTTTATAAAGGATCTGGTAATCGCGTGTCGCCGCATCCGAGCGTACGTCCAGGCCCATGTATCCTGTGATCAGGATGCCCGGCAGACTGGCACCAAATGTCTCCCTGATCGCGTCCATGGCATTTAAACCGTTCAGTCCACCGTCAAGTTGATAATCTACCAGCATGATGTCCGGGCGCTGGTCATCCAATTCGTGAATGGCGTGTTTCAAGCTCTTCGCAAGGGTGACATCGCATTGCCAATTGTCCAGCAGAGCCGCCATGCCCTCGAGTATATTCACGTCATTGTCGATGCACAGTACTTTTAACCCACTCAGATTGGCAGCCCCTCGAGAGCCGGACTTACTGGTTGTCGTTAAATTTGTGGCCGCTGGATCAGGAGTGACCTGCGGGACTGTAATACTGAAAACACTGCCGCGTCCCTGAACCGAATGCACACTGACAGGATGATCGAGCATACCGCTGATACGGTCGACAATGGCGAGTCCCAGGCCCAGCCCCTTGGTGTCACCGCCATGCTGAAGGCGCCGAAACTCCTCAAAAATTCTGGCGAGTTGATCTTCGGGAATACCCGGACCCATATCCCAGACTTCGATTCGAAGGTAACCTCTCAAACGTCGGCAGCCCAGGAGAATCCGCCCTTTAGGGGTATAGCGTATGGCATTCGACAGAAAATTCTGGACCACGCGGCGAAGCAACTTGGAATCCGAGTTCACCCAGGCTGTGCTGGGCACAATTTCCAACTCAAGATTCTGGTCGGCCGCGATAACGGAAAACTCGGCGGCAAGGTGTTTCAGAATCTCGTTGATCGGGAAGTGACTGATTTTGGGTTCAAGTGCGCCGGCGTCAAGTTTTGAAATATCGAGCAGAGTGCTGATGATTTCCTCGGCGGCGCCCAACGAGCTGTCGATATGGTTTACCAGCTCTCTGGCCTCGGTCGATTGCGGTTTGCCCGATAGCGCTGAGGTAAAAAGTCGGGCGGCATTCAATGGCTGCAGAAGGTCGTGGCTGGCAGACGCAAGAAAGCGGGTTTTACTCTGATTTGCCTGTTCAGCTACGGATTTTGCTTTGAGCATCTGTTCATTAATGATTTGCAGCTCCTGGGTTCGCTCCTTGACCCGTTGTTCAAGATAAATATTGGTTTCTTTCAATGCGCGCTCGGTCCGGCGCATGCCAGTGATGTCCTGGAAGGTCGTGACGTATCCACCACCGGGGATCGGGCTGCCGTCGATCTTGAGGACATTGCCATCGGGCCGCTGCCGCTCATAGGACATATGTTGTCCCGCCCTCATACCGTCACAGCGATTGGCAATAATTTCGTCGACTCTGCGGGCAGGCAGGTTCGAAGTCGTGAGATTGTACCGCATCAGGTCTTCGACCGAGCGACCGGCTCTTACAAAGCCTTTAGGGTAGGAAAAGAGTTCGAGGTAACGCCGATTCCAGACCATCAGTTGTTGCTGGTTGTTGACCACTGATACACCCAGGCTGATATTTTCGATCGCCGATTGCAGCAATTCGCTGCTGAAGATCATTGCCTTGGACGCCTCGTCAACAATGCTGACAACATCTTCGATTTGCATGTCCCGCCCGCTCAGGGTGGATTCGAGGACGACTCGCGCTGTTGAGCTCCCAATAACCGAGGCAAGCTGACGCTCAATGTATTTTATCAGGTGTGCCGAGGCTGCTCGGTGAGGGGACAGCCGGATGGCGTTTCGACGCTCATAGTTTCTGAATAATGCTTCAGCTCGCTCTTCCCCCATGAACCGCTCAACCAGGGCCTGGAGGTCAGCCGTCAGAACCTCTCCTTCCCATGCCTGTTCCTGGGGCGTTCCCGCTTTGGGGTGGGAGTCCTGGAAAAACGATGCGATCTGGATTTTTTCCCTGACCCGCTGCCGAGTGAGGAATGACAGCAGGGTGAACGTAAGGATATTGGCGCCCAAACTCCAGATGATGCCGTGGCTAAAGGGGTCAACGTTGAGTCCGAGAAGAGCTGTTGGACGGGTCCAGCTTAGTTCCCAGAGCCCTTTTTCAAGCAGTTGATCCCCAACCCAGCCGGTGGATATGAGTGCCGGTAGCAAAAGCGTATAACACCAAAGCGTGAAGCCGACTCCCAATCCCCAGACCGCGCCGGCATAATTGGCTCTGCGCCAAAGGACACCGCCGATCAGTGCGGGCCCGAACTGGGCGGCGGCTGCGAAAGACAACAAGCCGAACTCTGTAAGGCTGTAATTGGCCCCGGCCACGCGGTAAAAGCCATAAGCCGTGAAAAGTACCGAAAAGATGGCAAACCTGCGAATACCCAACAGCAGATAACTCAGGTCGGCCCGACGGTTCATGCGTGGTCTGAAAAATTTCAGTAATGCGGGCATGATCATTTCGTTGCTTATCATGGTGGCAACCGCCACCGAGCAGACGATCACCATTGCGGCGGCAGCCGATCCTCCCCCCAGAAAGACCAGAGTTGCAAGCCATTCCTGTCCTGCCAAAATGGGGATATTAAGAATTAAAGTGTCCGCATCGAGCAGCCCCGCTTCGGGTAAAAGCAGGCCCGCGCCCGCAATTGGAATAACAAAAGCACTTACAACGACAAGATAGACCGGCATTGCCCAACGCGCTGTTTCAAAATCCCGGTGATCCGTATTCTCAACGACCATGACATGGAACTGGCGGGGCAGGCACATGATGGCAAGCATAGCGACCAGGGTTTGCGTGATAAAGGCGGGTGCCTGAATGTGGTCGGTGGTCAGGGTTCCAATCAAATCGGCACTACGGAGAGACCGGAAGAGATCGTCGAATCCCCCATAGAGGCCAAAACCGACAAACAGACCCACGGCAACAAAGGCGACAAATTTCACGATCGATTCAAAGGCAATGGCCTGGATCATGCCGCGGTGGTGTTCGGTCGACTCCAGGTGCCGGGTGCCGAACAGGATGCTAAACCCCGCCAGAACAATGGTTATGTACCAGGCTGAATCCGACCAGAAACCCTGTGATCCCTGCGCCCTGTCAGACAGAGTGCCGGACAGGACCCCAAAACCCATGTCGATGGCTTTGAGTTGCAGCGCGATATAAGGAACGCTGCCTATCAATGCGATGAAAGCAATCATGGCCGCCAGTGACTGAGACTTACCGTACCGTGAAGCAATAAAATCGGCGATCGATGTGGTGTTGTGGCGTTTGCTGATGTGGATGATGCGTCTTAGCAGCGGAGCGCCGAAAACAAAAAGAAGAAAGGGACCGAGGTAAATAGGCAGAAAGCCCAGCCCTTCTTGTGTTGCCCGGCCAACTGCGCCGTAAAACGTCCAGGAAGTGAAATAGACCGCCAGGGAAAGAGCGTAAACATGGGGCCGTGCAAAGCGTTTTTCATAAAGAGTTGGATGCCTGTCGCCCACCCAGGCGATAGCGAACAGAAGGGATATATAGCTAAGGGAAATTAAGGCAAGCAGCCACACGCTGAGCATAAAACGACATTCTCGCTACAAAGACCTGGAACGATACCAAGGTTGGTGCTGAATGAGTAATGCATTCAAACAATTGTAGCGGCGGTCTCAGGTTTTTGGCAGCAGAGCCTTCCGGGGCAACGGCTTAAATGAAAGCACCATTATAAGTCGTCGTCAAAACCAGGAGGGCTACCCGCAAACGGTATCAAGCAAAGGATCGTTGCCTGGTAACTGTTGTATTGTCTTGGTGTCTGGTTTGCCCTCGTTATTCAGGGGAACCAGTTCGCTGGTTGTGCAATTGGCAAGATAGACACCGTCCGATACACGCCCTCCATAAGTTTGATCGAAGCGGTAAAGGTGCATTTGTAAAATCTCAGGGTTGGATCCATTGCGAATGATGCTTTTTTCATCAAGCACAGTGAAACCCGTAATCTGGGGTAAAAAATAGCTCCAGGGCCGCCAGGGAACCTGCTCTTTTTCCGTGCCGACAACCAGTGCGCCTTCTGGCAGCCTGGACTCCATATGATCAAACCAGGTGTACTCGATATAAACCTGATAGGCCATCATGCCGAGCCCCGCAAACACGGGGATGATCCATTTGGGGGCCTTTTTCAATGTTATTGACCGTATCGCCAGCGCGATACCGGCGGCGCCGAGGCCGGCAAACACAGTCGCAACCAGATTCCAGAACATAGTCTTTCCTCAAAAAAACGGGCCTCCTCGAGAGGAAGCCCGTTTGGTATTACTCCAGGCAGAATGAACTGCCTGAAGGTCTGTTTAAAGCTCAGTGATCCAGCGCTGAGGTTGGATCAACCGGCTTTTTGGCGGCACGCGGATAACGGACGCTTTCCACCAGGTCCTGAATTTCCTTCGGTGGCGCTTCAGTGGCGTTGGACACTGTGAACGCGACAGCGAAATTGATCATCGCACCGACCGCCCCGAAGGACAATGGCGAAATGCCAAACAGCCAGTTATCCGGCGTGTTCGCCAGATTATTGGTGCCCGGAATGAAGAACCAGCCCAGGAAGACGAAGATATAGACCAAGGTTGAACCCAGGCCTGCCAGCATACCGGCGATGGCACCTTTGTTGTTCACGCGCTTGGAGAAAATGCCCATCATCAGCGCCGGGAACAGGGAGGCGGCGGCAATGCCGAAAGCCAGTGCCACTACCTGCGCCGCAAATCCGGGCGGGTTGGCGCCCAGGTAGGTGGCCACCACTATCGCAACTGACATGGTGATTCGCGCCGCCAGCAGTTCCCCCTTATCGCTGATGTCCGGTTTGAAGGCACCCTTGATCAGGTCGTGGCTGACCGCCGAGGATATGGCCAGTAGCAGGCCCGCTGCCGTCGACAGGGCCGCTGCCAGACCGCCAGCCGCGATCAAGCCGATAACCCAGCCCGGCAAATTGGCGATCTCCGGGTTTGCCAGTACCAGAATATCCCGATTGTACTCGAACTCATTGCCTTCCCAGCCGCGGGCTTCTGCGGTGGGCTGGAACTCTTCTGTGTCGTTGTAGTACTGAATGCGGCCGTCGTTGTTTTTGTCCTCGTAGGTGATCAGACCCGTGACCTCCCACTCCTGAATCCACTGAGGCCGCTGATCGTATTCAATCGGCTGGCTTTCGGGACCGTTGGGGTAGATGGTGTCGAAGATATTCAGGCGAGCCATGGACGCAACGGCAGGAGCGGTCAGGTACAGCAGGGCAATGAAGACCAGGGCCCAGCCGGCGGACCAGCGGGCATCCGCGACCTTGGGTACGGTGAAGAAGCGAATGATAACGTGGGGCAGACCCGCGGTACCGATCATCAGGGACAGAGTGAACAGGACCATGTTGAGCTTGTTGTCAACATCGGCCGTATAGTCCTGGAAGCCGAGCGCAGTAATGACTTCATCCAGTTTCGTGAGCAGAGGCAGGCCCGACTCGGAATGGGTGGAGAAAAGTCCCAGCATGGGTATCGGGTTGTCTGTCAACTGCAATGAGATGAAGACCGCAGGGATCGTGTAAGCAATGATCAGCACGATGTACTGGGCTACCTGGGTGTAGGTAATGCCTTTCATGCCGCCGAGTACGGCGTAGATGAAGATCACGACAGCGGCAATGATAAGCCCCATGGTGGCGTCAACTTCGAGGAACCGCGAAAAAGCCACACCGGCACCGGCCATCTGGCCGATAACATAGGTCACCGAGGCGGCGATAAGGCAGGCTACAGCCACAAAGCGTGCGTTATTGCTGTAGAAGCGATCACCGATAAATTCCGGCACCGTGAATTTTCCGAACTTGCGGAGATAAGGCGCCAAAAGCATCGCCAGCAGAACATAGCCGCCGGTCCAGCCCATGAGGAAGGTTGAATTGGCATAGCCGCCAGCCGCGATCAGACCGGCCATTGAGATGAAAGAAGCTGCCGACATCCAGTCGGCACCGATCGCCATGCCGTTCGTGACAGGGTGAATGCCGCCGCCGGCCACGTAGAATTCGCTGGTGCTGCCTGCTTTGGCCCATATCGCGATCGCGATATAGAGCGCAAACGAGCCCCCAACGAAGAGGAGATTAATATAAAACTGGTCCATTGCGCTTACTCCTCGTCAAGGCCGAATTGTTTATCGAGTCTGTTCATTCTCCAGGCGTAGAAGAAAATCAACGCCATGAAGGTCAGAATGGACCCCTGTTGGGCGAACCAGAAACCGAGGTCGGTTCCCCCGATAGGGATTCCTGCGAGAAGAGGGCGGAGGAGAATGGCGAAGCCGTAGGACACAGAGGCCCAGACGATCATACAACCAAAAATGATGCGAAGATTTGCCTTCCAGTACAGCACAGCGTTATTAGGTTTATCCGGCATTTCAGTCTCCAGATTTGTTGTTTCTGCGTTGGGAATGCTTTTTTAAATGCACAACACAACGAGGCTTTTTTATTAATATGCGTTCACCTTTTTACACTGAAGACTTTACCGGTCGTGTGGTTTAAGGATATAAGCCAAAAGTATAATTCCTATGGCTTTTTTAAAAAAAAACAACTTTTGATGTTTTTTGTCCAGAAGAAATGATCGAAATTCATTGCCGATGCAACCTTTTCAGCCGGCGATAATGACGTAACTTCTCACAGATCTGATCAAGAGAGGTGATTCCGGTCTTGGTTGCCCGATTAAGGGCCATGAGCGTCAACTCTGCGGTTGCCAGGGCATCGGCAGCCGCATGATGGCGCTCGGTGAGCTCGAGCGCGAAGTGATCGACCCAGTTGTCGAGCCTGCCAGCGCGGGGTTGGGCGTTGGGAAACATGGCGGGCAAGAGTTCGGCGACGTCGAGCCAGAGATGGGATTCGGTATAACCCAGTGTCTGTCGAAGAGTTTTTTCAAGAAAGGATTGGTCCAGGTCTGAGTGGAAGGCGAGAATGGGGTCGCCGTTTATCCAGTTCAGCAGATAGAGCAGGGCTTCTTCTGTTTCGTGGCCTTTGGAAAGAGCCTCTGGGCCAATGCCATGAATCAGGACAGTTTTGCTGATATCCGCTTCCGGCCGGCGTAACACCAGGTCGAATTGGTCTCGCAGAGGGATTTCGAAATTGCTGATAGCGACCGCGCCGACGGCAATGACCTGGTCTTTCGATGGGTTGAGGCCGGTCATCTCGCAGTCCAGGACTACCAGTCGACATTCCGAGAGAGCCTGTCCCTCAGGCGCTTTTGGCGGGGGCAGGCTTTCAAGGGCGTGATGACGTTCCGTCTCTGTAAACGTTCGGTTGAGCCAGTCTTTTACGTGGTCGAACATAGTATGACTCTGCTCTCAGAGAAGGTAGGCGGTTTCCAGTTTTTGCTGAAGGCGCTGGGCCTGGCGAAAAGATTCGCGCAGAATTCGTCGGTCCAGAGGATTGAGGTCGTCCGGATCAATGTAATTGCTCAGTGGCAAATCCTTCTCCAGCATTTCCTGGTGCGCGCGCATTCGAATGGCCTGGATCAGGCCGTAAGCTTCTTTCCAGGCGCCGGCATCCTTCGGGGCAAATACGCCTTTCTCGGCGAGTCGGTCCATGCGCCCGAGCGTGTTGGGTTCTTCGATGCCGCTGGCCATGGCGAATACCCGTGCTGCCTCCACGAAAGGCGCCAGACCCTGACGCTTGAGGTCCAGAGTATGTTTATTGGCGCCAGAGGCATAGCGGAAGGTGTTAAACATGGTCAGTGGCGGCTTGCGGAGCACGGCGTTGCCTGCAAGCATTTTCTGGAATAACTGATTTTTCTGGATACGCTCCACCACCCGCTCCCGCAGAGTCGCCAGGGGTTTTTCGGGACCGAAAATGGCACGCATGTCGAGGAAAATAGAGGAATAGACCAGGTTCTGCGGAGTGGACGCATCAATGAACCGGATAAACCAGTCATTCCATTCAGCCGAACTCAGGCACAGCTTGGGGTTGCTGGCCATAATATTACCAGGGCAGAGCACAAAGCCGCATTCGGCAAGGTCCCGACACACCCTTTCAGCAAAAGGAAGCAGTTTTTCCCGCACCTGGTCTTCCGTCATGCCTTCGGGGGTTTCAAAAAGGATACCGTTGTCCTGATCCGTTAGCAGGGTCTGTTCCTGGCGGCCTTCACTGCCAAAGGCAAGCCAGGTAAAGCCGATACCCGGATCCTCCTTCTCAAGGTTGAGTTCCAGCACCCGTCGCACGGTCACATCGTTGAGGGTCGTGATGATTTTGACGACCTGACCGGAATCAGCACCGTGGGCAAGCATTGTATCCACGAGGCGAGAAACCTGGCTGCGCAGGCTCACGAGGGTCTGTAGCTGAGTAGCGGTGCCAATGGTGCGGGCCAGGTGGACCAGATCCACCCGCTGCAGGGAAAACAGGTCGCGTTCGGAGACGACGGCGGTCAGCCGGTTGTCCGCGTCCACTACGCAAATATGGGCGAAATGGCGCTCAGCCATCAACAGAGCCGCGTCAAAGGCACGGTCGATAGTGGTCAGACAGCAAGGGTTCGGTGTCATGACCCGGCTCACCGGATCATCAAGGGTAGCTGTTTCTTCAGCAATCATGGACCGCAGGTCCCGGAGAGTGAAAATGCCTGTCGGGTGTCCTGTCCCATCGGTGATGACCATGCTGCCGACATTGTGATCATGCATCATCGCGACTACTTGACGAATTTGAACGTCAGGCGAACAGACCACGGGCTTGCGTAGCGAATAACGTTCCAGCTGCGTGTCCAGGGAGGTGCCGGGGTTGATGGAGGCCATTGCCCCGGATTGAATATGACGGTTGACCTGATCAAGCAGGCTGCTGACGCCGCGCAAGCAGAAATCCCGAAACGGCTCGCTTTCGGAGAAGAGTGCCACGAAGGTTTCGTGGTTGATGACCAGACAGAAAGTGTCGCCGCATGCCCTGTGCACAGTCTGAGTCGGTCGCTCACCAATCAGGGCCGCGAGAGGAAAACACTCGCCCTTGCTGATCTCGAATGTGGTTTCGCTTTCGCCGTCTTTACTGCGGCAGCGCTCGCCCCGAATACGTCCCTGCTTGACCACGTTCAGGTGCCGGGGCGGCCCGTCTTCGGGCGACAGCACGGGGTCGCCATCAGCGTAAAACCGAAGAGTGGCATTCTCGGCGAAATGGGCCAGGTGGTTTTCATCCATTTGCGAAAAAGGCGCATGCTCACGAAGAAAACTCATGATAGAGCGAATATTCTGGGGTCGTGCCTCGATTGCCGTGTTTTGCATAGAAATCGCCCAATTAACGGATGAAATTTCAGTGTAACCCCACGCTGGTCATAATGGGCGTGTGTTAGATGAAAGAGCCGCCATTCGCTTTATGAGGAACGCGGTCAATGGTACAGTTTTAACATATTCGACCGATCAGACAATGCCATGACGACTAAAGATGAACGGCTGAACTTCCTGGAGGAAATGCAGGACGTTCGCAGGATCCGCAGACCCAACCGCGCCGACATCCAGATCCCCCGGGAATTGACGCCGGGCCATCTGGAGCGGCAGCGTGCCGCCACAGACAGGCCTCGCCGTGACCAAAACCCCCTGACGGCTGACGCCGTCGACCCTTTGACTGCCCAGGATATCCTGAGCTGGCAGCGGCCGGGTATTCAGCATGGCGTATTCAGAAAACTGAGGCTGGGCCAATACCCGATTGAGGCCCGCCTGGATCTTCATCGTATGACAGTAGAACAGGCCCGTCGCGAGATCTTCGGTTTTGTTCAGGATTGTTTGCGTTATGGCGTGCGCTCGGTACTGATCCTCCACGGTAAGGGTGAACGCAACCCCGATGGCGTGGCCCATCTTAAAAGTTACCTGGCTAAATGGCTGCCCGAACTGGAGTCGGTATTGGCATTTCATTCGGCTCAGCGCCATCATGGCGGGACGGGCGCAATATACGTGATGATCCGAAAAAATGATCTGCAAAAACAGCGAAACCGGGAGCTGCACGATAAGCGTTAGATTCAGTCGGTGTGGGGCCAGGTAAACCGCAAAAACAGGGCTGTTTGGAATTCTTGTTTTCAGGCTTTAGGGGACTGAATTGTTCGATATCATCCAATATGCGATTACGGCCGACTCGATTATGAAGGCCGGTCGGTTTCTCTACTCCCAGGGCTGGTCTCCGGCCACAAGTAGCAACTACTCGGCCAGAATCGACGACGGGCACATTGCGATAACGGTGTCCGGCCGCCATAAAGGCGAACTGATTGCGGGCGATGTGATGGTTGTTGATCTTGAGGGCCGGGCCGTGCAAAGTCAGGCCCGAGCTTCTGCTGAAACACGCCTGCATACTGTCCTGTACCGGATGTTTCCGGATGTCGGTGCCGTGCTTCATACGCATTCGGTGAAAGCCACGGTGCTGAGTCGTGCAATACCTCCCGGCGCGCCACTATTGCTGCAGGGCTATGAGTTACAAAAAGCTTTCAGTGGCGTCGATACCCATGAAAATACACTGACAGTGCCGGTTTTCGACAACACCCAGGACATAGACGCACTGGCGGAACAGGTCCGGCAATGGTTCACGGACCATCCTGAACAGCCGGGTTACGTGATTCGCGGTCATGGTCTTTATACCTGGGGAAAGACCATGACTGATTGTCTCAGACACATTGAGGCGTTTGAATTTTTATTTGATTGTGAACTCGAAACCATGAGGGCCCGCCAATGACCAGTTTACGCATTTACCAGCAGGATGAGCCGGAGGCGCCCCACACCACGACTGAAAACCCAGACGACATCGGGCGACTGCTGGCGCAACAAGGCGTCCGTTTTGAACAGTGGCCGACCCGGGAGCTTTCTGCGGATGCTTCTCCGGAAGAGGTGCTGGAGGTTTATCGGGAAAAGGTGGAAGGACTGAAAGCGGATAACGGTTTCACCACCGCCGACGTGATAAGCCTCAGTGCCGACAACCCCAATAAAGAATCGCTGCGAAAGAAATTTCTGGACGAACATACTCACAGCGAGGACGAAGTCCGTTTTTTTGTCAGGGGTCAGGGGCTTTTCTATCTTCATTTCGGAGAAGAGGTGTACGCCGTTCTGTGCGAAAAGAACGACCTCATCAGTGTGCCCCACGGCACTCGCCACTGGTTTGATATGGGCCCTGAACCGGAGTTTACCGCTATTCGCCTGTTCACCAACCCTGAGGGCTGGGTCGCGGAATTTACCGGTGAGGATATCGCGAGCCGCCTGCCAAGGTACGAAAGACTGGCGGGGGCAGCGCAATGATCCGCGTGGTGCTGACAGACATTGAAGGCACCACCAGTTCGCTTTCTTTCGTTCATGACGTTCTGTTTCCTTACGCCGCTGAGAACATGGAGGCGTTTGTCCGGTACTGGCACCAGGACAATCCTGCTGTCCGTGAGCAGCTTGATGCGGTTGCCGAACGTTCTGGCGTCAGCGCCGATGATATCAGTGGCTTGATCGAGGTTTTGCAGTCCTGGATACGCGAGGATCGCAAGGAAACACCCCTGAAAACCCTTCAGGGAATGGTCTGGCAGCAGGGCTATCAGACGGGTGCGTTTCATGGGCATGTTTATCCGGATGCGGCCGAAATGATCTGGCACTGGCATGACCGAGGCTTACGACTGTATGTCTATTCCTCGGGGTCGGTGAAAGCCCAAAAGCTGATTTTCGGACACAGTGAACAGGGCGACCTGACACCGTTTTTCAGCGGTTATTTTGATACTCGGGTCGGTGCCAAGCGTGATCCGGAATCCTATCGTAAAATCCTCGCACAGCTCGGCGTCGAGCCGGAAACCGTGCTGTTTTTGTCCGATGTAGAGGCCGAGCTGGAAGCCGCGGAAAGTCAGGGCATCCGCACCGCCTGGGTAGTGCGGGAGGGCTCCGTGCCGGAAAGCGGGCGACCGGTCGTGCGGGACTTCACCGAGGTGGACGAGCTGCTCAAACATGGCTGACGGTGCCGGCCCTGAAGTGAACCCCCGTTGTGTTGCAGGGAACGTCGAAAGCATCATGCGATTTATTCTGATTTTGCTTGCAACAGTGGGTCTGGCTGGATGCGACCCCTTCTCCGAGCCGGATTCCCTGATGGATGAATATGTTGCTCGCACTGCCCGAGTGCTGGACCAGTCTTCTAGCCTGTCGCCACCGCTGCAAGTCCCCCGTATACCCCGGCGCCGTGATCGCCGTCTGGAAATGCCTTCCCTGGAAATCAACATGCTCGATTTCCTGTCCCTGTATGGCTGCGAACTTCAGTACGTAGTGGGTGAGAAGAACGCTATCCTGGGCAAGGTTATGCAGCCACTTAACAGACTGCGTTATGAGCTCAGGTTTATTGCTGCAGCGAGGGATTGCCTGCCGGAGATTGAAAACGAGGCTGTGGCTGAAAGTGTCGCGGAGGCGGGCGACAGTAAACTGGAATCCTTGCCGGTCGCTGTTTGGAATGCGACCTGGGGCGTGGAAGAAGTTGAATCTCTCGTCACTACTTCCAGGGGATTTTTGCCAGTGGACACATCCGGTGCGACTACCACAGGCCTGGGCACCGGAGTTGAACGCTTGAACCGGAGGCTTGTGGCTTTACGCGACGGTGACTTGACACAGGATCTGGATTTCATCGGCAACGTGCATCAACAGTGGCAGGCGGAACATAGGGCCGGTCAGGCATTCAATACGGCCGTTCTGGTGACTGCAAGGCTTCAGGATGTTGCAGGGCTGATTGATCGGCGCCTGGAGAATCGCCCTCTGTGTTTCGGGGGAGAGCCCAATGAGCAGGCCCGCATCGTTCGTGATATGTTTTTTAACGTCTATGTGGCGCAGGTCCAGCCCTATCTGGCGGACCTTCAGCGCGCAAGATCGGATCTGATCCTGCCTTTGGCTGAGCTGGCCCGTATCCAGCAGGACGTCGTGCCGGCAAGTTTCAGGTTTTACGAACGCCGGGTTTTGCACCAAGGCAAAGGCAGCATCTGGCAGTTGCTGGAAGCGGCCATCAGCGAACATACCGAGGCCTGGCAAACGCTGCTTGAACAGTGTGGAATGCGGCCGACGCCTTAGCGCTGGCTCTCCGGCGTAACACGCAGTATTTCCTCAATCGTGGTTTCACCAGCCGCCACTTTTTGGGCCCCACTCAGGCGTAACGACTTCATGCCGTCTTTGTAAGCCTTCAACCTTAGCTGCTCAAGTTCAGCCGTTTCGTTGATCTGGCCGATCAACCCGCCGGACAATTGCAGTATTTCATAGACGCCGGCACGGCCCAGATAGCCGGTGTTGCGGCAGGTGAGGCAGCCTACCGGGCGGAAAATCTCTTTAGGGGCCGGGGCTTTCCAGGGTCGGGTCAGGCTTTGCCAGGCGGTGTCATCGACCGGGCCTGGAGCTTTGCAGTGAGGGCAGAGTGTCCTGATCAGACGTTGCGCCATTACACCGAGCAGGGTCGCCCGGATAAGGTAGGGCGGAATGCCCAGTTCCAGCATTCGGGTAATGGCGCTGGGTGAGTCATTGGTGTGAAGGGAGGATAAAACCAGATGTCCGGTGAGGGCGGCCTGGACTGCCATTTCGGCGGTTTCCAGATCGCGGATTTCACCAATCATGATAATGTCCGGATCCTGGCGGAGTAATGACCGAACGCCGGTGGCGAAGGTCAGTTCAATATTGTTCTGTACCTGCATCTGGTTGAACGCCGGTTCAACCATTTCAATAGGGTCCTCAATGGTGCAGATGTTTACTTCCGGCGTCGCCAGTTGCTTCAGGGTGGAGTACAACGTCGTCGTTTTACCGGAGCCGGTCGGGCCGGTGACCAGAACGATGCCATAGGGTCGATTGGTAATGTCATGCCAGCGCTCGCGGTCCTCCCGGGAAAAGCCAAGCTGTTCAAAGGACTTGAGCAATACTTCCGGATCAAAAATCCGCAGGACCATTTTTTCGCCGAAGGCGGTTGGCATGGTGGCGAGGCGTAATTCGACCTCGCTGTTGTCCGGCTTGCGGGTCTTGATGCGACCGTCCTGGGGGCGGCGTTTCTCAGCCACGTTGAGCCGGCCCAGGATCTTCAGGCGACTGGTGACGGCAACACCCACCTGCTCCGGAAACTCATAGACATTATGCAGTACGCCGTCGATTCGGAAGCGAACCTGGCTAACCGTCCGGCGAGGTTCGATGTGAATATCGCTGGCGCGCTGTTCGTAGGCATACTGCAGCAGCCAGTCCACAATCTTGACCACATGCTGATCATTGGCATCGGGATTTTCGCCACCGATGTCCAGCAATTGCTCGAAGTTGTGAATGTTACCGCCAGCGGCCGCCGGGTTGCCGCCAGCTTTGCTGACAGAGCTGGCAAGCTGGTAAAACTCCACCGTAAAACGCCGGATCGCCTCCGGATTGGCGACCACGCGCCGAATATCCGTTTTCAAAACATGCCTGAGGTTGGGTTCCCATTCCTTCTTGAAGGGATCTGCGCTGGCAATGAGAGTCACATCCTTGCCAATCTCAACGGCGAGAATGCCGTGACGCTGGGCAAAGGCATAAGACATGGCCCGGGCAGCAGCGGGCACATCGATTTTCAGGGGGTCGATGTGGTAATAGTCCTGTCCGGACCACTCTGCCAGCCACTGCGTCAAGCGTTCCAGAGTTAGACTCCGGCCTGATTTCAGGCTCACGGGTGCGGCTAAGGCAACGAT
The DNA here is from genome assembly GCA_018334495.1 of Oleiphilaceae bacterium. Lineage (GTDB taxonomy): Bacteria > Pseudomonadota > Gammaproteobacteria > Pseudomonadales > Oleiphilaceae > Marinobacter. Next base: position 17,312 of record JAGXLV010000001.1, read on the forward strand.
CTCAAGGGCGTGCCGTTGGTCTGTGTCTGCTGCCAGATTCGCCGACAGGATGCGCTCTGCCTCGGCCTGATCGAGCTCCCCTGATTCGATCAGGGCATTGCATATTTTCCGCAATGTCAGAACTGAATCGGGCAGGCTTGTGGAAATACTTCTTGCCATCAAATTCGCTCACAGTTCAAGCCGGATTGGCTGGACGATTGACCTTGAGATGAGCCATAGCCACGAAAAACAAGGCAAAGGACAAGGTGGCCAGAATAATGTAATGCCCATCACCTTCGCTGAGCCAGGCAGAAACCACCGCCTGGGTGAAATAGAAAATAACAACAAAGCTCAGCCAGATATAACCCCGGTTATCGCCTCGAAAAACCGGCACTGCAAACAATAGCAGCGGAATCAGCTTGACGCTGAGGATCAGGGTCATGGAAACACCCTCGACCGGGGCCGGGTAGAAACTGGTGATCAGCAGAGTCAGAAGCAGTGCCAGATAAATGACAGCGGTAATGGCGCGGGTAATGCGCCCTTGTTCGCAATTCAGCATGAAGGTTTCCTGTCAGGTTTTCAGTTTGAGTGCCAGTTCGGCCAGGCGTTGGCCCAGCGTCTGGCAAATGGTTTTCTCATGGTGCGTTAACGACTGAGGCGTATTTGTTCCGGCCCAATGTGAGGGCCCGTACGGAGTGCCGCCGCTGGTCGTTTCGCTCAGTGCCGGCTCAGAGTATGGGATACCGCAGAGCACCATGCCATGGTGAAACAGGGGCACCATCATGGAGAGAATCGTGCTTTCCTGGCCGCCATGCAGGCTTCCGGTGGAAGTGAAGGCACCTGCGGGCTTGCCGGCCAGGGCGCCAGTGATCCAGAGGTCGCCGGTACCGTCAAGGAAATGCTTGAGTGGCGCTGCCATATTGCCGAAGCGGGTAGGGCTGCCGATGGCCAGGCCTGCGCAGTCGCGTAATTCCTCCTTTGTGCAATAAGGCGCGCCCTGATCCGGCACCTCGGGCAAGCGGGTGCTGGTGTCCGCCGAAACCGGCGGCACTGCTCGCAATTTGGCCTCTATGCCCCTTGCACGGGCAATGCCCCGGCCAATCTGGGCCGCCATTTCAGCGGTCTGGCCTGAGCGGCTGTAATAGAGCACCAGTAAATAGGGGCTTTGTTCATTTGCGGTAGACATGGCGTGTGACCTCAATAACCAGTTGCGAGTCAGTATTCCGACCGCATCTTCTTCAACGCGAAGCAACATCTGCTCGCTCCGGCGAGGTATAATCCAGAACGTAAATTCAGAGTTACAGCACAGTGACAAGGCTCATAACAGTGTGGAAAATCCGGGTCGGTTCTGTCATGGTCGCCGGCTATCTCACGAGTTGTGCCATGCCAGGCCGCTAAGTCTAACAGGAGGCGTGATTGTGAAATACCCCGCAGTGTTGGCGGCGACAGTCCTGCTAACGCTCACCGGTTGTGATCAGGTGGCGTTCGAGAAAGCCGGCGGTCAACCTCTTGAGTGGGACTCACTCAGAGGCGACTGGGTGTTCGTCAATTATTGGGCGGAATGGTGTAAACCCTGTCTGGAGGAAATACCCGAGTTGAATGTGCTGGATAAAGCCGACGACGTGACTGTTTTAGGGGTGAACTTCGATGGGGTTCAGGGCCAGGATCTTGTGGAGCTGGGCCATAGAATGGGCATTGAGTTCACCATGTTGGCGGAGGACCCGGGCCCGGTGTTTGACTGGAAGCTACCCGTGGCACTGCCCGCTACGTTCGTGATCAAGCCGGACGGGGAGCTGCTTGAGGCCCGGTTCGGCCCCCAGACTCACGATGAACTGACCGATTTGATGCAAGCGCCATGACTAACAGCAAAGGCGGATAAACCCGTAGCTTATGTCACAACGCTTGCCTGACTCGTTATTGATCCGGAAGTAACCGACTTTATGTCCCAGACCTTTGTACATCTTCGCGTGCACTCTGAATATTCGCTGGTCGATGGCCTGGTGCGAATCAAGCCACTGATCAGTCGTGTTGCTGAACTGGGCATGCCCGCGGTTGCCGTGACGGAGCAGTCCAACATGTTTTCGTTGGTGCGTTTCTATAAAGGGGCTCTGGGCGCGGGTGTCAAGCCGATCATTGGCGCGGACATCTGGCTGGACAACCCGGAAGACGCCGAGAATCCTTTCCGTCATACGTTACTGGCGCGGAACAGCGAGGGTTACAAGCACCTGACCGAAATCATCTCCCTGGGTTACACCGAGGGTCAGCGTTACGGCAAACCGATCATCCAGCGGCGCTGGCTGGAGGAGAAGGCAGCCGGGCTTATCATGTTGTCCGGTGGCAAGTTGGGCGATGTGGGCAAGGCACTCCTGGCCGGCAAACAGGATCTCGCCAGGGCAAGAGCGCAGGCCTGGATGGACCTTTACCCAGCGGCATTCTATCTTGAACTCCAGCGTACCGGCCGCGCGAATGACGAGGAGAGCCTGCACCAGAGCGTGGCCCTGGCGGATGAGATGCGCTGCCCGGTCGTGGCCACCAATGACGTGCACTTCCTGCATTCCGAGGATTTCGAGGCCCACGAAGCCCGGGTCTGCATCGGCGAAAGCCGGACCCTGGATGACCCCAGACGGGACAAGCGTTTCAGCGACCAACAGTACCTGCGCAGCAGCGAGGAAATGATCGAGCTGTTCGCCGACATCCCCGAAGCCATCGAGAATACCGTCGAGATCGCCCGGCGCTGCAACGTGCAGGTCCGGATGGGTGAGTACTTCCTGCCCAATTACCCCATCCCCGATGGCATGACCATGGACGAGTTCTTCCGCAAGGTCTCGGAGGAGGGCCTGGAGGCACGTCTGGCCAAGACGCTGGACAAGGCAGCCCCGGATTACGAAGACAAGCGGGCGGCTTACTATACCCGCCTGAATTTTGAACTGAACATCATCATCCAGATGGGCTTTCCCGGCTACTTCCTGATCGTGATGGACTTCATCAAATGGGCCAAGAACAACGGTGTGCCGGTGGGGCCGGGCCGTGGCTCCGGCGCCGGCTCACTGGTCGCCTACTGCCAGGACATTACCGATCTGGACCCTCTGGAATACGACCTTCTGTTCGAGCGCTTCCTGAACCCGGAGCGGGTGTCGATGCCCGACTTCGACGTGGATTTCTGCATGGAAGGCCGGGACCGGGTCATTGCCTATGTGGCCGAAAAGTACGGCCGCCAAGCGGTGTCCCAGATCATCACCTTTGGCACCATGGCAGCCAAAGCCGTGGTGCGGGACGTGGCACGGGTCCAGGGCAAGTCCTACGGGCTGGCGGACCGCCTGTCCAAGATGATTCCTTTTGAAGTAGGCATGACTCTGGCCAAGGCCGTCGAGCAGGAAGAGCCCCTGCGGGAATTCCTGGCGCAGGACGAGGAAGCCCAGGAAATCTGGGAGATGGCGCTCAAACTTGAAGGCGTCTGCCGTAACGCCGGTAAACACGCGGGCGGCGTGGTGATCGCGCCCACCCGGATTACCGATTTCTCGCCGCTGTATTGCGATGACGAGGGTGGCAGCCTGGTTACCCAGTTCGACAAGAACGATGTGGAAGAGGCCGGTCTGGTCAAGTTCGACTTCCTCGGATTGCGGACCCTGACGATCATCGACTGGGCACTGGGCATGATCAATCCCCGTCGCAAAAAACGGGGCGAGTCGGAACTGGACATCAACGACATCCCGCTGGTGGATGCCAAATCTTTCGCGATGTTGAAAAAAGCTGAAACCACGGCGGTGTTCCAGCTCGAATCCCGCGGCATGAAAGATCTGATCCGGCGCCTGCAGCCGGATAGCCTGGAGGAAATGATTGCCCTGGTGGCCCTGTTTCGTCCCGGGCCCTTGCAGTCCGGCATGGTGGACGATTTTATCGACCGCAAGCACGGCCGCCAGCCGGTAGCCTACCCCCACATCGATTTTCAGTACGAGGGCCTGAAGACGGTGCTGGAGCCAACCTACGGCATCATCCTGTATCAGGAGCAGGTCATGCAGATCGCCCAGGTGATGGCCGGTTTCAGTCTGGGCGAGGCTGACCTGCTGCGCCGGGCCATGGGCAAGAAGAAAATGGAGGAGATGGTAAAACAGAAAGCCATCTTCATTAAGGGCTGCAAAAACAATGACATCAGTGAAACCCTGGCGGAAAACATCTTCGACCTGGTGGAAAAGTTTGCCGGCTACGGCTTCAACAAATCCCATTCGGCCGCGTATGCCCTTATTTCCTACCAGACGCTCTGGCTCAAGGCTCATTACACCGCGGAGTTCATGGCGGCAGTGCTCACGGCCGACATGCAGAACACCGACAAGGTCGTCACCCTGGTGGAGGAGTGCCGGAGCCTTGGGCTTGCCCTGGTGCTGCCGGATGTCAGCACTTCCGAATACGCCTTCACCGTTAACGATGAAGGTGAGGTGGTTTACGGCCTTGGTGCCATTAAGGGCCTGGGTGAGGGACCGATCCAGAGCATTGTTGATGGTCGGGCCGAAGGCGGTCCGTTCAAGGATCTGTTCGATTTCTGCCGAAGAATCGATCTCAGGAAGTTGAACAAGCGAGCTATGGAAGCGCTGGTCCGCTCCGGTGCCCTGGACCGGTTGGGCCCGGGACGCGCGCACATCATGGCCAGCATCGACAAAGCCATTCAGCAGGCGGGGCAGCAGTCCCGTAATGAATCCGTTGGCATGGTGGATATGTTCGGGGAAATGCTTGAAGGTGGCGACGGAGTTGACCTGTTCGAGGATGTGGCTCATGTCCGTGAGTGGCCGGAGAAGCAGCGCTTGAAAGGCGAGAAGGACACCCTCGGACTCTATCTGACCGGGCATCCATTTGACGAGTATGAGCGCGAAGTACGACAGTTCGTTCGCTCCGCCATTCAGGATCTGAAGCCGTCCCGCAGTCCGCAACGGGTTGCCGGCCTGGTCATCGCCCAGCGTTCCATGAAGACCAAATCCGGCCAAACCATCAGTTTCATAACACTGGATGATCGCAGCGCCCGTATCGAGGCCACGCTTTTCTCCGAGCTGTTTTATGAAAAACGCGAGTTGCTGCAGTCGGACCAGGTGCTCGTAGTGGAGGGGCAGGTCAGCCACGACGATTATTCCGGACAGATGAAGATGCGGGTCAGCGATGTGATGGATGTGGCCACGGCCCGCCAGCGTTTCAGTCGCGGCCTGCAGCTGGTGTTGCGTTCGGACCAGTTGCACAATGGCCTACTGGAAAAACTGGGCGATACACTGCATCCGTTCCGCTGCCAGGGTAGTCCGATCTGGATTGATTACCAGGGCGAGTCCGCCAGAACTCGCATACAGTTGGGGGAAAGTTGGCGGGTTCAGCCAAACGATAACCTTTTGATGGAGCTTAGGTACCTCATGGGCGACCAGGCCGTTGAACTGGTTTATGATTAGTACCGCCTGCAAACGTTTTTTTGATGCTGTAAGCTGATATTCAACAGACTCCGGAGGTTTCTTAGACGAACGTCCGCTTTTGTCTGCGCGCTGTCGCTGTTATTTTTAAAAAAATTCTAAACAAGTGCGGTCAGTGCGCCCACTCTGTAAAAAATGACGGACCAACATGAACCCTAACTACCTTGATTTCGAACAGCCGATTGCCGACCTGGAAGCGAAAATCGAAGAGCTCCGCATGGTGGGCACCGACACCGACGTCAACATCAGCGATGAGATCAGCCGGCTCAAAAACAAGAGCGTCGCGTTGACCGAAAGCATCTTTTCGAATCTTGCGCCCTGGGATATTTCCCGGTTGGCGAGGCACCCGAAAAGACCTTATACGCTTGATTACATCAATCTGATGTTTGACGATTTTGATGAAATGCACGGTGACCGCCACTATGGCGACGATCTCTCCATTGTGGGCGGCACTGCTCGGCTTGAGGGTCGGCCGGTCATGGTCATTGGCCATCAGAAAGGCCGCGAAGTCCGGGACAAGGTTCAGCGCAACTTTGGTATGCCGCGTCCGGAAGGCTATCGCAAAGCGTTGCGTTTGATGGAAATGGCTGAGCGTTTCAAACTGCCCATCCTCACTTTTATTGATACGCCCGGGGCTTATCCCGGTATCGGTGCCGAGGAACGGGGTCAGAGTGAGGCCATTGCCTTTAACCTTGCCGTCATGTCCCGACTGAAAACACCCATCATATCGACTGTGATCGGAGAGGGTGGTTCTGGTGGCGCCCTGGCCATCGGCGTCTGCGACAATCTTTACATGATGCAGTACTCTACTTATGCGGTCATCTCCCCCGAAGGCTGTGCGTCCATTCTTTGGAAAAGTGCCGAATATGCGTCAGTGGCGGCGGATGCCATGGGTGTGACAGCGGAGCGCCTCAAGGCCCTGGGTCTGGCGGATAAAGTGGTGGATGAACCCCTCGGCGGTGCCCATCGCAATCCTCAGAAAGCGGCAGAGGCGCTACGCAAGGAATTGTCCGAGGGTTTGGCGGCGCTCACACGCCTGCCCACGGAGAAGCTTGTCGCGAATCGATACGAGCGCCTGACTCGTTATGACACAGGGCGGTAAGCCTGGCCTGATCGAGCAATCCAGGCTGCCTGCTTGGCCCGAAGAGCTGACAGAGGCCCTGAGTTCTCTGCCTCACGCACCTCGAGTCTGGGTCGCCTATAGCGGCGGCCTGGATTCAACCCTGCTTTTGCATCTCGCCCGGTATTGTCTGCAAGAAGCCCGCGGCGCTTCCCTGAAAGCCATTCACGTCAATCATCAGCTACAAGCCAACGCGGGCCTCTGTGAGGCGCACTGCCGCCGAACCTGCGAGGAATTGTCGGTTCCGCTTGTGGTGGACACTGTTGAGGTGGTCGGTGCCGGGATCAAAGGCGGGATCGAGGAAGCCGCCAGGTCGGCCAGGTATGCGGCATTCAAGCGCTGGCTGGAACCTGGTGATCTGCTCTTGATGGCGCATCATGCGGATGACCAGGCGGAAACCGTGCTGTTTCGCCTGATCCGGGGCACCGGGGTTGCCGGATTGGCCGGCATGCCAGCTTTCCGGCCTCTGGGCCAGGGCGCGCTGGTGCGACCGTTGCTCCGCTTCAGCCAGGAGCGGCTACGCGCTATTGCACAAGCCCGGAATTTGCGCTGGGTTGACGACCCGAGCAACGAGGATCAGGACTTCGACCGCAATTTCCTGCGGCGCTCGATTTTGCCCCGGCTCAGGCAGCGTTGGCCGTCACTTCCGAAGCGAATCAACCGGACCGCTGAATACGCCAGCGAGCAAGCGGAGCTGGCCGATCGGTTGGCGGAGCTTCAGTTTAATCAATGCTGCGATGATCGTGCCACGCTGCGGATGGATCTGTTTGCAAGGCTCAGCGTGCCCGAGCAGAAAAATCTGCTGCGCTGGTGGATTTCCGGCCTGGGCTTCGCTCCCCCGGTGACCCGCCACTGGGCAGATTTGCTGGCCGGCCTGATGGAGGCAAAGCGGGACCGTTCTCCGGAAATTCGCGGTCCGGGCTATCGGCTGCGACGTTTTAATGACCGGCTGCATCTGGTTACCGAAGAGCCTGAAATTCCTCTCTCAGGCAAGACCTTGACCCCCGCCAGGCCAGTGCACTGGGCAGGCTATACCCTCTGGCTTGAGGCATCCTCACCATCAAGACAGACAGCGCCGGTGTTGCAAGTGACTCGGCGGGAGGGCGGCGAACGACTGCGGGAACGCTCCGGTGGGCCGACGCGGCCTCTGAAAAAATGGCTTCAGGAGAAAGGCGTCCCGCCCTGGCAAAGAACGCGATTGCCATTGGTCTGGAAAGCCGGTGAACTGGTGGCGATTGGAGACTTATGGTGCGCGTCCGATTTGTGCGGAGGCGAACCGGGCAGTGGTTGGCGCCTCAGGTGCGAACGGTAATTTAATTGAGAAAGAGGGTCGATTCTGGTAGATTGACGCCCCATCTTGAGATGCATATCTCCCTCTCTTCACCGAATCAGATAAATCAACGGAATCTGCATGACGCGTTATATTTTCGTCACCGGTGGTGTTGTGTCTTCCCTGGGCAAAGGCATTGCTTCCGCTTCGCTGGCAGCGATCCTTGAAGCCCGGGGCCTGAAAGTAACCCTGCTCAAGCTGGATCCCTACATTAACGTGGATCCCGGCACCATGAGTCCGTTCCAGCATGGTGAAGTCTTTGTGACCGAAGACGGTGCGGAAACGGATCTGGATCTGGGTCATTACGAGCGCTTTATTCGCACCCCCATGACCCGCCGCAATAACTTCACCAGTGGTCGTGTTTACGAAGAGGTCATTCGCAAGGAACGCCGTGGCGATTATCTTGGCGGCACGGTTCAGGTTATTCCCCACATTACGGATGAAATCAAACGCCGGATTGTCGAGGGGGCCGCGGGTGTTGACGTGGCGCTGGTCGAAATCGGCGGCACCGTCGGTGACATTGAATCCCAGCCTTTTCTGGAAGCGACCCGCCAGTTGAAAGTGGAAGTGGGCCCCCAGCGCGCGCTCTTCATGCACTTGACCCTGGTGCCCTATATTGCGACTGCCGGTGAGGTGAAAACCAAGCCGACCCAGCACTCGGTCAAGGAAATGCGCTCCATCGGCCTGCAGCCGGATATCCTGCTGTGTCGCTCTGAACATGAAGTGGACAGTGGTTCCCGCCGCAAGATTGCGCTCTTCACCAATGTCGAAGAACGGGCTGTTATTCCGCTTCAGGACGCCCGCTCGATTTATGAAATTCCCCGCATGCTGCACGGTTTCGGCCTGGACCAGATCGTCATCGAACGCTTCAACCTGGATGCCGGCCCGGCTGATCTGAGCGAGTGGGATGCCGTGGTGGAATCCCAGCTTAATCCCGAGAGCGAAGTCACGATTGCCATGGTAGGCAAGTACATGGATTTGCTGGACGCCTACAAATCGTTGATCGAATCTCTCCTGCATGCCGGAATCAAGACGCGTACCAAGATCAATATGAATTTCCTGGATTCGGAAGATATTGAACGCGATGGCGTTGGGGCTCTGGCTTCCGCCGACGCGATTCTGGTGCCGGGAGGGTTTGGTGAGCGCGGCGTCGAAGGCAAGATTCGCACTGTGCAATACGCCCGTGAAAACAAGATCCCTTATCTGGGTATCTGTCTCGGCATGCAGGTGGCGGTTATTGAATACGCTCGCCATATGGCCAATCTTAAAGACGCGCACAGCACGGAGTTCCGGCCTCATAGTCCGACCCCGGTGGTCGGCCTGATTACCGAGTGGCTGGACGCCAGCGGTGCACGTGAAAAGCGCACCAGCGAATCCGACCTGGGCGGTACCATGCGTCTTGGCGGTCAGGACTGCAGACTCACCGAAGGCTCCACCATTGCCGCCTGTTACGACAAGGCCATTATTCATGAGCGTCATCGTCATCGTTTCGAGGTCAATAACCACTTCCTTGAGCAACTCGAGCAGAACGGCCTGAAAGTGGCTGGCCGCTCCATGGATGGTGCCCTGGTTGAAGTGATTGAAGTGCCGGACCACCCCTGGTTTGTGGCCTGTCAGTTCCATCCGGAATTTACATCGACCCCCCGGGACGGTCATCCGTTGTTTACCGGTTTTGTAGAAGCGGCGGTTGCCCGCCATAAAGTGGCTTCGCCCGAGTAGCTCAGTCTGCCGGTATCGGGAGATCAGGGCCAAGGCAATCGCTCTAAACAGGAGTCTCATGGAACAGAAAACAGTCTCGATTGCTGACCTGCACATGGCCAATGACCGCCCATTCGTTTTGTTTGGCGGCATGAATGTGCTGGAGTCCCGGGAACTGGCGTTCGAAGTGGCCGGCGCTTACGTCGAAGTGGCACGCAAACTGGGCATCCCCTATGTGTTCAAGGCGTCCTTTGACAAGGCTAATCGGTCATCAGTGACGGCCTTTCGCGGCCCTGGCCTGGAAAAAGGCCTCAAGTTGCTTCAGGACATCAAGAACCATTTTGATGTGCCGATTATTTCGGACGTGCACGAGCCCTGGCAGGCCGGGCCTGCCGCCGAAGTGTGCGATATTATTCAGTTACCGGCGTTTTTGAGCCGGCAAACCGACCTTGTGGTTGCCATGGCCGAGACAGGGGCGGTCATCAATATCAAGAAGGCCCAATTCCTGGCGCCCCAGGAAATGAAGCATATTATTACCAAGTGCCAGGAGGCCGGCAATAACCGGATTATTCTGTGTGAGCGGGGCAGTAGCTTTGGTTACAACAACCTGGTGGTGGACATGCTGGGGTTTGGCATCATGAAGTCGTTCGGGCACCCCGTTTTTTTTGATGTTACTCACTCGCTTCAGATGCCAGGAGGTCGCGCCGATTCGGCCGGCGGCCGTCGGGCCCAGGTAACGGAGCTGGCTCTGGCCGGCATGTCCCAGGGTATTGCGGGTTTGTTCCTGGAAGCACATCCGGAGCCGGAAAAGGCACTGTGCGACGGGCCATGCGCCCTGAGACTCAACCAGCTTGAACCCTTCCTGAGTCAGGTGAAGGCGCTGGACGACCTGGTCAAGGGCTTTCCTGTTATAGACACTGCCTGATGACCCAGTGCCCGGCCGGAGGCCGGGCTTTAAACCCATCTCGTTTAACATTGACAGTTTTGGAGATCGAATAACATGACAAAAATCAAAGATATCAAAGGCCGCGAAATTCTGGACTCACGTGGTAACCCGACGGTTGAAGCCGATGTCATCCTGGAAGATGGCACCTTGGGCCGTGCCTGCGCTCCCTCAGGCGCGTCGACCGGTTCCCGCGAAGCGCTGGAGCTTCGTGACCAGGACAGCTCCCGTTACATGGGCAAGGGCGTTACCAAGGCGGTTGGCGCGATCAATACCCGTATTCGTGACGCTTTGATGGGTGCCGATGCCATGGACCAGCGTGGTCTGGATAAAGTCATGATCGATCTCGACGGTACCGAAAACAAGGCCAACCTGGGCGCCAACGCCATTTTGGCGGTATCCCTGGCGGCTGCCAAGGCCGCTGCGCTGTCTCAGGGCAAGCCGCTTTACGCCCACATCGCCGATCTCAACGGCACCTCTGGCAAATACTCGATGCCGGTACCCATGATGAACATCATCAACGGTGGCGAACACGCCGACAACAACGTTGATATCCAGGAATTCATGATCCAGCCGGTGAGTGCCAAGTCGTTTGCCAGCGCGCTGCAGATGGGTGCGGAAATTTTCCACAACCTCAAGAAGGTACTCAACGCCAAGGGTCTGAGCACCGCGGTTGGTGATGAAGGCGGTTTCGCGCCTGATCTGCCGTCCAACGAAGGTGCGCTGGCGGTTATCCAGGAGGCCGTTGAAAAAGCCGGTTACAAGCTGGGCACCGATATCACTCTGGCACTGGATTGCGCTTCCACCGAATTCTACAAAGACGGTCAATACGCCCTGGCCGGTGAAGGCAAGACCTTTGATGCCGAAGGCTTCGCGGATTACCTGGCGGGTCTGGCTGAGCGTTTTCCGATCGTGTCTATTGAAGACGGCATGGATGAAAGCGACTGGGACGGCTGGGATGCGCTGACCAAGAAGATTGGCGACAAGGTTCAGCTGGTCGGCGACGATCTGTTTGTAACCAATACCAAGATTCTCAAGCGTGGTATCGATAATGGGATCGCCAACTCGATCCTGATCAAGTTCAACCAGATCGGCAGCCTCACAGAGACGCTGGACGCTATAAAAATGGCTCAGGATGCAGGTTACACCGCTGTCATTTCGCATCGTTCCGGTGAAACCGAAGATACCACCATCGCGGACCTGGCCGTTGCCACTTGCGCGGGCCAGATCAAGACCGGCTCGTTATGCCGTTCGGACCGAGTGTCCAAGTACAACCAACTGCTTCGCATTGAAGAAGAGCTGGCTGGCAAGGCGGTCTATCGCGGTCTGTCTGAAATCAAGGGCCAGGGCTAATCGAGTCGCTGAGCCCCCCGGCCTGAACTGCACTGCAGTGTGGAAACTTTGCCTGAAGCTACCTTGGAGCTCGCCTCTGGGGTATGCTTTCAGTTAAGTCGGGTATACAAGGAAGCGTGGGATGAAATGGCTTTGGGCCGTCATGGTTGGTCTTATACTGATGTTACAGGTGCGTCTGTGGGTCGGGGAAGGCAGCTTTGCGCAGGTCTGGAAGCTGGAAGACGCCATAGACACGCAACGGGGAGACAATGCCCGTTTAGCGGAAAGAAACGAACGCCTTTACGCTGAAGTCCGCAATTTGCGCCGGGGTGATGGCGCTATTGAAGAACGGGCTCGAACCAACCTGGGCCTGATTGCTGAAGGCGAAACCTTCTTTCTGGTGGTTGAACCCTGACTCCTAACTCGTTAAGTCCGTAACCTGCCGTGACCGATTCTACCATCCCAACGCGCTACTGGCTGGTCATTCCTGCCGCCGGAATTGGCCAGCGTATGCGGGCCAACCGGCCAAAACAGTACCTTCGAATCCATGATCGCTATCTGCTGGACATTACAATGTCCCGCCTGCTCGATGCGTTCCATTTTGATGGCTGCGTGTTAGCTTTGGACCCAGGAGACGGCTGGTGGCGAGAGACCGAGAGCGCTAACGATCACCGTATCATCCTCTGTGACGGCGGTGCGCAAAGGCGTGACTCCGTTGCAATGGCACTGCAAACACTGGTGCCTTACGCCGCTTCTGATGACTGGGTGTTGGTTCATGACGTGGCCAGACCCTGTCTTCACCCCGATGATCTGCACGGTTTGATCACGACCCTGGCGGACCATCCGGTTGGTGGCCTGCTGGCTTGCCCTGTTAGTGACACCCTTAAACGGGCCGGTGCCGACAATCAAGTGCTTGAGACCCTGGACCGCAGAGGTGTCTGGCGTGCGCTCACACCGCAGATGTTCCGTTTTGGCATTTTGAGACAAGCGCTGGCACAGGCCGCGGAGCAGGATTTTCCGGTTACCGACGAGGCTTCCGCGATTGAATCCGCAGGCAAAGCCCCCCGCCTGGTTGAAGGTCGTTCGGATAATATAAAAGTGACTCTTCCGGCTGATCTTCAGCTCGCGGAATTTATTTTGTCCCGGTCAGACTGATTCACCCGGTGGGGTGAGATTAAGGCCGGCTTGAACCCTGGAAGACTGCAGGCAGCCTCTGGAGTCCGATAAACGAATAATGAGGTAAGTATGCGAATTGGACAGGGTTTTGACGTACATGCCTTTGAGAGAGGCGACCAGATCACGCTTGGTGGGGTGGTCATCCCTCATAATCAGGCGCTCAAGGCTCACTCGGACGGAGATGTTCTGTTACACGCAATAGCGGATGCCTTGCTGGGCGCCCTGGCGTTGGGCGATATCGGCCACTTTTTCCCGGATACCAGTGATGAATGGGCGGGTGCTGACAGTCGGGTCCTCTTGCGGCGGGTTGTCTCCCGGATTTCGGAGGAGGGCTATGCCGTCGCCAACATGGATTCCACTATTATTGCGCAGGCGCCCAAAATGGCACCCCACCTTGCAGCCATGAAACTCAACCTGGCTGAGGATCTGCAGATCAGCGCTGATTGCATTGGCATCAAGGCAACCACAACGGAATATCTGGGTTTTACCGGTCGAGGCGAAGGCATCGCCTGCCAGGCGGTTTGCCTTCTGGAGCCCCTAAAACATGAGTGAACCGAAGTGGCGTCTCGATTGGCCGGGCGGGCAGGGCGAGCCCTGCGGTCGGGCCACACTGAAAGCAAAGCCCGAGCACTTCCGTGTGGACGAAGAGCTCGCGCTGGATGGCTTTCCCGGAGACGCTTCCGGGGTATCGCCCGAAACCCTTCTTGCCCGTGATGGGGAGCATTTGTGTCTTCAGATCGAGAAAACCGGAGACAATACCGAGTATGTCGCTCGGCAACTGGCGAATCTGTCCGGTTGTCAGCCCCATGAAGTGGGTTTCTGTGGTTTGAAGGATCGCCATGCCGTGACCCGTCAGTGGTTCAGTGTTCATCGTGCCGGCATGGTGGACTCTGATCCGGACTTTCTGGCATTGGTTCAGGCCAGGTGGCGGGTGCATCGGGTTTGTCGTTTCATGCGAAAACTGCGTCGCGGCGAACACCGCGGTAATCGCTTCAGTATTCTGTTGACGAGTGTTTGCGGCGACCGAGCCCGTTTAGAGCAGGGCTTGATTCATCTTCAGGCAAAAGGGTGCCCCAATTATTTCGGCAGCCAGCGGTTCGGCTGGGACGGCAATAACCTGGATCAGGCCTGCCGCCTGAAACCGGGCCGCCAGCGGGGGCGTAACAACCGTAATGGGATGTATTTCTCGGCAGCGCGTTCCTGGTTGTTCAACGAGATCCTGGCGGCCCGGGTGACGGCTGGAACCTGGGCGCAGGCATTAGCCGGGGAGCCCGACTCTTGCGAAGCCACTGGCCCGCTCTGGGGTGACGGCGGCACCGAAGCCGGGGATGAACAGGGTAGTCTGGAGCGTGAAATCGTGAGCCGCCATCCAGCATTGGCGGCCGTCTTCTCGCAAACCCGCATGAAGCCAGAACGGCGGTCGCTTGTTCTCCTACCTGAAGATTTCCGGTGGACCTGGGAAGGTGCAGACGGGCTAAGGCTGAAATTCGGGCTGGGTCCGGGTCAATTTGCCACAACCCTGTTGGCAGATCTGTTTCTGGTGGATGATGCATCGCAAAACACAGCAGACTGAAGAAAACCGACTAAACTGCAAACGGTCAGTCAATGCGGTGAAGGCTAACGGAGATAATTGTGCGAATTCTGCTATCAAATGATGACGGGGTAAATTCCCCGGGACTTGTTGCTTTGTTTAAGGGGTTGGAAGGCATGGGCTCGCTGGACGTAGTTGCGCCAGACCGGGACCATAGCGGTGCCAGCAACGCTCTGACGCTGAACCGGCCGCTCACGGTAGAAAGCCACCCCAATGGCTTCAGATCAGTGGATGGCACTCCGAGTGATTGTGTTCACCTGGCAGTGAATGGCCTCTACTCAGAGCCTTTCGATCGGGTCGTTTCGGGTATCAATACCCACGCCAATCTGGGTGATGATGTGATTTATTCCGGCACGGTTGCGGCAGCCACGGAGGGTCGTCACCTGGGCTTGCCAGCGATTGCGGTGTCACTGGTGAACCAGGGGAAGTTTCATTATGAGACCGCCGCCCGAGTAGTTCGCACCTTGCTTGAAAGCCCGGTGCCACTGGATCTGGGGCCCCACTGTCTGCTCAACGTCAATGTTCCCGATGTACCCTGGGACGCGCTTGCTGGATTCCGCGTTACACGGCTGGGTCACCGGAACCGCGCCGAGGGCGCCGTTTTTATGACTTGTCCCCGCGGTAAAGAGCGTTATTGGATCGGTGCCGCCGGTGAGGGCAGCGATGCCGGCCCCGGTACTGATTTTCACGCGGTCAGGGAAAATTACGTTTCAATCACGCCAGTCCAGGTTGATATGACTCGACATGAAGTGATCTCGTCCCTGCAGGAATGGCTTCAGGAGACCCGGAGATGATATCCGGCTTGCAAGGCATCGGCATGACCTCGCCCCGTACCCGTGCGCGTTTGGTGCAACGGCTTCGGGAGGCAGGGATTTGTAATGATCGTGTGCTGGCGGTGATGGGGGAAGTGCCGCGCCATATCTTCCTTGATGAAGCGCTGGCTCACCGTGCTTATGAAGATACCGCCCTGCCCATTGGTCACAACCAGACCCTGTCACAGCCCTACATCGTTGCGCGTATGACAGAGGTGCTGATGCATCATGCCCCGCATTCCGTGCTCGAGTTGGGCACGGGTTCAGGGTATCAGACGGCTATTTTGGCAAAGCTGGTGGAGGAAGTTTACAGCGTTGAGCGAATCAAGGCGTTGCAGGACCGGGCCCGTGAACGGCTCAGGGCCCTGGGCTTGCGGAATATCGTGCTGCGACATGCCGATGGCGGCATGGGCTGGGCGGATAAAGGGCCGTTTGACGGCATCATGTTGACTGCCGCGCCCCGGGAGCTGCCGCGGGAGCTGATGATGCAGCTGGCTGAGGGCGGCGTTATCGTCGCGCCGGTCGGCGAAGATGCCCAAACGCTCGTTCAGGCCGTCAGGCGTGGCAACCGCTTTGACGTGACCGAAATAGAGCCGGTGCGTTTCGTGCCCTTGCTCGGCGGCGTCGTGCGATGACCGAGGTGCCTTCGTCATCCGCCGAATCCCCTGACAACAAAGGGGCTCAATCGGGCGGTTCGCTTCGTACCATGATCGGCGTGTTTTTGCGGGGAGTTGCGATGGGGGCGGCCGATATCGTTCCAGGTGTATCCGGGGGCACCATAGCGTTTATTACGGGCATATACTTCCGCTTGCTTGCAGCGATTAACGGCTTGCCCGCCGCGTTTCTGCGGGAACTTTGCCGCGGCCGCCCGAAAACATTCTGGCAGGCTGCGGATGCGACTTTCCTGGTCAGTCTGCTTATCGGAATCCTCTTCAGTATTGTCATGCTGGCTTCGGTTATCAGCTATGCTCTGGCTGAACATGCCATCCCCTTGTGGAGTTTTTTCTTCGGCCTGATCGCAGCCTCTGTTTGGCATGTGGGCCGGGAGGTCAACCGAGCCCGATGGCTGCTTCTGATCCCGCTCATTCTGGGCGGGGGGTTGTCCTGGTTGTTAACCACCCTGCCACCTATGCAGGCTGCCCCAACGACTCTGGCGCTTTTCGGCTCTGGGGCAATCGCCATTTGTGCGATGATTTTACCGGGTATCTCCGGGAGTTTTATCCTGGTGTTGCTGGGCGTTTACGGGCCCATTCTGGAGGCGATCAAGGCATTTGATATGGGTAAGCTGGTGTTTTTCAGCGCCGGCTGCATTGTTGGTCTGCTGACCATCGCACGTGTCCTGACATGGGCGGTTCGCCGATTCCACGACTGGGTGCTCGCTTTTCTTACCGGCGTAATGATCGGTGCCCTGAACAAAGTCTGGCCCTGGAAAGAAACGGTAAGCTGGCGCCTCAACAGTTCGGCAGAGCGGGTTCCCTTGCAGGAGGTTAACGTATCACCGCAGGTCTATACTGAATTGACCGGAAGCAGTGCGGAATTGCTCCCGGCCATTCTGGCCGCTGTAACTGGCTTGTTACTGGTTTTACTGATGGAATGGGCTGCTAAATCTTTTACACGCCGGAATACAGAAGCTGGAAGTTGACTGAACTGTGGGGCAACCCTGGATTAAGTGTTACTTTTTGGTCAGGTTAAATGTTTCCATCGGTAACATTTTTGGTGGGCTGTTAGCTTGTTTGCACAGAAAATGCGCAATATATTAGCAACTTATCATTACATGTTCAGGTTGTGTGCTGTTTTTAATATTAAATAGAAATAAACAAGGCGATTTTTATATCCGTGTCTGAAAGGCGAGGCGTCTTTGATCATGTAAGTATGCGAGCCCTGGCCTGGAAACGTGCGGCCAGTCGAATGCGCAGTATTCTTATGCCTGAAAAATTCCTTAAACCGGCCAGTCTGCTCCTGGTTCTGCTTTTTGTGCTTGCCGGCTGCAACACCACGGATATCTACAACGACGATGCCTATAATCCGCCCGTTTACTGGGGCAGGCATGTCGTTAAATCGGGGGAAACCCTTTACGCCATCGCCTGGCGCTATGGCCGGGATTATCGTGAGTTGGGCAATGCCAACGGCATAGCCCCCCCTTTTAATATCGAAGCCGGCGAAGTAATACGCCTTGATCTGCGAGGCAAAACCCCTGCCTCCGCCCCCAAGAAGTCCCCGCCGAAAGTTGTAACAAGCGCCCCGTCGCCCAGGCCATCATCTCCGCAAAAAACCGCCAATGAATCCCCCCCCAAGGTGGAAAAAGCCCCGGAAAAGGCCATGCCCTTATCGGATCAATCCCAGACAGTGGCGGGGGTTGACTGGCGCTGGCCCCATATTGGCCCCGTAATTGCATCATTCTCCTCGTCGGGCCAGGTCAACAAAGGTATTGATATTGCTGGAAATGCTGGTGACTCTGTCCTGGCGGCGGCTTCCGGTAACGTTGTGTATGCCGGCAGTGGTCTGCTTGGTTACGGCAACCTGATCATTCTTAACCACAATGAGCACTATCTGAGCGCCTACGCTCACAACCGTAAAATTCTGGTCAGTGAGGGAGACGACGTCAAAGGTGGGCAGCCGATAGCGGAACTGGGCAGCAGCGGGACCGAGCGGAACAAATTGCATTTTGAAGTGCGTAAAAATGGCAATCCCGTCGATCCTGTGCCTTACCTGCCGCCACGATAAATGGTCCGGCCGATATATTCAGTGACCTGACCAGAAGGCCAGAGGGGCTTAAGAGCAATTACAATAATTATAAATTCAAAGAAGCAGTAGAAGTCAGTCGCATTACCGACTGGCCCGAAACAACAACCTGATTACAAACAATACGAACAACAGTTGGCAGGCGCTCACAACAAAAATAATCGGTGAGCGGACAATAAGGGTCGTTTTAGACGGGGCTAGCGTATGTCAGTAGACCATGAAAATCTTATAGTCGATCGTGTCGCAGACGTAGAGGATGCGGAAGAAGAAAATGCAGTGGCTGCGGAAGCGGAGCCGAGCAATGACGCGGTAGCGGATGCCAATCTCGACGACACGAGGCTGCCGTCACGGACGGCAGGTCGTTACGCGACCAACCAAAAACAGCTCGATGCGACTCAGCTTTACCTTAATGAAATCGGCTTTTCTCCGCTTCTCACGCCCGAAGAAGAGGTCTATTTTGCGCGCCTCGCCCGGAAAGGTGAGGCGTCTGGTCGCAAACGCATGATAGAAAGCAATCTGCGCCTGGTGGTTAAAATCGCGCGACGCTATGTAAACCGCGGTCTAACCCTTCTGGACCTGATCGAAGAAGGTAACCTGGGCCTGATTCGCGCTGTGGAAAAATTCGACCCCGAACGCGGCTTCCGTTTTTCCACTTACGCCACCTGGTGGATTCGGCAGACGATTGAACGGGCCATCATGAATCAGACCCGCACGATCCGGCTTCCGATTCATGTGGTGAAAGAGCTGAACCTGTATTTGCGGGCAGCCCGCGAACTGACCCAGAAGCTTGACCACGAACCCTCCGCGGAAGAAATTGCCCGGATGGTGGACAAGCCGGTGTCCGATGTTAAAAAAATGCTGGGGCTTAACGAGCGCGTTGCCTCTATGGATACGCCCATTGGCAGCGGTGAAAGATCCCTACTGGACACGGTCGCGGATGAAGGCGCTTCAGATCCTGCGGATGTGCTACAGGACAACAACATGCGGGGCTGTATTGGTGGCTGGCTCGACCAGCTCAGCGGTAAGCAGCAGGAAGTCCTTTCCCGCCGTTTTGGCTTACGGGGACACCAAACCAGTACGCTGGAACAGGTTGGTCTCGAGATCGGCCTGACCCGGGAGCGGGTGCGTCAGATTCAGGTAGAAGCGCTACGCCGCCTACGCGAGATTCTCGAAAAAGAAGGCCTGTCCGGCACCATGTTGTTTCAGTAGGCCGAGAAAAGCCGGTCAGTCCTTCCTGGCCGGCGCATTGGAGGTTTGGCCGGCTTCCGCTGGTCGTGCTGCTCCCACGGCTTTAATCGATCCATTCCTTCCGGATCTCACTACTCAATGTAATCCCGTTTATCCGGAAATTCGCACAGGTCCTCAATAATGCAGGACCCGCACCGGGGTTTTCTGGCCACGCAGGTATAGCGCCCGTGCAGGATGAGCCAGTGATGGGCGTCCTGGCGATACTCGCGGGGCACCAGCCGGACCAGCCGTTTTTCCACTTCCTCGACATTCTTCCCGGTCGCCAGTCCGGTTCGATTGGAAACGCGGAAGATATGGGTATCCACGGCCATGGTGGGCTGCCCGAAGGCGGTGTTCAGGACGACATTGGCGGTTTTGCGACCGACGCCGGGCAGGGCCTCCAGGTCCTTGCGGTTGGCCGGCACCTGACCGTCGTGCTTTTCCACCAGTTGCCGGCAGGTCTTGATTACGTTTTCGGCCTTGGTGTTATACAGGCCAATGGTTTTTATGTGTTCCTTAAGGCCATCAACCCCCAGATCCAGGATGGCTTGAGGGGTGTTGGCCACGGCATAAAGCCTGGCGGTGGCCTTGTTGACGCCCACGTCCGTGGCCTGTGCTGACAGGATGACCGCAACCAACAACTCAAAAGGCGAGTCGTACACCAGTTCGGTGGTTGGTGTGGGATTGGCTTTTCGCAACCGCTCGAAAATCTCTGTTCGTTTTTCTTTGTTCATTATTTACGGCCTTTTACGAAACCTGTCCGGTGACGCGAACCCGCTTGCCGCCACTGGAAGTCGGTTCAGTGACAAGAGCACGGCGACGTTCGTCGATCTGGTGGTCGATGCGATTCTTGAGGGCGATCAGAAGCCCAAGCCCCACAAAAGCCCCTGGCGGCAGCACCATGAACAGCACGTCCGGGTAGCCCGCCACGGGCCCCATTTGCCAGTCTGCCGCCATTGGGCCCAGGAGCAGATCCATGCCGGCAAACAGGGTGCCCTGGCCGACGGCTTCCCGCAGCCCTCCCAGCACCACGAGTACCGCCAGAAAGCCCAGGCCCATCATGGCCCCGTCGAGAGCCGCCGCGCCGGGACGGTTCTTGGAGGCGAAGGCGTCGGCGCGACCGAGAATTGCGCAGTTGGTGACGATCAGCGGAATGAAAATGCCGAGGATCTGGTACAGCTCATAGGTGAAGGCCTGCATCAGCAGTTCGGCGCAGGTAACCAGTGAAGCGATGATCATCACGAACGCCGGCAGGCGCACGGAATCACCCACGTAGTTTCGGATCACAGAGACCGCAAAGTTGGACCCCACAAGAACCATCAGCGTTGCCAGGCCCAGGCCAATGGCGTTGACCACGGTGCTTGTGACGGCCAGCAAGGGGCACAGTCCGAGTACCTGGACAAGGGCCGGATTGTTGCTCCAGAGGCCGTCCCGGATGATCTCGGATGAGGTCTTGGTGGCCATGGCTCTAACTCCCGTCCTGATTTGGCGAGGGCTCCGCGAGCAATATTTCGCGATGGTCCTCAAAGAAGATGAGCGCCTGTTTTACGGCCTCGACGACTGCTCTGGGCGTAATGGTGGCGCCGGTGAACTGATCAAAGGCGCCGCCATCCTTGGCCACCGCCCAGCGCCCCGGTTTGGGATTATCGAGTGATTTGCCGTCAAAGGAGCGAATCCAGTCGGATTTCCTGAGTTCGATTTTATCCCCCAGCCCCGGGGTTTCCCGATGCTGGATCACCCGCACTCCCAGAATCTGGCCGTCAGCATCAATGCCCACCAGCAGGTCTATGTCACCGGAATAGCCGTTACGTGCGATCACCGGCAGGATCACGCCGACCGGCTCGCCGTCCTGGCGGGCAATCCAGCCCCTGGTTGCTTGCCGGGTGCCCAGCAAAGGGTCGGGTTCCAGGCTAACCGTGTCCGACAGCAGATCGTTATCGTGCCGGGATTCGGGAATGATCTCAAACAGGGCAGCGGCTTCGGCCTTGCGAATCTGCTGTTCGATACGCTCTTCCGTCACGGCCTGGGTCACCGCAATGGTGCCGGCGGTAATGATGGCAAAAAGGCCGAGCCCGACGGCGCTGCGCCACATGGAGTCTGCGATCGTCGCCATGGTTCAGGTCCTGGGGGCAATGCCGCGCTTCGGCTTTTTATGGCCGTAGGTGCGCGGGGGCGTGTAGTGGTCGATGAATGGCACCGCAAAGTTCATCAGCAGGACGGCAAAGGCCACGGCGTCAGGATAACTGCCCCAGGTTCTGATCAGGTAGATCAGGATGCCAATGCCGGCGCCATAGATCAGTTTGCCCTGGTGGCTTGTGGCTGCCGACACGGGATCGGTGGCGATGAAGAAAGCGCCCAGCATGGTGCCGCCGGCGAGCAGGTGCAGTGACAAAGGCGCGTACTGGTCGGGGTTGCTGCCAAATGCCAGGCTCATCAGTGCCAGGGCGGCGACAAAGCTGACCGGAATGTGCCAGCTGATGATGCGCAGGTAAATCAGCCCGATACCGCCGGCCAGGAACGCCAGGTTGACCCATTCCCAGCCTTTGGCGATGCCGTTCCCGAAGCTCGGGTGCTGGCGTACTTCGGCGGCTATCCGGGCGCCGATGTCATGCTTGTACACATCCAGGGGCGTCGCCATGGTGTAGGCGTCCACGGCGGTCTGCTGGCCGGAGAAAATGGCCGCCAGAGTATCCAGGACACCGGGCGCGCCGTTTCCCAGGCCTCCGGGTACCGCCCAGTTGGTGGTCATGGCCACGGGAAAGGAAATCAGCACCAGGGCATAGCCCACCATGGCGGGGTTAAAGGGGTTTGAGCCGAGCCCGCCATAGAGCTGTTTGGCCATGATGATGGCGCTGAATACCGCGATGGCGGACACCCACCAGGGCAGTAGCGGCGGCAGTGCCAGCCCCAGCAGCAAGCCGGTGACCGCCGCCGTGTTATCCCTCAGGAAAAAACCGACCGGCTTGTCCCGCATCCTCAGGATCGCCGCCTCCGCGCCCAGCGCCAGGGCGATGCACCAGATGACGTTGATCACATTGCCCCAGCCGAAGAACACTGTCTGGGCCAGCAGGCCCGGCAGGCAGGCGATCACGACCCACAGCATGACCCTGGAGGTGGGTCGCGCACCACGGCTATGGGGTGATGTTTGTTGTGTTAGTGCCATCTGTTAATGCGGGCTAAGGCCCTGATCCTGTCTGATTGTGTTTTTTTCGGGCAAGTGCCGCTTCCACGGCCGTAGCCGGGCCGGGCCTGGTTTTGTCGGACGGTTTCGTGGGCTTGTCTTCCGGCGCATCGGCTTTTTCGGACTTTGCCCGCGCAGCCGCTTTTGCCCGTTCCTGACGCCTGGCCTCTTTTTCCGCCTGCTCCATTTCCAGCCGCGCCTGGCGAGCCTCAAAACGCTGGCGCGCCTGGTCGGATTTGAGCTGTTCACTGCGGTGGCTTCTGATCTCGCCCTTGGCGAAGCGGTAATACTGGACCAGGGGGATGCTGCTGGGGCAAACGTAAGAGCAGGCCCCGCACTCGATGCAGTCGAACAGGTTCAGGTGTTCCGCCTTGTCGAACTCCCCGGCGCGGGCGTGCCAGAACAGCTGTTGCGGCAGCAGCTCCATGGGGCAGGCTTCGGCGCAGGCGCCGCAACGGATGCAGGGCTGTTCCGGCGGTGGCTCGTCGAGTTCTCCGGGAGCGGCGGCGATCACGCAGTTGGTGGTTTTGACCACCGGCACCGAATCGGCCTGAAGGGTATAGCCCATCATGGGACCGCCCAGAACCAGCCGCTCCAGTCTGGTCTCGTCCAGTTGCGCCCGGGCAAGGACGTGACGGACCGGGGTGCCCAGCAGAACCTCAAAATTGCCGGGCTGGCCCAGGGCTTGTCCGGTGACCGTGGTTATTCGGGAAATCAGGGGCTCACCCCGATGCACGGCGCGGGAAACCGCCACGGCGGTGCCCACGTTCTGGCACATGACGCCTATGTCGGCCGGGATGCCGCCGTGGGGAACTTCCAGGCCGGTGAGAATCTGGATCAGCTGCTTTTCGCCACCGGAGGGGTATTTGGTGGGGACAGTCACCACCTCGATGCGAGTGTCGCCCGTGGCGGCCTTGAGGGCGTGAATAGCGTCGGGTTTGTTGTCCTCGACACCAATGACGCAGCGTTCGGGCTCCAGTAGCCAGGCCATGACGCCCATGCCGGCAATGATTTCGTCCGCCTTTTCCCGCATCAAAGTGTCGTCGGCGGTAATATAGGGCTCGCACTCGGCGCCGTTGAGGACCAGAGTGTTCACTTTGTCGGGCTTGGGCGGGTGCAGTTTGATGTTGGTGGGGAACCCCGCGCCACCGAGGCCGACGATGCCGCAATCGCGTATGTGAGCCAGAACTTCCTCGCGCCCGCGCTGCTTATAGTCGGAGAGGGGTGTGAGTTCAGCCCAGGTTTCCGCACCGTCGGGAATCAGGGCGATGCACCAGTCCAGAAGGCCGGACGGGTGAGGCACCGGGTGCTTTTCGATAGCCTCAACGGTGCCGGACGTGGGGGCGTGCAGTGGCACACCCAGGGTGCCTATGGCGTCGGCCAGGCACTCGCCTTTTAATACTTTATCGCCGGGCATGACCCGTGTTTCGGCGGGTGAGCCGATGTGTTGCTGCAAGGGCAGCACCAGCCGCTCCGGCAAGCCCGCGAATTGCAGTGGCCTTGCCGTGGACTGGTGTTTGTTTTCAAGCGGGTGGATGCCGCCGGGGAAATCCCAGATCTGTGTCATCAGGCGCCCACCCTTTGGCGGTCGGTGGCGATAAGGCCGGAGGCAGGCGGGCTCCAGGTCCAGCTGCGAATATCGGGCTCGCGGGTGACCATGTCGATGCAGTCGACGGGGCAGGGTTCGACGCAGAGGTCACAGCCGGTGCATTCGCTCTCGATGACCGTGTGCATGTGCTTGGCGGCGCCGAGAATGGCGTCGACGGGGCAGGCCTGGATGCATTTGGTGCAGCCGATGCATTCGTCCTCGCGGATGACCGCAACGCGGGTTTCCTGCTCGACGCCGTGTTCCGCGTCCAGTGGCTGGGGCTCCACGTCCAGGAGGTCGGCCAGGGCCTTGATGGTGCTTTCGCCGCCGGGCGGGCATTTGTTGATGCTGTCGCCGCCGGCAATGGATTCGGCATAGGGCCGGCAGCCGGGGAAACCGCACTGGCCGCACTGGGTCTGCGGTAGCAGGGCGTCGATCTCCTCCACCAGCGGGTTGCCTTCCACCCGGAAGCGCTCGGCGGCAAAACCCAGAATGGCACCAAAAATAGCCGCCAGGCCAAGCAGGACGGCAACGGCAATGAGGACGTTCTCCCACATCAGGCGGTCATCCTCCTAATGGCTCGGGTGAACAGAACTGTCATAAGAGGTGACATTGGTGCTGTTTCGATCCTTCCCATATCGGTGCTATACGTGTTGGTGCTATACATATCCGTGCTATACGCTCACCAGGCCAGTAAATCCCATGAAGGCCAGGGACATCAAGCCGGCGGTGACCATGCCAATGGCGGCGCCGCGAAAGGCCACCGGTACATCGGAAACGGCAATGCGTTCGCGCATGGCGGCGAACAGTACCAGCACCAGTGAAAAGCCGGCGGCGGCGCCCAGACCGTAAAGCACGGACTCGACGAAGTTGTTGTTCCTGTTCAGGTTAAGCAGGGCCACGCCCAGAACCGCACAGTTGGTGGTGATCAGCGGCAGGAAAATACCCAGCACCCGGTACAGCAACGGGCTGGTCTTGCGCACCACGATTTCGGTGAACTGGACCACCACGGCGATCACCAGGATAAAGGTGATGGTCTTGAGAAACGCCAGCCCCAGCGGCTCCAGCAGGTAGGTATAGGCGAGATAGCTGCAGACCGAGGCCAGAGTGAGCACAAAGGTGGTGGCCAGGGACATGCCCATGGCGGTTTCCAGCTTGCCGGACACGCCCATAAAGGGGCATAGCCCGAGAAACTGGACCAGCACGAAATTGTTCACCAGTATGGTGCTGACCAGAATCAGCAGGTATTCGCTCATGGCCGTCGCGTTCCGCCCGTTTACATTATTCGCATGCCAGGTGTGGCACCGGCATCCGGGGACAGTATGAAGATGTCTTTACCACCCGGCCCGGCGGCCAGAACCATGCCCTCGGATACGCCGAATTTCATTTTCCGCGGCTTGAGGTTCGCCACCATGACCGTGAGCCGACCCTGGAGCTGCTCCGGGGTATAGGCCGACTTGATGCCGGCAAAGACATTGCGCTCACCTTCGCCGATGTTCAGGGTGAGCCTCAGCAGTTTGTCGGCGCCTTCCACGGGCTCGGCCTTGACGATCTCCACCACGCGCAGATCCACCTTGGCGAAAGTTTCGAAGTCGATTTCCGCCGCGATGGGGTCAATCATGCCCGCCGCCGGGGCTTCCGGTTTGGTGGTTGCCGCAGTGGCGGTCGGCAGCTCTTCCTTCGAAGCATCCAGCATGGTGTCGATCTGTTTCATCTCGACCCGGCTCATCAAGGCTTTGAACTTGTTGATGCCGTGATTTTCCAGGTGGGCGGCGCGGTTGTTCCAGTCGAGCCGGGTATTCAGAAAGTCTTCCGACGCTCTGGCGGTTTCGGGCAATACCGGCGCCAGGTAGGTCATCAGCAATCGGAACATGTTCAGGGCGTTGGTGCAGATGGCCTGAAGCCGGTCGTCCTGGCCTTCTTCCTTGGCGATCACCCAGGGTTGCTCGTCGTTGACGTACTGGTTGGCGATGTCGGCCAGTTCCATGATGCGGCGCATGCCACGGCCGAATTCACGGTTTTCGTAACACTCGGCCAGTTCGTCGCCGGCCGCCACAAAAACGTTGAGCTTGTCGGATTCGGTCACCGTGCCCAACTGGCCATTGAAGCGCTTGGTGATGAAGCCGGCGCTGCGGCTGGCGATGTTGACCACTTTGCCCACCAGATCGGAATTGACCCGGAAGGCGAAGTCTTCAAGATTGAGGTCCATGTCATCCACACCGCCGGTCAGTTTGGCGGCAAAATAGTAGCGCAGGTATTCGGGATTGAGATGGTCCAGAAAGGTTCTGGCCATGATGAAGGTGCCGCGGGACTTGGACATCTTCTTGCCGTTGACTGTCACAAAGCCGTGGGCATAGATCGCGCTCGGGGTGCGGAAACCGGCGCTGTGCAGCATGGAGGGCCAGAACAGGGCGTGGAAGTTGATGATGTCCTTGCCGATGAAGTGGTAAACCTCGGCCGTTGATTCCGGCTTCCAGAAATGGTCGAAGTCGATGCCTTCGCGTTCGCACAGATTCTTGAAGCTGGCCAGATAGCCGATGGGCGCGTCGAGCCAGACATAGAAATACTTGCCCGGCGCGTCGGGAATTTCAAAGCCGAAGTAGGGCGCATCCCGGCTGATGTCCCATTCCTGCAGGCCGGCATCAAGCCACTCGGCGAGCTTGTTGGCGACCTGGGGCTGTAGCGTGCCGCTGCGGGTCCAGTGCTTGAGGAAGTCGGCGAACTCCGGCAGGCGGAAGAAGTAATGCTCGGACTCTTTCTCGATCGGCGTGGCGCCGGACACCGCGGAGCGGGGGTTGATCAGCTCCGCGGGCGTATAGGTGGCGCCGCAGGCTTCGCAGTTGTCACCGTACTGGTCCTCGGCCTTGCACTTGGGGCAGGTGCCCTTGATGAAACGGTCGGCCAGGAACATGTTCTTTTCCGGGTCGAAGGACTGGGTGATCTGCCGGGTGGCGATGTGGCCATTGGCCTGCAACTGACGGTAGATATACTCGGAAAAACTGCGGTTTTCTTCCGAATGGGTGGAGTGGTAATTGTCGAAACGGATATGAAAGCCGCTGAAGTCCTGCTGGTGTTCTTCACTGATCCGTTTGATTAGCGCTTCGGAGGTGATGCCTTCGCGCTCGGCGCGGAGCATAATGGCAGTACCGTGAGCATCGTCGGCGCAAACGTAGTAGCAGTTATGGCCGCGCATTTTCTGGTAACGCACCCAGATATCCGTCTGGATGTACTCCAGCAGATGGCCCAGGTGAATCGGCCCGTTGGCATAGGGCAGGGCGCTGGTTACCAGTATATCGCGCTGTTTGCTTGCACTCGCTTGCGTCATGTTTAAGTCCGAACCTTGATCTTGGGTGGTTATGGTCAGAAGCGGCCCCAGATGATACCTTCCGGGCAACTTTTTTTCATCTGAACGGTGCCTTTTTCGGCCAGGCCAGCGCACTTTTCATCGTTATTGAGGTTTTTATGAGTGAGATTTCCCAGCAGGCCCTCGAGTCCGCGGTTCGCCAATACAAGGACCCCTACCTGGGGCAGGATCTCTATGAGCTGGGCGCGGTAAAATCCCTCACCGCCGAGGATGGCCGCGTCCGGCTTGATGTGGTTTTGCCTTATCCGTCCGACGGCATCAAGGGTGCCCTGACGGAATTGGTGCGTCACGGGCTGGAAGACGTGCCGGGCGTGACCTCGGCGACGGTTAACGTCAAGCAGCGCATTCATGCCTATCGCCCCCAGAAAGACCTGCAATCCATCGCCCAGGTCAAGAACATCATTGCAGTGGCCTCCGGCAAGGGCGGCGTGGGTAAATCCACCACGGCGGTCAATCTGGCGTTGGCTTTGAGCGCCGAGGGCGCCCGGGTGGGCATTCTGGATGCCGATATCTATGGTCCCAGCGTGGGCATGATGATGGGCGTTCCCGAAGGACGGCGGCCGGATACCAAGGACGACAAATGGTTTATCCCGGTGCCGGCCCATGGCATCCAGACCATGTCCATGGCCTATCTGGTGACGGACAAGACCCCCATGGTCTGGCGAGGGCCCATGGTCAGCGGCGCGGTCCAGCAGTTGCTCACCCAGACGCTGTGGGAAGACCTGGATTACCTGGTGGTGGATATGCCCCCGGGCACCGGCGACATCCAGCTCACCCTGGCCCAGAAAGTGCCGGTGACCGGCGCCGTGATTGTCACCACGCCCCAGGATATTGCCCTGCTCGACTGCAAGAAGGGCATTGAGATGTTCCGCAAGGTGGATATTCCGGTGCTGGGTGTGATCGAGAACATGAGCGTGCACATCTGCAGCAACTGCGGTCACGAAGAGGCGTTGTTCGGAGCCGGCGGCGGTCATCGAGTCGCTGAGGAATACCACACCAACCTGCTGGGCCAGTTGCCGCTGCACCTGACCATCCGGGAGCAGACCGACGGTGGTACGCCCTCTGTGGTGGCCGAGCCGGAGTCCGAGGTGGCCCATCGTTACCGTGACATCGCCCGCCGGATCGGCGCGACCCTGTCCCGCCGGGAGCGTAACCTGAGTTCGCCGATTCCCAGCATATCAACCAGCGACGATTGATGAACGGTTGTCCGGCGCCCGGCGATGTTTTGGCGTTCCGGATAATCTGGCGGTAAGATACGCGGCGGCGCGTACCTGATACTGAATCTATGATGAGATGGCATTAATGAGCATAAAATCCGATAAATGGATCCGTCGCATGGCGGCGGAGCAGGGCATGATCGAGCCGTTTGAACCCGGTCAGGTGCGTGAGGGTGCCAAGGGCAAAGTGATTTCCTATGGCACCTCCAGCTATGGCTACGACGTGCGGTGCAGCAACGAGTTCAAGATTTTCACCAACGTGCACTCCGCCACTGTCGATCCCAAGAATTTCGATGAAAACAGCTTCGTGAACGTGACCAGCGATGTCTGCATTATTCCGCCCAACTCGTTTGCGCTGGCCCGCACCATGGAATATTTTCGTATTCCCCGGAATGTACTGACTATTTGCCTGGGCAAATCCACCTACGCCCGCTGTGGCATCATCGTCAACGTGACGCCCCTGGAGCCCGAGTGGGAAGGCCAGGTGACCCTGGAATTTTCCAATACCACCAATCTGCCGGCCAAGATCTACGCCAACGAGGGCGTCGCCCAGATGCTGTTTTTTGAGTCAGACGAAGTCTGCGAGACCAGCTACAAGGATCGGGGCGGTAAATATCTCGGGCAGATCGGTGTGACTCTGCCCCGGGCATGAGGCCCATGGCGATCTGCAAGCGATTCATTCCCGGGAGGTCACTGTGAACGCCAATCAGTTTTTAAAGGCGGTGGAGCAACTCAGGGGCTGGCGTGAATGCGCCTTTTTGCTTGCGCTGGCGGAAAGGGCTTTTCCCAACTACGCGCTGTTTTCCGACGCCATTGGCATGAAAGGTGGCGCCAAAATGCGCCGGATTCTGGATCAGGCCTGGGGAATGCTACAGGAAGCGGAAACGGAAGCCGCCGTTCCCCCAATGCTCGCCAGGCTCGAAAGTCTCTGTCCGGACGTAGACGCCTACGACGCCTATGGCGTCTACCCGGCCTTTGATTTCTGCCGTTTGCTGGAAGAGGCGCTTTTAAACAGGCTTAATCCCGTCAAGCATCGGGCCACGGACGCTTCGCAATTGGCCACGGCCACCGTCATGAATTTCATTGAAGTCAGTGAAGGGGAAGGTCTGGATGAGGATGGTCTGGTGCGGCTGCTTGATCAGCATGAATTGATGAAAGCGGACAAAGCCTTTCAGCGGGATCTTGTCCTGGCAGTAAAGCGGCAGCGCACGCCGACCGCGACCTTCGTTGAGGGGCTTAAAGAGCGGGCGGCCAACGAGGGTGTTAGTAATCTTGGCATCTCGCTGAATGATTGAAGTCCATCGCCGTTTGTCTGGCTTTGCCGCCAGTATTCCTTCACCCAACTCTAAGATTCTGCCATGAAACTCTCTGCTTTCGGCCAAAAGTTCACTGCTGATGCTGGTATTACGTCGCTAATGGACGATCTCGGCAACGCCCTGGCCTCGGATCAGGACATGATCATGATGGGCGGTGGCAACCCGGGCCAGATCCCGGAAGTGGAGAATCGCCTTCAGGAAATCCTTGGGGGTATCAGTCAGGATCCTGACGCCATGCGGCGCCTGGTGGGCATCTATGACCCGCCCCAGGGCGAAAAGCAATTCATTGCCGCGCTGGCGGATATGCTTAACCGGGAATATGGCTGGGGCCTTGCGCCGGAAAACATCGCCCTGACCAATGGCAGCCAGGCGGCATTTTTCATGTTGTTCAACATGTTTGCAGGCGATTATGGCGACAGTGGTCGCAAGCACATACTCTTGCCGCTGGCGCCCGAATACATCGGCTATGCCGACGCGGGCATCGAGCATGGCCTGTTTCACGCCGTGCGTCCGGATATCTCCTTCACCGGGGCTCATGAGTTCAAATACCGGGTGGATTTCGACGCTCTGGAAATGACCGGCGAAACCGGCGCCATCTGTGTCTCACGGCCCACCAATCCCACCGGCAATGTGGTTACTGACGACGAACTTGCCCGGTTGGAGGCGCTCGCCCGTGCTCACGACGTGCCGTTGATTGTGGATGGCGCCTACGGCACGCCTTTTCCCAGCTTGCTGTTCGTGGACGCCAAGCCGCACTGGAACGAGCAGGTCGTCCTCTGTCTGAGTTTGTCCAAGCTGGGCATGCCGGCCGCCCGGACCGGCATTGTCATTGCCGCAAAACCGGTAATTCAGGCGCTATCAGGCATCAACGCCATCATGAATCTGGCAACGGGAAGTTTTGGCGCCGTTCTGGCCGAACCGCTGGTGCGCACCGGCGAGATACTGGCATTGAGCCGGGATGTGGTCTGCCCGTTTTACAAGGCGAAAATGGAAAAGGCAGTGGCTGTCTTTACCGAAGCCATGGGCGAGGACTGCCACTGGTATGTGCACAAGCCCGAGGGTGCCATGTTTCTCTGGCTCTGGTTTCCGGATTTACCGGTCACCAGCCTGGAACTGTATCAACGCCTGAAGCTAAGAGGCGTGCTGGTGGTTTCTGGCCATTATTTCTTCCCCGGCCTGCCCGAGGACGGCTGGCGGCACCGTCACGAATGCTTGCGTGTGACCTATTCCCAGGACGATGAGCGCGTGGCCAGGGGGTTGCGCATCATAGCCGACGAAGTGAAAACTATTTGGGCGGAAAGCGGAAAATAGCCTAACCCGGCAGCCGTTGCGAACCGCCTCAGCCTCCCTGGTGAATATCGGCATCGTCGATATTGATCTCGTAGCGAGTCCCGTTGGATTCGATCTGAACCAGCTTGACCAACAAGTAGTCCCGGTCAGGCGCGAACCATAGGAGCGTCTCCCGCTTCTTGGCAGGGTCACGGACTTTTTCCGCCTTGATGGTTTTGACTTTACCCAGCGCCGTTGTCAGGGTTTCCTCGCCGATAACCGCGAACTCGTCCTGGTCGAAATCCCCTTTATCCGTGACCTGATACGCCATGCGTTTTTTCCCGGCTTTCAGGTCCTGGCGAAGCTGGAGTTGATAACCCAGGGGGTCCAGGGCACCGTCAGGCAGCGCCATGCTGAAGGATTTTTTTTCATAGCGGCCACTGACGGTTTTCTCCTGCCAGTCGTAGTCAAGAACGCGTTTGCGTTCACCGATCAGGAAGCCGGACAGCTTATAACGATACGCCAGGGGCAGGATGCGGGCATCCTGCCACTGAAACTGGAGGGATTCCTCAATGTCGGCGATTACGGATTCGACGTTAAAACTGAGATGCCAGGTGCCGTCCGGGTTTTGCTTGAGCGTTCGCGTCGCCTTGCCCTTGATGGCCACACCCTTGTCTATGGATGCCTTGTAGGTGGCGGTGAAGGGCGTCAGCTCCGGTGGTGCGGTCGCCTCCTCTCCAACTTCCTCTCCAGCCTGCTGTTCTGTCATGGGTTCCTGTCGCTCCGGCAAGCTGTCTGTGCCGCTGGCGTGACCAGCCGGTATGAGCCATATCAATGTCAAAAAGGTCGAAACTACTTTAATAAAGCCTCGATATAGAGGAAACGTCATCATGCTTTACCTTCTATTCGATGTAGTGCGCAAGCTGGAACGCTCACAGGCACCAGTGTAACCGGCTGCACCCAGACAGCACGTGACGGTTCTTTAACGCCCGCCAGAACGCGGCCGTCCTGGTTACATAAACGACCGAAGGTGGCGCTTTTAGTCTTCCAGGTAAAAAGGTGTGGGCAATGGCGCGCCATCGAACCGAACCTCATTGCCGGCCAGTTGCAGCCGGCCCTCACAGAACCACCGCACGACGATGGGATAAAGCAGATGCTCTTTTTCCTGAACGCGCCTGGCCAGTGTTTCCGCAGTATCGTCCGGATCGATGGTCAAATCGGCCTGGGCGACGATCGGACCGCCGTCGAGTTCC
This sequence comes from Oleiphilaceae bacterium, assembly GCA_018334495.1. Classification (GTDB taxonomy): domain Bacteria; phylum Pseudomonadota; class Gammaproteobacteria; order Pseudomonadales; family Oleiphilaceae; genus Marinobacter. The sequence goes on from JAGXLV010000001.1 coordinate 49,891, forward strand.
TCGGTGACGAAATGGATGGTCACCCCGTGCAGCCTGTCGCCGGCCGCCAGTGCGCGGCGGTGGGTGCCAAGGCCCGGATATTTGGGAAGCAGTGAAGGGTGGATGTTCAGCATGCGGCCGTGAAAAGCGCGCACGAATTCGGTGGTCAGAATTCGCATGAAACCGGCCATGACAATTAGGTCGGGGGCGTACCTGTTTATTTCGGCTCTTAGCATCCCGTCGAAATCCTGGCGGGTTTTATATTGGGTGTGATCGACGACAAAGGTCTCGATGCCGGCCTGGGAAGCCAGGCCCAGGGCGGGAGCTTTGGGTCGGTTGCTGCCAACGGCCACTATCTCACCAGGAAAACCCTGGCTTTTAGTGGCTTCAATCAGGCTTTGCAGGTTGGTGCCGGTGCCAGAGGCCAACACCAGAATACGGGGTGCTGTCAGATCCGATGCCATCATGGTTTCAGCAGGCCCGGTGCATAACGGACAGTTGACGCCGCGGTATTATCGGCCTGACTTTCAATCACCCCTATGGGCCAGGCTTTTTCGCCCAGAGCGGAAAGGGTATCCAGAGCCAGGGCCTGATGTTCGGCCGGTACGCAAACCACCATGCCCACACCACAGTTAAATGTGCGATACATTTCCTCGATGGCGACACCACCACCATCCTGGAGCCACTGAAAAACGGAGGGCAAAGACCAGCTGTTGGTATCGATGGCGGCACAGAATCCCCTGGGCAGCACCCTGGGAATATTTTCGGGCAGCCCGCCGCCAGTAATATGTGACAAGGCCCGCACGTCAACGGTCTTGATCAGCTGCAGGAGGTTCTTTACGTAGATTCGGGTCGGTTCCATCAGGGCATCACCCAGGGACCTGTCACCCAGGTTTGACGTCAGATCGGCCTGGGTGACTTCAACAATCTTTCGGATCAATGAGTAGCCATTGGAATGGGGGCCGGAGGACCCAAGGGCAATAAGACTGTCGCCCTCCTGAACCCGGTTGCCATCGATAATGTCGTCGCGCTCGGCAATACCAACGCAAAAGCCCGCAAGATCGTAGTCGTCGCCGTCATACATACCCGGCATTTCCGCAGTTTCGCCGCCAACGAGAGCACAACCGGCGAGTTCGCAGCCACGGCCGATACCCTCAACCACGTCGGCGGCCACGTCTATGTTGAGCTTGCCAGTGGCGTAATAGTCCAGGAAAAACAGAGGCTCTGCGCCACCCACGACCAGATCATTGACGCACATGGCGACCAGGTCGATTCCGATGGTGTCATGTTTGCCGAGTTGCATGGCCAGGCGGAGCTTTGTGCCGACTCCGTCGGTTCCCGAAACCATGACGGGTTCGCGGTAGCCGGCCGGTATGGCGACCATGGCGCCAAATCCTCCGAGACCCCCAAGAACTTCGGGGCGCCGGGTCCGGGCCGCTGTATTTTTGATCCGGTGTACGAGTTCGTTGCCGGCGTCGATATCAACGCCCGCATCGCGATACGTCAGGGAGGGTTTCTGTTCGCTCATGGTGTGGTCAACCGTCTTGGCCCAGGATAAGCGGCAAATTTTAACAGGTGCGGGAAGGCGCTCCAAATTCAATTCCAGGAAAGCCGTTCGGGCGTGTCCGAGCTACTCAGTAACCGGACCATGGTGTATCCTAGCCCCATTCGAAAACGCTGACAGGGTGACACATGTTTTTATTGGCTCGACTAAAGCGGCAGGCGATGTTTTTGGTGTTGTTGTGCGGCCTGGGCGCACCCGCCGCCGCGGTCACAGTGGCAGGCCTTTACACGGTCCAGGTGCCGGTCGCGAGCTCCTCGCCGGCGGATCGTCAGCAAGCTTATGCAAAGGGCCTCGAGCAAGTCCTGGCGCGAGTCTCCGGCGACACCGATTTGCTCGAACAGGGGCGTGCCAGCGAATTGCTTGCGGATGCGGAAGCCATGGTTCAGTCCTATCAGTTTCTGCGGGGCTCCGGTGACGATGACCAGGATCAGCTGCGGATGAGTTTTGGCTCAGTGGCCGTCAATCGGGCCCTGGCTTCGATCGATGCCCCGGTCTGGGGTGCCAATCGGCCGCTTACGCTGGCCTGGATTGTTGTGGAGGCGCAGGGTAGGCGGGATTTACTGGTGCGACAGGAAGAGGACGCACAATCAGACGACTGGCAGACAGCTTTTATTGAGGCGGCCGGTGACCGGGGCTTGCCCCTGATTCTGCCGCCTGAGGCGCGCCGCGAGAATAGCCGCCTTTTATCCGAAGTTCGCGGACAATTCATGGGCCCGGTCAGGGACGCCTCGGAGAATATCGAACATAACCTGTTGGCGGTGGTCAGTGTCAGTCGCAGCGGTGGTGCCTGGCAGGCGTCCTGGCGCATGGAAGGTGAAGGTATTGAAGACAATCAGGAAGTAGTGTCTGGCAATAGCCCGGGGTCTGTGGCCGAGAAAGTGATCGGGGCATGGGCGGACCTGCTCGCAGATCGATATGCCGTATCCGCCGGTGACGTTGACAGTGCCGCTCGCGTCGATATTGTTGTCGAGGGCGTTAACACTCTGGATGATTTCGCCACGGCTGTTTCCGCACTGAATAAAATGACGCCGGTGGCGAGTTCCGACCCAGTCCAGGTCAAAGCAGACAGAATGACTTTTAAGGTCGTCATTTCAGGAGAAGTTGCTCAGCTTGAACAATATATCGCCCTGGATCAGCGTTTTGTCGCCAAGGGCCCCGACTCGACGGGATTAGCTGACACCGCCGCAGCCACTTCTGTAAAGGATCAGACCTCCCGGCAAGATGAACAACCGGTGCAGTTGGTTCCCGAAAGGGATTCAGACACCGGCAATGCCGAAGCGGGCTCGTTGTTTCAGTATCAGCCTTTAGTGCAGACTCGGGAAGAAGACCGGGAGGCGGCATTCGAATCTCTTTATCCAACTCTGAGGTATCGGTGGCAGGGCGCCCCGATTGTCGCCCCGGAGGCCTCCGGGCAATAAAAAGGTTACGACCGGAGTGGAGAAACCATGAGAGCAGATCACTGGCGCTGGATTCCAAATGCACTCACGTTACTCCGTATTGTGTTAATTATTCCTTTTGCGGCCAGCCTGTTTGAGACGCAATACCGGCTGGCGCTAGGCGTTTTTGCCGTGGCGGCAGTGAGCGACGGTTTTGATGGATTTCTGGCCCGCCGATTCGACTGGAGCAGTCGAGTCGGGGCCATTGCGGATCCGCTTGCGGACAAAGCGTTACTGATTACAGCTTATCTCATGCTTGCGATTACGGACGTTTTGCCTCTGTGGCTGTTTGCCTTGGTGCTGGGCAGAGATTTGGTCATCATAACAGGGGCACTGGTCTATCATTTTTATATCGGTCGCTATGAAATGCAGCCGAGCTTGCTTGGCAAATTGAATACCTTGGTGCAAATTCTGGTCATCCTGGCGATTATAGTGCTGTTGGCCGGGTTGCCTATGCCCGATTGGGTGCTGCCGGCCGGAATCTGGTTGGTGACAGTCTCCACGCTCGTGAGCGGGTTGCACTACGTTTTTGTTTGGACGGGGCGGGCATGGCAGGCGAAACGGAAATAAGTCAGCGCCAACTTACGCTTGGACTGCGTCTCGGTGACTATGCCACCTTTGATAATTTCCACGGCGGTCGTAATGCCGGGGTGGCGCAGCAGTTAAGCGCGCTGAGCAGAGACCAAAACGCCCCGGTGGTTGTGCTTTGCGGTGCTGAAAACACAGGGAAAAGCCACCTTCTTCAGGCAGTCTGTCATGCCGTGGAGCAACACAGCGATTCTGTGATGTGCCTTAGCATGGCGGAACTGACCTTGGCGAGCCCCGGCATCCTGGAAGGGTTGGAACAGCATAGCCTGGTCGCCATTGACGACCTTGACTCTGTGGCGGGCAAAACTGAATGGGAAGAAGCCCTGTTCCACCTATACAATCGCATATTGGATTGCGGTCATCGACTTCTGGTTACACTCAGTGACACGCCGGCGCAGGTGCCTTTTGCGCTTGAGGATCTGGTTTCGCGCCTCAGCCATGGTGTCCTGCTGCAATTGGGCCTTTATCGTGACGAGGATTACCTGACGATTCTTCGCGCCCGCGCCGAGCAGCGTGGGTTGGCGATGAACGACGACGTTGCCTCCTATATTTTGCGGCGGGCGCCACGAAAGCTTGGGGAGCTATTAGCCATCCTGGATCGGCTCGATGACAATTCATTGAGAGCGCAGCGGGGCCTGACCGTGCCTTTCGTCAGAGCGGTAATGAACTGGTAAGGTTCGATCAACGCCGTGGGTCTTTGCAAACCGTTTTTTTTCAAGTGATAACGAATTGCCAGGGGGCATGATGATACGAGTAGTTTTTAACCAGAAAGGCGGTGTGGGAAAATCCAGCATTGCCTGTAACCTGGCGGCCATCGGAGCGGCCGAAGGCAGGCGAACGCTGGTTGTCGACCTGGACCCGCAAGGCAATTCAACCCATTATCTGCTCGGCCGTGCTGCTGCCGAGTTGAAAGATACGGTGGCTGATTTGTTGGAGCAAACCGTTGCCTTCACCATGTTTACGCGCCGTGCCGATGAATTTGTGCATGCATCGCCCTATGAGAATCTGTTTGTGTTGCCGGCGAGTCCCGAGCTGGAGTTCCTTGAACGCAAGCTGGAAGCCAAACACAAGATTTATAAATTGCGCGAAGCCCTCAGGAAATTGGGTGAAAATTTTGACGATATTTATATCGACACCGCCCCTTCATTTAATTTTTACGCCCGTTCAGCTCTTATTGCCGCAGACAGGTGCCTGATTCCGTTCGATTGTGATGATTTTTCCCGTCATGCGCTTTACAACATTTTGTCGGAAATCCGTGACTTGCAGGAAGACCACAATGAGAATCTGGTCGTCGAGGGTGTCGTCGCAAACCAGTTCCAGGCGCGGGCATCGCTGCCACGCCAACTCGTTCGGGAATTGACCGAAGAGGGCCTGCCCATGTTGCCTGTGAGGTTGTCCAGTTCGGTCAAAATGAAAGAGTCTCACCAGGTCAATAAGCCTTTGATTCATTATGCGCCGCGCCACGCACTTACGCGCCAGTATGTGGATCTTTATCGTCTTCTGCGCGGTGAGTCCGTGGAACTGGAACCCTTGCTTTAACGAGGTAACAATGCCGATGATAGCTCAGGTAGCAGACAGCCTTTTGGCTATTGAAGCGGAGATGCGCCGACTCTCGATCTGGGCGAGCGAGCCCCCTCCGGCCAGTGCTCTTGAAAGCAGTCAGCCGTTTTGTATCGACACCCTTGAATTTACTGAATGGCTCCAGTTTATTTTCCTGCCGCGTATGACCGTTCTGGTCGAGCAGGGGCAGGCACTGCCAGCGCTATCGGGAATTGCTCCCATGGCTGAAGAATATTTCCGTGGCCAGCAAAAGCGCGCCGCAGGGCTGATCCGGGAACTGGAGGTTATGGACCAGTCTCTCTCCGGCAGTTCGGGTTAGAATTCCGCTGCCTCACATCGGCACAATAATCCTCGATTGGGTCACTCAATCGCATCCAGCCGCATGGAAAGATCCGTTGCACGCAGGTCCTTGGTTAGCGCCCCGATTGAAATATAGTCTACGCCCGTTTCTGCAACTGCAACCAACGTGTTTGAACTGATCCCGCCCGAGGCCTCCAGTGTGGATCGTCCCGCTGACCATGCAACCGCAGTGCGGATATCATCAAGGGTGAATTCATCGAGCATGATGATATCAGCACCGGCGTCCAGCGCCTCACGGACCTCTGCCAGATTTTCGGTTTCAACCTCCACTGGTTTTCCGGGTGCTATCGTTCGTGCCAGAGTGATGGCTTTTGTGATGGAGCCGCAGGCTGTAATGTGGTTTTCTTTGATCAGAAAAGCATCATACAAACCCATGCGGTGGTTATGACATCCGCCACACGTCACTGCGTATTTCTGGGCCAGCCTCAGACCGGGTAGGGTTTTGCGCGTATCCAGAAGCTTGGCGCCTGTATGCTGGACTTGGCGGGCGAGTGCGTGGCATTGACTGGCAACGCCGGACATCGTCTGCAGCCAGTTGAGCGCCGTGCGTTCAGCGATGAGCAGGCTGCGGGCGTTGCCGGCGCAGGTAAACAGGGTCTGATTGGCGGCCACTGTGTCGCCATCCCCGGCAAACCAGCTTAGTTTGACGGTCTCATCAATCTGCCGGAAAACCTCGTCGACCCACTGGCGGCCCGCCAGAGTGGTATTCTCTCGGGTGATTACGCGCCCCGATGTTATCCGGTCGGCCGGAATTAGAGCGGCAGTGATATCGCCATCACCAATATCTTCCCTGAGACTGATGGCAACGGATTCAATGCGGGATTGGCGGAGTTTTTCTGTCAGCGCGTTAGTCATGACGGGTATGGGCCCAGGTTAACGATCAATGCGAGATTCTAGCGCGTGATCCTGATCAACGCCAAATTGCCTGGTGCCTCGCCATGACGAAAAGTGACCATGAACGTCATTTTTCGGCCCCCTGCTCATCCCCGATCCGGGCAACCGCCTATCCAAAAAAGCCACTGAAGACAGAACTATGACGCCGTGCCAGACCAAAAATGTGACAGACATCTGATAAACACAAAAGGCGACAAAGTTTGACACACAAAGCGGGTCCAACGCCTTATGATCACCGCAAGATATCGGAAAAATGCTGATTCGGAGTCGGGGCTATGGCGAAGGACAACAAGGTAATTAATTTCAAGTCAGGTTCGGGCGCAGATGCGCACACCATTCCTGCCGCCCTGATTCGTCTGCGTGATGCCTCTGGGGGATCCTTGTCCAAGGTTTTATCGGCATTTTTTGACAGCTCCGACGATGCTCTGTTCAACATGGCGGACAAGGCCGGTTCAAATCAGGAGCAGGTTGTCTATTTTGACGCCATGCGCGAATTGCGCCTGCACCGTACCCGGGTGACCCGTACAGTCTTGCAATGGGTGGCGCGCGCCTTCAACGACATTGGCCAGTTTGACCCGCAGCCGGACAGTCGCGGTCTCAGTGAGGTGAATCAGGAGTCGCTTACATTAATGGATACGAATCAGCTGGAACAGAAGGTTGCGTTGGACAGCCTGATCAGCAAGCTTCGTGCTCGTTACGCAGAGCCGATCCATCTGCTCAAAACTCGTTGCGCCTATCTTTTGCCGGATGCCCGGCTGGAAGAGCGCCAAATGCCGCTTAGTCCGGAAGTGATTTGCACCGGTCTCGGCGGAGCCTGCCGTGACCTGGATATCGACATCCGGGCCAAACTGGTGATCTTCAAACTTTTCGATCGATTGTTCGTTGACCAACTTGATGATGTTTATAATGAGGCCAACCGCCTGTTGAAAGCCGAAGGCGTTTTGCCTGAGTTAAAGAGCGGTCAGGGAACTGGCCAAGAGACACCGGCGGCAAATCACTCCAGGCAACCACCGGCCCGGCAACAATCAGCACAAGAACAACCAAATCAGAGAGATACCGATGATGCGGCGGCAGGGGGGAGTATAACCTTTTCGCAACTGTCTGCTTTGCTTAGACAGGACACCACTTCCGGACCTTACCAACAAAAGGGTACTCGCTACAGAATTGATACGCCCTCGCTTTTGGTAAAGTTGGGCGCAGCCCAGAGGTCGGATGCCCGGCTTGAATCCAGTGGCGAGGTCGTCCCGCTGGCGCAACAACTGCAACAGGTTCTTGTCTCTGACTCTGGGGAGTCCATGGGGTTGCAGCAGGTGGATGGCGAAGTCATTAACCTGGTCTCCATGCTGTTTGATTTTATCCTGGAGGATCGCCAGGTGCCGACCCTGATGAAAGCCCTGATCGGACGGCTACAGATACCAGTGCTCAAGGTCGCGCTTTGTGACCGGGGTTTTTTCAATCGGGGCGGTCATCCGGCCAGAAAATTACTTAATGAAATGGCAATGGCCGCGATCGGCTGGAACGAAAAAGCAAAAGGACAAAGAGATCCTCTCCGGGAAAAAATTGAGGGGATAGTTGATCGTCTGTTGAACGAATTCACTGATAACGTCGAATTATTCGCTGAGCTGTTGGAAGATTTTAGCGCCTTTATGGACAGTGACCGGCGCCGTCGAGAGTTGGTTGAGAAACGCCTGACAGATGCGGAAGAAGGTCGGGCCCGCCAGGAAGAGGCCAGGCAGGCCGTGGATAATCTGCTCAAGGAAGCGCTGGTCGGCAGTGATGTGCCAAAGGCTGTGGAGTCATTGCTGCTGGGGCCCTGGCACAGCTACCTGCAATGGGTCTTTTTGCGGGAGGGTGCAAACAGTGACCTCTGGGACCGGGCCTCGGGGCTGACCGCGCAACTGGTCTGGACTCTGGATCCCAGGCCAGTGCGGGCCTCTACGCGAAGCGAGCTTCTCAAGGCGATTCCCGCACTGGTGGATAACTTGCGCAAGGGCCTGCAAAGCATCTCCTGGGATCCTTTCGCTATCGATAGGGCTATCCGTGATCTTGAACTGGCTCACCTGGATGTGCTGCAAGAGTTAATTTTGCCTCGGGAACGGAGGCCAGCCAAAACCAAGCCGACGCCACAAGGCGCGGGCCAGTTTGCAGGGGACGAAGGCGAAATTGTACCGGAGGTCGGACAGAGCTCGGCGCCGGTGTCAGTAGCTCCGGTCAGCGAGCCGGTAGCGCAGCGTCCAGGTCAGGCGGCAGCGGTGGCAGAGGCGGAGCCATCAGTCGGAATCGAAGCCGAACCCGTTAATCAAAAGTTCCTGCAACATGCCGATCACCTGAGAGTGGGAGCCTGGATCGAATTGCAGGGCGCGAATCAACGAGTTCGCTGTAAACTGGCTGCGTTCATCAAGGCAACCGACAAATACATTTTTGTCAATCGAAATGGCGCCAAGGTCGCCGAGTACAATCGCGAGGAGTTGGCCCGCACACTCGCATCCGGGGATATCATTTTGCTTGATGACGGGCTGATTTTTGACCGGGCGCTTGAGTCCATTATTGATAACCTGCGCCACAGTCGTCGTGACTAAAAACCGCACTGAACCTTCCGCTTCATCAGGCGTCACTAGTGGCATCAACTGGCGGACCGATCGGGTCTGTGTTTCAATTACCGCTTGATTAATCAACCGATCCGGCCTGGATCGGGAAGCATTCATGGCGCCGGCTCACCATGCTGTGCCGGCCTTGCGGCAGTATGCAATGACATTGACTCCAATTGATCGCGCGATACCAGAGAGAGCCGCAAGGCTGAGAGTTTCCGGACGTTTAAGCGGGGCGCGCTGGTGTCCGTCGCCCAATTTTGGCGCTCGTCCTTCGGATTGCGGGATTTCACTCCTGGTTATACATAATATCAGCCTGCCCCCCGGCCAGTATGCCGGTCCTGCCATTGAGCAATTTTTTTGTAACCAGCTGGATCCGCGAGAGCATCCCTACTTCGAGTCTATTGCGGGCATGCAGGTGTCGTCCCATTTACTGATTCGCCGCGACGGGGAGTGCGTCCAGTTCGTCAATCTGCGTGATCGGGCCTGGCATGCCGGGCGCTCAAGTTTTGAGGGGCGCCCGGAGTGTAATGATTATTCCATCGGTATTGAGCTTGAGGGAACGGATCATGAGTCCTACACAGAGTTGCAGTACCAGACTTTGGACCGGGTAAGTCGCCAGATCATGGCGGCCTGGCCGGCGATTACCGGAGCGCGTGTGACTGGCCACAGCGACATTGCGCCTGGTCGAAAAACCGATCCGGGCCCAGCTTTCGACTGGCAGGGTTACCGGCAGCGACTGCAGAAATGCCGGGAGCCGGGACGCTCTTCCAGGGATGTAGGCGGATGACTTTCATCACGCTACTGCTGGCTTATATCGCTCGACGCGGCCTTGATAATACTCGTCGCCTTGATCCGGAGGTGTTTTGGGATCGGTATTGCAAGGCGGCAACACCAGCTTCTCCTAACCGGGGCACACTTCTGGGGCGAGGCGTAGCTGCGGTATTGGTGCCTTCGTTGCTTCTGATTTTGCTTGACTCCTCACTGCGGCAAGTTTCTTACGGATTCCTTCTGGGATACGGCCTGGATTTTGTATTCCTGGTGGTTCTTATGGGAATGCCAGCCTGGAGGGGGCGTCTGGAAGCCTACGGTGACGCCTGGCAAAGCGGCGATATGCAGGCGGCTTGGCACCACGTCAAGGGATGCCTCAGGGAGCGAGAACGTCACTCGGCGACCACACCGGAAACGCTGCACCTGGCTTTTTCGGGCCGTTTCATGACAACAGTCTTCGAGCGCTACTTTTTGATTATGTTCTGGTATCTGGTGGGGGGTATTGGGGTCGCCTTCCTTGTACGCGGCGTTCTCGCGCTGCGGGATCACTGGCCACAGGCGGCTGCAAGGCCGAGGTTTGCACTGGTTGCGGAAGTCCTGGCCTGGCTGCCGGCCAGGTTGCTGGCCTTTTCCTTCGGTCTTGCTGGCGACCTCAGCGGTTGGCTTGATCAAAGCCGACGCTATTTTCTATCGTTTACCGTAAAGTCGGAAATGGTTTTGATGACCGCCGCCAACAGCGCTCTGACCGGTTTTGCGCTGGACCCCATAAGGTTTGCCAGGCTGCACCCGGACGAGTGGCTGGCCTTCGGCTCCAGGAGTCTTATGGCGGTTCGCAACCTTCTCAACCGAAGTCTTCTGGTCTGGATCTGTGTCCTGGCGCTGCTGGTTATTGCGGGAATCCTGAAATAAGCAAGCCGCAAAGCGTGGCGGTGAGATCAGGATGTTTGTTCCCAAAGAACTTCCTGGGCGCCACCCAGCCGAACCAGCACACGCGCCACAACGAAAAGAAAGTCCGAGAGACGGTTCAGGTAATGCTGTGATGGCATGTTGACCGTGTCTACCTGGCTCAAAGTGACTACGTCCCTTTCCGCCCGCCGGCAGATCGCCCGTGCCATGTGGCATTGCGCGGCAGCCTTGGAGCCACCCGGAAGAATGAAATTTTTCAGGGGTGGCAGGTCTGCGTTGTAATGATCCAGGTGATTCTCCAGCCATTCAGAGTGAGTGCCCTTGATCATCTCGGCCCCCGGAATTGAAATTTCGCCCCCGAGATCAAACAGATGATGCTGAATGCGTTTCAGAATGGCGGTGAGCTTGTCTTCCGGGTCCAATTCTTCAATCAGTAGCCCCATCTGACAATTGAGCTCATCTACGGAGCCCATGGCTTCCACTCTGGGCGTGTTTTTCCCAATTCGATTGCCGTCACCGAGGCCCGTAGAGCCGTCGTCGCCGGTTTTTGTGTAGATTTTAGACAGGCGGTTGCCCATGAGATTCTCCTGTTATGCGATTGCTGACAGGTCTTGTACCCAGGTTGTCAGCATATGGTTCACTCTTGAGGGCAAATGATGCCGCTGACATTCCTGCGCAATCCAGCCATTAATGAAACGAATTTCGGTGACGCGCCCATTGATAATATCGCTACGCATAGATGACGTGTTTTTGGCGGTCGTGCGGGCCACCTGTTCAATTTGCTGTCGCAGTTCACTTGCCGCCACCTGCCAGCCTTTGTGGTGCATCAGCGCGGCTATTTCCCGGCACAGTTCGTCGATGTGCTCCAGGTAGAACGGTTGCTTCAGTATGTCGCCATTGGGGCAGTCAATAATGGCGGTGAAGGGATTGATTCCGGCGTTGACCGCCAGTTTTCGCAGCAGGCGCTGTGCTATATCGGGCTCGGAATGAACGATCAGACCGCTGCTGGCAAGGGCGGTGACGACGCGGCTCTGAGCCTTGCAGCCTGCCGGGTTCAGCCCGCCCACCCAGGTCTCCCCCAGGCCGGCATGAATCAGGGTGTCGGCATCCGGACGGTTGGCGCCTTCAGTGGTAACGGCCGCCAGAACCGGCCGGTCCGGCCACTGTGCCGCGACAACCTGCTGACTGCCCATGCCGTTCTGAAAAAGCACGATCGGCGTCTGCGGCAATAAGTGCTGCAGGACGTCGGTCAGCGCGGTCAAGGTATCCTGGGCTTTGGTGGTGACCAGCAGGCAGTCCGGAATGTCCGGGCTTGCCGGCTGACGCCATGGAACATTTACAGGCCGAATCTCACCGGTGGGGGTTACCAGTGCGTAGCGGCAATGACCTGTCTGGTCCCGCTTTCGGGGAATAAACCCTCGGCTGTTATCGGGCAGATAAGCCGCCCAGAGACGGCCCAGGGCTCCCGCGCCCAGAACCAGGCAAACTGGCGGGTCCGGCCGGTGCACGGAGGATTCCGGGGAGGCCATTATCTACATCGCCTCTATGGCATTCCGCTGGTTTTTCAGGCGCTCTTGGCTGCCGAGGGCGTCCTTGAGCTTGGCTTTCTCTTTGTCCACCACCTCCGCCGGCGCCTTGGCAGTGAACTTTTCATTGCCAAGCTTGCCTTCGAGGCGCGCGATCTCCTTGTCCAGCCGTTCCAGTTCCCGGTCCAGCCGCGCCATCTCGGCGTCTTTATCAATCAGGCCTGCCATGGGCACCAGTACTTCCATGTCACCCACCAGCTGGGTTGCCGACATGGGCGCTTTGCAATCACCAAGCCATTGCAGGCTTTCAAGCTTGGCCAGGGAGCTGAGGAACTGGTGGTTCTCGCGGCTACGGCGCTGATCCTGTTCATCACCGCCACGCAACAGAACCGGAATCTTCTTCGCAGGCGAGATATTCATTTCGCCGCGAATGTTGCGCACGGCCTCGATGACGCCTTTGACCCATTGAATATCGCTGGTGGCGCCGGCGTCTTCCTGATCCTTGTCGGGTACCGGGTAGGGCTGCAGCATGATGCTGTCACCGGTTTTACCCGCCAAAGGCGCGATGCGTTGCCATATTTCCTCGGTGATGAAGGGCATGATGGGGTGGGCCAGGCGCAAAACCGTTTCCAGTACACGCACCAGGGTGCGACGGGTGCCGCGCTTGGCCTCAGCCGTTGCGTTTTCATCGTTCAAGACTGGCTTGGAAAGCTCCAGGTACCAGTCGCAGTACTCATTCCAGATGAATTCGTAAAGCGCGTAGGCGGCCAGATCGAAGCGGTACTGGTCAAGGTGCCGGATAACATCCTGCTCGCAGCGCTGGATTTCGCTGATAACCCAGCGGTCCGCCAGGGAAAGGCTAACGTCGGAATTCTCGATGCCGCAATCCTCGCCCTCGGTGTTCATCAGCACATAACGAGCGGCATTCCACAGCTTGTTGCAGAAGTTGCGGTAGCCTTCCAGGCGCTTCATGTCCCAGTTGATGTCCCGGCCGGTGGTGGCCATGGCCGCGAGGGTAAAGCGCAGGGCATCGGTGCCGTGGGCGGCGATACCTTCCGGGAACTCCTTCTCCGTGCGCTTGCCAATTTTTTTGGCTAACTTTGGCTGCATCAGGTTGCCGGTGCGCTTTTCCAGCAGCTTGTCCAGTTCGATACCGTCGATCATGTCCAGAGGGTCCAGTACGTTGCCCTTGGATTTGGACATCTTGTCGCCGTGTTCGTCCCGGATCAGACCGGTAACATACACCGTCTTGAAGGGAACCTGGGGCGTGCCGTCGTCGTTTTTCATGAAGTGCATGGTCATCATGATCATGCGGGCAACCCAGAAGAAAATAATGTCAAAGCCGGTGACCAGAACGTCGGTGGGGTGGAACGTTTTCAGGCGATCGGTCGTCTCGGGCCAGCCCAGGGTGGCGAATGTCCAGAGCGCGGAACTGAACCAGGTATCCAGGACGTCGGCGTCCTGTGTCAGTGTCAGATCGCCCGCGAGACTGTATTTTTCACGTACGGCGGCTTCGTCACGGCCCACATAGATGTTGCCCTCGGCATCGTACCAGGCCGGAATCCGGTGGCCCCACCAGAGCTGGCGGGAGATGCACCAGTCCTGGATGTCCCGCATCCAGGAAAAATACATGTTCTCGTACTGCCTGGGCACGAACTCGATGCGACCGTCTTCTACCGCGGCAATGGCCGGTCCGGCCAGTTTTTTGGCGTCGGCGAACCACTGGTCCGTCAGCATGGGTTCAATAATGAGACCGGAGCGGTCGCCACGGGGGACGCTGAGCAGATGGTCCTCCACCTGGTGGACCAGGCCTTTAGCTTCCATGGCGGCGACTATGGCGGTGCGGGCGTCTTCCCGGCTCAGGCCCGCAAAAGCCGCGGGCAGGGTGCTGTCGATCCCGGTGTTCTCGCTGCCGTCACTGTTGAATACTTCAGCGACAGCCAGGATGTTGGCGTCCTGGGTCAGCACATTGATCATGGGCAACTGGTTGCGCTTGCCTACGGCGTAGTCGTTGAAATCGTGGGCCGGGGTGATCTTGACGCAGCCGCTGCCTTTTTCCGGATCGGCGTGCTCGTCGGCGATGATGGGAATATCGCGGTTGACCAGGGGCAGGCGCACGGTTTTGCCGATCAGGTGCTGGTAGCGTGTGTCCGTGGGGTGGACAGCCACCGCGGTGTCGCCCAGCATGGTTTCAGGCCGGGTGGTAGCAACGATCAGGTAGTCCTTGCCATCCTCGGTTTTGGCACCGTCGGCCAGGGGGTAGCGAAGGTGCCAGAAGTGGCCCTTTTCTTCCTTGTTCTCCACTTCCAGGTCGGAAATGGCGGTGTGCAGTTTGGGATCCCAGTTGACCAGGCGTTTACCACGATAGACCAGGCCCTCGTCAAATAGCCGGATAAAGACTTCCTGCACGGCCTTGTAGAAACCCTCATCCATGGTGAAGCGTTCGTGCTCCCAGTCCACGGAGTTGCCCAGGCGACGCATCTGGCGGGTGATGTTGCCGCCGGATTCGGCCTTCCATTCCCAGATGCGTTTGATGAACTCTTCCCGGCCCAGATCGTGGCGGGTTTTGTCTTCTTCGACGGCGATTTTGCGTTCCACCACCATTTGGGTGGCAATGCCGGCGTGATCGGTGCCTACCTGCCAAAGGGTGTTGCGGCCCTGCATGCGTTTGTAGCGGGTCAGGGTGTCCATGATGGTGTGCTGGAAGGCGTGACCCATGTGGAGACTGCCGGTGACATTCGGCGGCGGGATCACCTGGCTGAAGGAGTCGCCCTGCCCGGAGGGGCGGAAGTAGCCTTTGGCTTCCCAGTTGTCGTACCACGGCTGTTCGATGTTTTCGGGCTGGTAGGTTTTTTCCATGGGTGTCTGCTAATGGCCGGTTATGGGTAAAAAATGAGGCATTTGAGTCGGCTAATTATACATAGTCCTGGGTTGGGCGGCGAACCCTGAGCTTGGCATTTGGTTCTATGTAGGACTGAGGGCCGGGAGTCGGCGGGCAAGTGGGGTACCTCTTTCCCGGACACGCCCGCAAGTACATCCATGTAGGGCTCGGCTGTGGCCATCCCTGGCCACAGACGGTCCGGGAAAGAGGTACCCCGCTTACGCGCTTCTTACTGTTTGCTATTCGCGTGATCGGTCAAAACTTTAAATTCTAGGATTAATGGATTGAGCACAGGGGAGTCTGGCGATGAGCAAGGAAGAGGCCGTCCCATCCTTGCGTACTCCGAAGTCTGGAAACCAGAAAAACCTGAGTCAAAGTTGTTTTGAGCTGGCTTTGGTCTTGCGCTGGTCATGCACTCGGGGCTCGATGCCCATGGCGCGTAACTGCTTGAAATGCTGCCGCGCCTGGTTGAGAACCTCGGGGTCATTCTGGGCCACCAGAGCCAGCCGTTTGAACTGATCGGCATCGGCCGGCAGCTTGGCCGACAGGATTATGACCGTGTCCCAGTCCTGGGCTGTTGGTTGGTTCAGCAGTATTCCGACGGGGTCGGAGCAGGGGGTGCCTGGCTCGGAGATGAGGGTGTGGGGAATAAAAGCATCCGGACGGACCTGCCAGAGCAGGTCGTCCAGTTCTTCGGCCTGGGCGGCCGAGTCGCAGATTATGCCGACCCGGTCACCCTGTAGATAGGCTTTTTCCGCAAGCCGCGCCGCGTGAATCAGGCGGGCGGCCGGGGTGGTCTGAGCGAGGATGTGAAACCAGTAGGACCGGTCGCTCTCCGCGGCTTTATTTGCCGACATGGGACAGCACGTAATCTACCAGCAAGGGTACCGGACGGCCGGAGGAACCCTTGGCTGCGCCCGTGTGCCAGGCGGTGCCGGCGATGTCCAGATGGGCCCAGCGGTAGTCTTTGGTGAATCGTGACAGGAAGCAGGCGGCGGTTATGGAACCGGCGGGGCGACCGCCAATGTTCTGCATGTCGGCAAAATTGCTATCCAGTTGCGACTGGTATTCGTCCCAGATCGGCAGGCGCCAGACCCGGTCACAGGAGCTCTCACCGGCAGATGTCAGTTGTTCGGCCAGGGCGTCGTCGTTGCTGAACAGGCCGGTGGCTTGACGGCCCAGGGCCATGATGACCGCGCCGGTTAGAGTGGCCAGGTCGACGACAGTGGCCGGGTCGAATTTCTTGACGTAAGTGAGGGCGTCGCAAAGTACCAGGCGGCCTTCCGCGTCAGTGTTCAGTATTTCGATGGTCTGGCCCGACATCGACGTGACAATATCACCGGGTCGCGTCGCGGTGCCGCTGGGCATGTTTTCGGCGGCGGCAATAACGGCGACGACATTCAGGGCCGGCTTGATTTCCGCGATGGCCTGCATGGCACCGAAAACACTGGCGGCGCCGCCCATGTCGTATTTCATCTCGTCCATGCCTTCGCCGGGCTTGATGCTGATGCCGCCACTGTCGAAGGTGATGCCTTTGCCTACCAGAACATGGGGTTTGTCGTCGGCCTTGCCACCGCGATATTCCATAACGATCAATCTGGCGGGCTGGGCGCTGCCGGCGGATACCGACAAAAGACTGCCCATGCCCAGTTTTGCCATTTGCTCTTCATCGAGTATCTCGGTTTTGATGACATCGTGATCTTTGCTGAGCTTCTGTGCCTGCTCGCCGAGCCATGTCGGGTGGCAGACGTTAGGCGGGGTATTGCCCAGATCACGGGTCAGGTTCATGCCACGGCCGGTGGCCAATCCCAGGTCAAGGGCATTCTGCAACGCTCCGCTGGAGTCAGATGCGGCCACGGTTATGTCAGTCAGTTTGCGCTCAGGCGGCGCTTCGCTTTTAAAACCGGTAAAGCGGTAGGTGTGTTCTTCAATGCTGCGCCCGATCCGGCTCAGGTTCTGGGCTTCGCTGGCGTCAGCGTTGTTGGTGGTGGTGTCGGCCAGTGCCAGCACGGCGTGTTTTGACGGCGCCTCTCTCAGTTCCTTGACGACTGCAGCCAGGACTTTGAAATAGTTGGAGGGCGAACGGTCGCTGTCGGCGCCGGTGCCTACGATCAGAACGCGGCTCCAGGGTTGCCCGCTGACCGGCACCATGAGGGTGGAGGCCAGCTTGCCGGAGACATCGCCGGCCTTGTTGAGTTCGCCAATGAGCCCGCCCAGAAGCTCATCCGCTTTCAGGGTGGAGTCAGGCCATGTGCCTTTTTCGGGCACAGCCAGAGCCAGGCAGTCAGCTTTGGTGCTGATAATGGATTCGCTGCTCAGGTTTACGTTCATAAACTCTCCGGTGCTCGGTGCTGTCATAAATGGATGCGTCAACTGGACGGACGCTATTCTTGATGCACCATAGGATTATGGTTATGGCGACATTTATCAAGCGTATTGGCAGTTTTGGCAGCTTACCGCCGCCCGCCGGTTGTCCCCCTCCGCTGTTATTCGGGGCACAGGTTTCATAGTATAGTTGCGGCCTCAGTCATTGTGTCGTCCGGTTAGCGAATTTATCAGGCAGTACACGATGGCCATTGCCTATAGACTGACCCGCTGGCGCCATGAATAATACCCGGCCCTGGCATTTACGATTATAAGGCCCGGACAGACTGCCGGGTGCCAGAACTTCCTTTGCCATTTGGATTGAAATCGCTTTGACCCTCATTTTTCGCTATCTGACCCGACAAGTGATGATCAGCATGCTGGCGGTATCCAGTATTTTGCTGTTGGTGTTCATGAGTGGGCGGTTTATCAAGTATCTGGCGGATGCCGCTGCTGGAGAGCTTTCCGGTGATGTGCTGTTCCAGATTATGGCCTACCGTTTTCCGGGTTTTCTGGAGCTCATTCTGCCGCTGGGATTTTTTATCGGCATTCTGTTGGCCTACGGCCGCATGTATCTGGAAAGCGAAATGACGGTGCTTTTTGCCTGCGGTGTCAGTGAGCGCCAGGTGGTGGGGCAAACATTGGTCGGAAGTCTGCTGGTCATGTTGGTTGTCGGCGCGACCAGTCTTTATATCTCGCCCTGGGGAATGGAAAAGGTCGAAGCTATTTTTAACGAACAGCGCCAGGCTACTGAATTCGAAATGCTCGCTCCCGGTCGGTTTCAGGAGTTGGGGTCTGGTAACCGGGTAACTTATACGCAATCCCTGAGCGACGACAAACAGGAGCTCAGGGGTGTCTTTATTGCCGAATTTTCGCCCGATGACAATCAGTTAACCCTGATTTCCGCTGATACCGGCTCCCAGTTTGTTGATGATGAAACCGGTAGTCGTTTTCTCGTGCTTGAAAACGGCACCCGGTTTCAAGGCGTACCTGGCCGGCTGGATTATGATGTCGCCGAGTACGACGCTTACGGCCTTAAAGTGAGTGGTGGCGAGGGCCGTACTCGCAGGTTGGACGAGGCCATCAGTACCCGGGCGTTGATGGAATCGACGGATCCCGACCATCGTGCCACCTTGCACTGGCGCTTTTCCCTGCCATTGATCGTACCGATTGTTACGCTTTTGGCGGTCCGGCTGAGTCGTGTTAATCCGCGTCAGGGCCGATTTTTCCACCTTTTGCCGGCCATGCTGCTTTATATAATGTACCTCGGGTTACTTATTGTCGCCAGGGATGCTCTGGCTGCGGAACAAGTGCCTGAGTGGGTTGGCATGTTCTGGGTGCATTTGCTCTTTCTCGGCCTTGCCCTGTGGCTGCAGCTAGGGCCGGCCTGGTTGAGGCGTCGCCGCTTACAACGCGAGGCCGAGCCCCATGCGTAAGATTGATCGCTATGTGATGAGCTCCGTGGGCTCAGCCACTTTTCTTGTCATGGTCGTGGTGCTCTCGCTGGACTTTATTTTTGCGTTCATCGCCGAACTGGATGATACCCGCAACGACTATCAGACTCTGGAAGCTCTGATGTTCGTAGTCATGACCCTGCCCAGGCGTATCTACGAGTTTCTCCCATTGGGGGCTTTTATGGGATGCCTTGTAGGCCTGGGGGCCATGGCCAGTTCTTCTGAGTTGACTGTCATTCGGGCGGCCGGTGTATCAATCCGGCGCATTGTCTGGTCGGCCATGAAGCCTACGTTGCTGGTGGTGGTGATGGGGCTGCTGATTGGCGAATACCTGGCGCCACCGTTTGAGCGCATGGCGCAAAGCCAGAAGGCAATTGCCGAAGGGGCGGGCCAGAACGTCCCCTCGGCATCCGGTGTATGGCACAGAGAAGGTGACACCTTTATTCACCTGAACGCGGTGCAACCCAACGGTGATATCCGTGGGGTGTCGCTTTTCCGGTTTGAAGAGGAACACTGGATGGCCTCGGCAACTCATGCCAAACAGGCGATTTATCAGGGTGATCATTGGCAATTGCGAGACGTTTCCACGACAGAACTGAGCAGGGATGGCGCTACACTGGACACCCGGTCGACTCAGCGCTGGGACAGCGGGCTGTCGCCGGACGTGCTCAGCGTGCTTATCGTCGACCCGGATGACCTGTCTATCGCCGGCCTGTTTACCTACGCGTCCTACCTGGATGAACAGGGCCTGCTCGCATCTACTTACTGGCTGGCTTTTTGGAAAAAGGTGTTGATGCCTCTGGGTACGGCGGTGATGGTGCTGGTCGCCATTTCCTTTATTTTTGGCCCGCTGCGATCAGTGACCATGGGGTTTCGGGTCTTCACCGGGTTGATCGTCGGTCTGCTGTTCAAGTACATGCAGGATTTGTTGGGACCGATGAGCGTGGTTTACGGTTTTAATCCGGTCCTGGCGATTCTGTTGCCAATCGCGATCAGCGCCATCGCCGGCTTTGTGCTGATGCGCAGGGCTGGATAGCGGGTCTCAGTCCTTGGGTACGCTCACAACGCGGCTTTCCGAGAAACGGTCGTGCCAGGTTGCCCGCTGGGGGTCAAACAGCATCCACCAGTAGCCCAGTCCTGCTGCGAGCCAGCTCACCCAGCTCATCATGAATCTAAGCAGGGCCTGCAGCCAGCTTATGGAGGTGCCATTGTTGTTCTCGACGCGAATACGCCAGACCTGCATGCCCAGGGTTTGGCCACTGCGGGTCCAGAAGTAGCCGAAAAAAAGGTAGAGAGAGACGAGCAACACCAACGTAAGCAGTGGGTCGGTGTTCAGTTTACCGCCTTCGGCCAGTGCCTGGTATTGATCAAAACCGATGGTCCAGGCCGCGAGAAGAGTGTACGCCCAGGTAATGACCAGCAGCACCGCGATACAGATCAGGCCATCATAAAGCATTGCCAGTAGACGTTTAAGCAGGCTGGCGGGGGGCAGGATTTCTTCCTGGTCATGAAAGCGGCGTGGCATGAAGGCTCCGAAAGGGTCGTGCTGCTACAAGGGATGAGTGGGTGACAAAAACGCCCACCAGTATAACCTATTCCTCATTGCGTTTTCTGCGGGGGTGGCCGGAACGCATTCGCTTTGAGGGCCAACCGGGTCAAGTTGCTGGCAGCGGCTGGTTTTCTCATTTTTACTCCCCGCGGCCTATGTTAAAGTGTCATCATTCTGTCGCCTGACCGGCGTCATTTGCTGCTATTGTGCCGGTCTTGTATCCAAAATATTCATTATTGAGTGACTAATCAGTCAGGACGATTCTATGAAGACCGCAGAGTTGCGAAGGGCGTTTCTGGACTATTTCCAACAGCAGGGCCATACCATTGTACCCAGCAGTTCGCTGGTGCCGGAAGATGATCCCACACTGTTATTTACCAATGCAGGCATGAACCAGTTCAAGGATGCGTTCCTGGGCCGTGAAGACCGGGGCTACAGTCGCGCGACATCGACCCAGAAATGCGTTCGTGCCGGCGGTAAACACAATGATCTGGAGAATGTCGGTTATACGGCTCGGCATCACACCTTTTTCGAGATGCTGGGCAACTTCAGTTTCGGTGACTATTTCAAGCGTGAAGCCATCAATTTCGCATGGACTTTTTTGACCGGCGACGAATGGCTGGCTCTGTCCAAAGACAAACTCTGGGTCACGGTTTATGCCTCGGACGACGAAGCATTCGATATCTGGTCGAAAGAGATCGGAGTGCCCGAAGAGCGCATCGTGCGTATTGGCGACAAAGATGGCGTGGCCTATGCCTCCGACAACTTCTGGCAAATGGGTGAGACCGGGCCCTGTGGTCCGTGCACTGAAATATTCTATGATCATGGCCCTGACGTGGCAGGTGGCCCGCCTGGAAGTCCGGAGGAAGACGGCGACCGCTACATTGAAATTTGGAATGTGGTGTTCATGCAGTTCAACCGAACGGTTGACGGTGAGATGAACCCGTTGCCCAAGCCTTCGGTCGACACCGGCATGGGGTTGGAGCGAATTACTGCCGTCATGCAGGGCGTGCACAGTAATTATGAAATTGATCTGTTTCAGGATCTTTTGAAAGCGGCTTCGGATCTGCTTGGCGGAACAGCTACCACGGAAGCCTCCTTGCGGGTGGTCGCCGATCACATCCGTTCCTGCGCATTTCTGATCGCCGACGGCGTGATGCCCTCAAACGAGGGCCGGGGTTTCGTTTTGCGGCGCATCATTCGACGCGCGGCGCGTCATGGCAACAAGCTGGGCTCGACGCAGCCTTTCTTTTACCGGCTCACGGGCGCTTTGGTCGAGTTGATGGGGGAAGCCTTCCCGCAACTCGATAAAAGCCAGACCCAGATTGAGAAGGTGTTGCAGCAGGAGGAAGAGCAGTTCGCCAAAACACTCGACAAGGGGCTGCGCTTGCTGGAGCAGGATATTCTGGCCCTCGACAGCCGGGTTATTCCCGGCGAAACCATATTTACCCTCTACGATACTTATGGTTTTCCCGTGGACCTTACCAATGACATTGCTCGGGAGCGCGGTCTGGCCCTGGATTATGAAGGGTACGAGCAAGCCATGAATGCCCAGCGTGAACGGGCCCGGGCCGCGAGTAAATTTGGTATTGATTACAACGCCGGCGGTCTGCAGCTGGACGGCAGCACTGAGTTTACCGGCTATGAGCAGATTGATGGCCACGAGACCGTCCGCAATGTGCTGGTTGACGGCGTAGAAAAGTCCGCCGAGGCGGGTGACGAAGCGGTGATCGTGCTTGAGCGCACACCGTTTTACGCCGAAGCCGGCGGTCAGGTGGGCGACACGGGTCTGCTGACCTGGAGTGGCGGCCGCTTCAAGGTCGATGACACCCGCAAGGAAGGCGACCATCATTTGCACATAGGTGCAGTGATCGAAGGCGAATTTTTCGCCGGCCTGGAGGTGGATGCCCGGATTGATCACAGTCGTCGTCAAGCGACAGCGCTGAACCATTCCGCCACCCATTTGCTGCATGCCGCCTTACGTCGGGTGTTGGGCGAGCATGTGACGCAAAAGGGTTCCCTGGTGGATCCGGATAAATTGCGTTTTGATTTCTCCCATTACGATTCGGTGAAGCCGGAACAACTGCGGGAAATCGAGCATCAGGTCAATGAACAGATTCTCGCTAATACCGTGGTAGCCACCGAAATTACCGATATGGAGCAGGCCCAGAAGAAAGGCGCCATGGCGCTTTTCGGCGAGAAATACGGTGATCGCGTGCGTGTGCTCAGTATGGGGACCGATGACTACTCAGTCGAACTCTGCGGCGGCACGCATGTCTCCAGAACTGGCGATATCGGTGTGCTGAAAATAACCTCCGAAGCCGGTGTTTCCTCCGGCGTGCGCCGTATCGAAGCGGTTACCGGTCAGGGCGCTTTGCGGTGGATGGAGAAGACCGACAATGCCCTGCGCGAGGTGGCAAGCCTGGTCAAGGGCAGTCGCGACAGTGCTGTTGAAAAAGTGGCGGTCCTGGTTGATCGTTCCCGTCAGATGGAAAAAGAGCTGGAACAGCTCAAACAGAAACTGGCCACTTCGGCGGGTACTGACCTGGTCAGTGCGGCTGTTGAAGTAAACGGTTTGAAAGTTGTTGCCGCCGAATTGGCAGGCGCTGACCGTAAAGCACTGATGGATACCGCCGATCAGCTCAAGAACAAACTGGGCGAAGGTGTGGTCGTATTGGCCAGCGTTGAAGACGGCAAAGTCACCCTCGTTGCTGGTGTGACCAAGGCTGCAACCAGCCGCATCAAAGCCGGTGATCTGATGAAGCACCTGGCAGAGCAGGTGGGTGGCAAAGGCGGCGGACGCCCTGATATGGCGCAGGGTGGCGGCAACGATCCCGCCCGTCTTGCGGCGGCGCTGGAAGGTGTGACCGACTGGATTTCTCGGAAGACAGCATAATTGCTCTTTTGTTCAGTGAGGTGGGGCTTTATACTTCGCCGCTTTATTGGGTAGCGGGAACCCGTTACCGTTGACGGAATGGGAATGACATGGCGTTGTTGGTCCAAAAATTCGGTGGTACCTCGGTGGGCACGACCGCCCGCATCGAGGCTGTTGCAGAAAAGGTGTGCCGTTTTCGCAGTGAGGGCCATGACATCGTTGTAGTGGTGTCGGCCATGAGCGGGGAAACCAACCGCCTGATCGGTCTCGCCAACGAGATTATGGATGAGCCGACTCCCCGCGAAATGGATGTGCTGGTGTCGACCGGAGAGCAGGTCACGATTGCCCTGCTGACAATGGCGCTTAAAAAGCGCCAATGCGACGCCCGTTCTTATACCGGCTCCCAGGTGCGTATCCTGACCGATAGCGCGCATACCAAGGCACGTATCCGGAATATCGACGAAGAACGCATGCGTGAAGACCTGGCGGCGGGTCGCGTAGTGGTTGTGGCGGGCTTTCAGGGCATGGATGAGCTGGGCAACATCACCACTCTCGGACGTGGCGGCTCGGATACAACGGCAGTCGCGCTGGCGGCGGCACTGAAGGCAGATGAGTGTCAGATTTACACCGATGTGGATGGGGTCTACACCACCGATCCCCGGATGGTGGACAGCGCCCGTCGCCTGGATCACATCACGTTTGAAGAAATGCTGGAGATGGCCAGTCTTGGCTCCAAAGTACTGCAGATTCGGGCAGTGGAATTCGCAGGCAAATACAATGTCCCACTGCGGGTATTGTCCAGTTTTGAAGAGGGTAGCGGCACACTCATCACACTTGAGGAAGATAGCGCCATGGAACAAGCGGTTGTTTCCGGAATAGCGTTTAATCGCGACGAAGCCAAGCTTACAATCTCCGGCGTACCGGACACTCCGGGTATTGCCTCGCGTATTCTCAAACCAATCAGTAACGCTAACATCGAAGTCGATATGATTGTGCAAAATGTCGGCGCCGATAACCGGACTGACTTTACTTTCACTGTGCATAGAAACGATTTCAAGCGCGCCAGGGAAGTTCTGGAAGGTGTTGCCAGCGAGCTGAAGGCTCGTGAGGTCAGCGGTGACAGTAAAATCGCAAAGGTGAGCATTGTCGGCGTTGGCATGCGATCCCACGCCGGGGTTGCCACCAAAATGTTCGAGGCCCTGTCGGATGAAAGAATCAATATTCAGATGATATCCACGTCCGAAATCAAAGTTTCGGTGGTTATTAACGAGAAGTATCTTGAGCTGGCCGTTCGAGCACTGCACAGTGTATTCGAATTGGATAAGTCTGAGATTGAGGCCTGACGGCGGGGGGAGTCGAATCGATTCGCCGGGGCCTCACAAAAAGGGTGCCATTCATCCAGAATTGTCTGTGGGAGGCTTTCCATGCTTGTCTGGAGTGCGTGTCCCCGTTATAAATGGGGTAAGTACTAGCTTATATTGGAACATAAAGCTCTGAAAAGGGAGTACAGGACATGTTAATTCTAACTCGCCGCGTCGGCGAAACCCTGATGGTCGGTGACGAAGTAACCGTCACCGTCCTCGGGGTGAAAGGGAACCAGGTACGTATCGGTGTTAACGCACCGAAAGAAGTCGCCGTGCATCGGGAAGAAATATACCAGCGCATTCAGAGCGAGAAAAGCGGTTCTGATGAGCCGGAGCCTGGTAACACGTAAGAGTAAAGCCGTCCGGAAATTGGGGCGGTTTTTCCTTCTTTATACCGGTGAATTTACAAAAACCTCGTGTCAACCCTATGAAAATAGAAAATATCTGTTAGTATACGCGGCGTTCTCAAGGAGAGGTGGGTGAGTGGCTGAAACCAGCTCCCTGCTAAGGAGCCGTACGTACTGCGTACCGAGGGTTCGAATCCCTCCCTCTCCGCCATCTTCGCTTTCTGGCGGAAAACGAGAATAATCTGGCGACAAATCAGAGAATCGAGAGTTTGGTCAGAGTTGGAAAAGTCTTGTGTGGTTGTAGCTCCCCGAGCGCCGGCCGACTGGATAAAGTACTCGGCTACGAACCGAGCGGTCGAGAGTTTCGACCAGAGTTTAGAGTGTGTTGCGCGGCTGTAGCTCAGCTGGATAGAGTACTCGGCTACGAACCGAGCGGTCGGAGGTTCGAATCCTCCCAGCCGCACCATATTGAATACCCGAAGCCTGAAACCACTTGAGGCCGAGGTTAGAAAAAAGTCAGACGGGATTCGAACCGAAAGAGGTTCGACCGTAGCAGGTGCAACCTGCGGAGGAACGCCAGAGCGCAGCGACGGCGACCCCAGAGGGGTGAGGGCCAAAAGGCCCGAATAATCCTCCCTGGAAGTATCTGCCAGTTTGATAGGCAGAAAGTTTTAAAAGCAGTGGTTGAAAATGTCTTGCGCGGTTGTAGCTCCCCGGAGCGCCGGCCGACTGGATAAAGTACTCGGCTAAGAACCGAGCGGTCGAGAGTTTCGACCAGAGTTTAGAGTGTGTTGCGCGGCTGTAGCTCAGCTGGATAGAGTACTCGGCTACGAACCGAGCGGTCGGAGGTTCGAATCCTCCCAGCCGCACCATATTGAACACCCGAAGCCTGAAATCACTTGAGGCTGAGGTTAGAAAAAAGTCAGACGGGATTTGAACCGAAAGAGGTTCGACCGTAGCAGGTTCAACCTGCGAAGGAACGCCAGAGCGCAGCGACGGCGGCCCCGAAGGGGTGAGGGCCGAAGGCCCGAATAATCCTCCCAGCCGCACCATATCAAACAAAAGACCCCGCCGAGAGCGGGGTTTTTTGTTTTTCGTGACCCTATCTTGGAGTTTGCATGGGCGCTGCGAGCCCTTTTCCGGAGACGCCCGCAAGTACGGTCCCTGTAGGGCTCGGTCGCAGCCATCCATGGCTGCTCACGCTCCGTGAAAGGACTCCCAACTCCCATGCCCCAACCTTTGTAATAGCCAAGCGTTAATGATCAAGGACTCTTTATTTCAACGTTGGGGGAAACGTTAAGCTGGCGAAAACTGGTGGTTCGAAAAAGGCCTCCGGCGCGGCGTCTCCCGCCAACCCAGGAAGTCTTCCGTTTGTTTGCTTCATTCGAATTCCCTACCACATCAAATCATCAGGAATCTGATAATCCGCATAAGGGTCATCAGCCCCAACATCGTCCTGAGTACGATCGTGCAGAACCACGACCGCGTTCGCGTCACGCTCCATGATCTTCCGCGCCACGCCCTCGGCGACAATTTCATAGTCATCGTTGACGAATACCACCGCAAGGCGACCCCTTGAAAGTTGATCGACCATGGTTTCGACCACAAAGATCTTCTTGATCTTTTTGTCATGAACAAACTGGTAGGCGGTGTCACCGTATTTCCGCTCGAGGCGATTGGCCGCCACTAACTGTTTGATCTGGGCCTTGACGGCCTTGCGCTCAGCCTCTTCCTGCCGCTTCTGGTTGAGTTGCCGGTCACGTTCGGCTTTCTCGGTCCGCGCCTGTTGGGCTCTTTGCTGGGTCTCGTTGACTTCGGCGCTTCCTTTGGGCTGCTGCTTGCGCTGCTTGTGTTTTTCTTTTTTGAGCGCTTTGGCTTTTTGCTCGTCGGCGAGACCTGCTTTCAAAAGCTGGTCCTGAAGTGATGGCATGGTTCAGTGTCCTGTCTGGTTGTGACTGCAATGAGTTAGTATACGCGCAGATAATCCCATTCGGGACCAGTATGGTTATTCAAGGTTTTAATATGTCGTCTTTCGATCAGCTTAATTTATCCAGCGCCATGGTAAAGAATTTGAAGCGGTTGGGGTATGAAACCCCGACACCGGTTCAGTCTGCAAGTATCCCCCCTATTTTGTCGGGTCAGGATGTGATTGCCATGGCTAAAACGGGCAGCGGCAAGACGGCCGCTTTTGGCATTGGTCTTATTGAACAGTTGAACGTGCGTCATTTTGCGGTTCAGGGACTGGTGCTTTGCCCGACCCGGGAGCTGGCGGATCAGGTAGCCAAGGCGTTGCGTGAGTTGGCCCGGGGCCGGCAAAACATAAAAGTTGTCACTTTATGCGGCGGCGTGGGAATCGGGCCACAGATTGGCTCTCTGAGTCATGGTGCGCACCTGGTTGTGGGAACCCCCGGCCGCGTTCAGGACCACTTGCGCAAGGGGACCCTGGTTCTGGACCATCTCCGGGCGCTGGTGCTGGACGAAGCCGACCGTATGCTCGACATGGGGTTCCAGGACTCGATAGACGATATTATTGCCAAGTTGCCGGAGACCCGCCAGACTCTTTTGTTTTCGGCGACCTGGCCGGGCAGTATCCGGTCTCTCAGTCACAGTTATCAACACAATCCGATTGATATCCGGGTAACTGATGATGAGCCTGCCCCGGATATAGAGCAGACGTTTTACGAAATTCAGCCGGGGCAACAGGCCGACACGCTGGCGGCCATATTGTCCGAACGCCAGCCGGCATCCTGCCTTGCCTTTTGTTCTACCCGCCAGCAATGTGATGAGTTGGCAGCCACGCTCAGTCACAGAGGTTTCAGTGCGGCGGCTTTGCATGGTGATCTGGACCAGAAAGAGCGGGATGCGGTGCTTGTTCGGTTTTCCAATCAGAGTGTCACGGTATTGGTCGCAACGGATGTTGCCGCCCGCGGCCTCGATATCAAGTCGTTGCCTTTAGTGGTAAACGTAGAGCCAGCGCGAGATAGTGAGATTCATACCCACCGTGTCGGACGTACCGGCCGTGCTGGGGAGCAAGGCCAGGCGATTACCTTATGTACTCCGGCGCAAGGGCATCGGGTGTCGCGTCTGGAGAAAAAATACGAGAGCGCATTGAGCTGGGGCAACATCGAAACCCTTCTCACGGTCGCTGATCAGCCGGTCAGGCCACCAATGCGAACCCTGTGTGTTGCCGGTGGCCGTAAAGACAAAGTACGGCCGGGAGATTTGCTCGGAGCACTGACCGGTGAGGCGGGAATACCCGGTGATGCGGTCGGGAAAATCGATCTTTCTGATTATCAGTGCTTTGTTGCAGTGAAGGCAGAGCTCGCCGGTAAAGCGCTCCAGCGCCTGGAGGCGGGGAGAATCAAGGGCCGCAAATTTCGGGTCAGGATGGTGTGAGGGAGGCGGCCAGGAGTCCTATTCAGTTGCTCCTAAAACCGGAAACCGGTAAATTACGCAAGATTTTGCCCCCCGAAGACAGTTTCCATCCCATGACTATGGATGGATGGCCGGGGGAAATCAGACAACCGTCAAGGTAGCACCTATATGAGTGATCTGATGTCACAAGCCATCGATCTGATGGTCGCAGGCATGGGATTTGTTTTTACATTTCTCGTGATTCTCGTGTTTGCCACATTATTCATGTCAAAGCTGATTAATCGCTTTGCGCCGTCCGAGCCAGAAGCTCCGGTCCGCGCCCCGCGTGCGAAGAAGCCGTCAGCACCGGCGTCAGTTGATCCTGACGTAGCGGAAGCAATCAAAAAAGCGATTGCACAGTACCGCTCACGCGATAAAAAGTGACCTGAAACGAATTAGAACCTTTAAACAGAAGGCCCACACGATGACAGACACAAAAAAACCGTTGGGGATTACGGACGTCATTCTGCGCGACGCCCATCAATCCCTGCTCGCCACCCGCATGCGCCTGGACGACATGCTACCCATCGCCGACAAGCTCGATCAGGTCGGCTTCTGGTCTGTTGAATCGTGGGGTGGGGCGACATTCGATGCCTGCATACGCTATCTGGGCGAAGACCCCTGGGACCGCATCCGGCAGTTGAAGAAAGCCATGCCAAAAACGCCGCAGCAGATGCTTTTGCGCGGCCAGAATCTGCTCGGCTATCGTCATTACGCTGATGACGTGGTGGAGCGCTTTGTTGATCGTGCGTCAGAAAACGGCGTTGATGTGTTTCGTATCTTCGATGCCATGAACGATCCGCGTAACCTGGAAACGGCGATTGCCGCGGTCCGGAAAACCGGCAAGCATGCCCAGGGCACCATTGCCTACACCACCAGTCCGGTGCATACCATTGAAATGTGGGTTGAACTGGCAAAGGAAGTGGAATCGATGGGGGCCGACTCCATTGCGATCAAGGACATGGCCGGGCTGCTGAAGCCTTACGTGGCGTTTGATCTGGTTAGCCGCTTGAAGAAAACCCTGAAAATACCGATCCACATGCAGTGTCATGCCACCACGGGCATGTCGACGGCCACCGCGCTCAAGGCCGCGGAAGCGGGCATTGATAATGTTGATACCGCCATTTCCTCCATGAGCATGACTTACGGCCATTCGCCCACCGAAGCGGTAGTCGCAATTCTGGAAGGTACGGAGCGTGATACCGGCCTTGACCTTAAACTCCTGGAAGAAATTGCCGGTTATTTTCGCGAAGTGCGCAAAAAATATGGCAAATTCGAAGGCAGCTTGCGTGGCATCGACTCCCGCATACTGACGGCGCAAGTGCCGGGCGGCATGCTGACCAACATGGAAGGCCAGCTGCGCGAGCAGAACGCCGCCAACAAGTTCGATGAGGTGCTTGCCGAAATTCCCAGAGTGCGTGAAGACCTGGGCTTCATCCCCCTGGTAACGCCCACATCCCAGATTGTCGGCACCCAGGCCGTGCTGAACGTCCTGACCGGTGAGCGCTACAAGTCCATTTCCAAGGAAACCGCCGCGATCCTCAAAGGCGAGTACGGTTCGGCGCCTGCGGACTTCAACAAGGAGCTTCAAGACAAGGTCCTGGACGGCAAAGAGCCCGTTACCTGCCGACCAGCGGATTTGCTTGAGCCTGAGATGGACCGCCTGACCGAAGAACTGAAAAAGATTGCTGCCGAGAAAGGGATCAAGCTGGCGGATAACGTGGTCGACGATGTTCTGACCTATGCGCTGTTTCCGCAAATCGGCCTCAAGTTTCTTGAGAACCGGGGCAATCCTGATGCCTTCGAGCCCGTGCCCAGCGCCGATGATGTGCCAGCTACTACCGGCAAGAAGAAGGGTATGGCGGAAAACTACACGGTGACGGTCAACGGTAAGGAATTTGTTGTGGTCGTCACCGAGGGTGGCGAAATCAGCAACATTGAGCCTAAAGGTGGCAAGGTCACTGCTGAAGCACCGACAGCACCTTCTGCGCCGGCGGCCGGGGAGGGGAAGCCTGTGTTGGCGCCCCTGGGAGGTAATATTTTCAAGATCCTGGTTTCTCCCGGCGACGAGGTCGAGGAAGGAGATGTGCTTATTATCCTGGAAGCCATGAAAATGGAAACCGAGGTTCGCGCGGCTGAATCGGGAACCATCGGTGAAGTCTTCATCAAGGTCGGCGACGCTGTCAGTGTCGATGATGAAATGCTGACAATCGCATAAGGACCAGCAGTTTATGGAAAAGTTAATGACGCTTTGGACGGGCAGCGGTCTGTTCAATATCGAAATGGGTCAGGTGGTGATGATTGTCGTCTGCCTGACTCTACTGGTTCTTGCGATCCGCAAGGGCTTTGAACCCTTACTGCTGGTTCCGATCGGATTCGGCGGTATTCTGGCCAATATTCCCGAGGCGGGACTTGCCTTGTCCGCCGCCGAGAACGCCATCCATTTCGCCAAACCGCAAGTGATGGCGGCCCTGGCGGGCGCTCTGGATGTGTCTTATCAGGCGGGTCAGGCGGTTACGCCTGAAGTAAAGGAGATGTTCAAGGAAGCCTACGAGAATGCCACGTATGGAATGGTGAGTTCTGCCAATAGCATCGCCCAGAACCTTGGTTACGGTAATGGCATGCTTTATAACTTCTACACAGTGGTTATCGGCAGCACAATCGGACCTTTGCTTATTTTCATGGGTGTGGGTGCCATGACGGACTTCGGACCGCTGCTGGCGAACCCGAAAACCCTGTTGCTCGGTGCTGCGGCCCAATTTGGCATCTTTGGCACGGTCATAGGTGCGGCCTTGCTGGACTGGCTTGGCATTCTGGAATTCACCATTCTGGAAGCGGCTGCCATCGGTATCATCGGTGGTGCTGATGGTCCCACATCCATCTATGTGTCCAGTGTGCTGGCGCCTCATCTTCTGGGTGCCATCGCGGTCTCGGCCTACGCCTATATGGCACTGGTGCCGATGATCCAGCCGCCCATCATGAAGTTGCTGACCAGCAAGAAAGAACGGGCGATTA
Organism: Oleiphilaceae bacterium; assembly: GCA_018334495.1. Taxonomy (GTDB): domain Bacteria; phylum Pseudomonadota; class Gammaproteobacteria; order Pseudomonadales; family Oleiphilaceae; genus Marinobacter. Next base: position 81,326 of record JAGXLV010000001.1, read on the forward strand.
AAATGTCGCAGCTGCGGCCGGTCAGTCGCAAGGAAAAGATTATTTTCCCGCTTGTGGTGCTGATTGCCGTCGCTCTCTTTCTGCCCGATGCAGCGCCGCTACTGGGTATGTTCACCTTCGGTAATCTGATGCGTGAATGTGGTGTGGTGGAGCGCCTGAGCGACACCGCCCAGAATGCGCTGATCAATATAGTCACCATTTTTCTGGGCCTGTCGGTTGGCTCCAAGCTGATGGCCGACAAGTTCCTTGATGGTCAGACCCTCGGGATTCTGGGGCTGGGTATTGTGGCCTTCGGTGTCGGTACCGCCACAGGCATACTGATGGCGAAGCTGATGAACGCCCTGACAAAGGAGCAGATCAATCCGCTCATTGGGTCTGCCGGTGTATCGGCGGTGCCAATGGCGGCCCGGGTATCCAACAAGGTCGGCCTGGAGGCGAATCCCCAGAACTTCCTGCTGATGCACGCGATGGGGCCCAACGTGGCAGGGGTTATTGGCTCGGCGGTTGCCGCCGGCGTCATGATCAAATTGCTGGGCTGATAACCGTCCGTGAGGAAAAACCCCCGTCCGGTTCGCCGGGCGGGGGTTTTTGTTGTTTGGTGGTTGCTCAGTGACTTAATGATGACTTAATGAAAGTCCCGGGAATCCACCTTCAGGGTCTGAATCAGGTGGCTCAGGTCCGACAGCTTTCCCGCCATCACGTGAATGATGTCCCCCTCGCGCTCAAGAATGCCTTTCACATGCAGTAATCGGGCGGTGAGCAGCGGTTTACGCTGTCGCCTTGCCGTGTCCAGCCACACCACCACGTTGATGTTGCCGGTTTCGTCTTCCAGGGTGACAAAAGTCACCCCTGATGCCGTGCCGGGCCTTTGCCGGCCGGTGACCAGCCCTGCCACCTGCACCGGACGGCCAGGCTCAACATCCAGTAGGGCGTTGGCACTCAGGCAATGTTTCAGGTGCCCCTGTTCCCTGAGCAAAGCCAGGAGATGGCGTTGCAGGGAAAGCCCCTGGGTGGCGTAATCCTCCATAATAGCCTGGCCTTCGGAGGGTGCGGGTAGCTCGACCCGGCTGGCGTTGTAATCGTCGTGATCTTCGCTGGCAAACAGTGCCGGCGGTGCCTGATGACCCAGGAGTTGCCAATAGGCCTGACGACGGTTGCCGGTCAGGCCCCCCAGGGCGTTGGCTCCGGCCAGGGCTTCCAGATCCCGCTGGTTGAGCCCCGGAATACGGCGCAATTCGTTCGCCGACAGATAACCAGCCGCAGGCCGCTGCCGGACCAGCTCACAGGCAGGGTCACGGGCGAGCCCGCGGATCAGCCGCAATCCCAGCCGAAGAGCCGGCCCGGGCTTGTCAGGGCTGGCGGGCTCCAGGGTATGATCCCAGGCACTGGCGTTTATATCCGCCGGCAGAACCTCGACGCCGTGGCGGCGGGCGTCCTGCACCAGCTGAGAGGGCGAGTAGAAACCCATGGGTTGACTGTTCAGCAGACCGCAATAGAATTCGGCAGGGTAATGGCACTTGATCCAGGCCGACACATACACCAGCAGGGCAAAACTGGCGGCGTGGGATTCGGGAAAACCATAGCCGCCGAAGCCGCAGATCTGCTGATACAGACGTTCGGCAAAATCAGCGCCGTGGCCTCTTTCCAGCATGCCTTTGATCAGCTTGTCACGGAAGGGCGACATATCACCATGGGACTTCCAGGCCGCCATGGCCCGGCGCAGCTGGTCAGCCTCGCCGGCGCTGAAGCCGGCCGCCACCATGGCCAGCTTGATGACCTGTTCCTGGAAGATCGGCACTCCCAGGGTGCGTTCCAGCACACCCCGTATGGCTTCATTGGGATAATTGACCGGCTCCTGGCCGTGCTTGCGTTTGAGGTAAGGATGCACCATATCGCCCTGGATAGGGCCGGGGCGCACAATGGCGACCTGTACCACCAGATCGTAATAGGTTTCCGGGCGCAGGCGCGGCAACATGTTGATCTGGGCCCGGGATTCCACCTGAAAGACCCCGATGCTGTCACCTTTTTGGAGCATGGCGTAGGTGGCAGGGTCTTCCGGGGGAATAGCCTGCATTGTCATGGGTTGGCCGCGGCGCTGGCCGATCAGGTCCAGGGCCCGGCGAATGGCGGACAACATACCCAGGGCGAGGATGTCCACTTTCATCAGGCCCAGGCTTTCCAGGTCGGTCTTGTCCCACTGGATAACGGTGCGATCCGCCATGGTGGCGTTCTCCACCGGTACCAGTTCCGCCAGGGGGCCGGCGCTGATCACAAAGCCTCCGACGTGCTGTGACAGGTGGCGGGGGAATCCCAACAGGGTGTTCACCAGAGTGAAAAACTGCTCAGCAACCCGGGGGTTGCGGGTCAGTCTCTTGTCCAGTATCTGTTGGCGCCAGTCGTTGTCCCGGTCGCGCCAGTCGATGCCGTTGAGCAGTTGTTCCACCAGTGCCGGATCAAACCCCAGGGCCTTGCCCACATCCCGGATGGCGCTGCGGGGCCGGTAACGTATCACGGTTGCCGCCAAAGCCGCGCGCTCCCGTGTGTAACGCCGGTAAATGTACTGCATGACTTCTTCCCGGCGATCGTGTTCGAAATCCACATCGATGTCGGGCGGTTCGTTCCGGTCTTTGGAGATAAAGCGTTCGAAAAGTAGTTCGACCTTACGTGGGTCCACCTCGGTAATACCAAGGCAGTAACAGACGGCGGAATTGGCGGCAGAGCCCCGGCCCTGGCAGAGAATCCCCCGCCCGCGGGCAAAACGGACAATGTCTTCCAGGGTCAGGAAATAATGCTCATAGCCCATCTCGGCGATCAGCCGCAGCTCTTTTCGGATCAGTGCCTGGATGGGCAGAGGCGTGCCGTCGGGAAAGCGGGCTTTTTCCCCTTCACGGGTCAGTCTCAACAGGTGCTCGCCCGCAGAAATGCCTGTGGGTACCAGATCGGGTGGGTACTCGTAGCGCAGGCTGCCCGGCTCAAAGCTGCACTGCTCGGCAATACGGCAGCTTTCAGTCAACCAGGCCTCGGGGTAAAGGCGTTTTAGAAATTTTAGCGGTCTGAGGTAGCGTTCGCCGTTCTGGAATAAATGCAGGCCGGCTTCTTCCAGTGTGCAGCCATGACGAATCGCGGTCAGCACATCCTGCAGTGGTTGGCGGTCGCGGCGATGATTGTGAACATTGCCGGCGGCGGTCACCGCACACTTGAGATCGGCCGCCAGTTCCCGCAAGTGATAGAGATGCTCCTCCTCCTTATTTTCCAACGCCCGCTCTGCCGCCAGCCAGAAACGTGAGCCAAATTGCTCCCGCAGCCATTGGCCGCATTCAAGGGCTTCCTCAAAAGGGACCTGATGCAAGGCGGGGGGCGGCCACAGACACAGGCAATGGCTGAGGGTGTTTTCCTGGACATCGTCCCGGTACAGGCGGTATTCGCCTTTGGGTGCGCGTCGCCGGGCGGTGGTGATGAGCTGGCAGAGCTGGCCGTAGCCCTGGCGGTCCCGGGCCAGCAACACAATGGCTACAGGCACGCCACCGATATTGACGTCATGCAACTGGAAATGGCTGCCGGTAATCAGCTTGACGGGGCTGCCCTTCAGTGTGGCCCAGGCGCGGGGAATGCCGGCGACAGAACAGACATCGGTAATCGCCAACGCCTTGTAGTTCAGCTCACGAGCGCGCTCCGCCAGTTCCTCCGGATGGGACGCGCCGGTCAGAAAGGTGAAATTGCTGAAGCAGTGGAGTTCCGCGTAAGCCATGAACAAAAATTCCTGGAGCCTCAGGCAAAGAGGCCGTGTATGAACCAACCACCACTGACGTCACGAAACACCCAGGCCAGTTGTCCGGAGCCCAGTTGCGCCACGTAATAATCACGTTGTACCCGCTCACCGTCCCACCAGCCGCCACTGATACGCTCCGGGCCGGTCAGCCAGGCTTGCGGCAGGTGAACAACCGGTTGCGGTGTATTGAGAAGCCAAAGCGGCCGTGAGGGACCTGAATCCTTCTCGGTAGCTTTGACGGAGGCCGGGCAGCTCAGGCGTCCCCGGGTCCAGGCCCGTTCCGGCCTGTGATCGGCGTGCGGAGCCAGGATTTTAAGGGCCTGATCACCAAGACGGGCCTGCAGCCGGCTGATCAGAGCCTGCCAGGCTTCGACAGTATTGGTTCCACTGTCCAGCAGGTCGTCTCCAATAGCTTTGTCGCGATCGATGAAACGGCTGACAGCCAGGGTCATGGCTTCAACGGGTGCGGCCAGTGTTTGCTGCTCCAAACGGAGCCGGATCAGTGCCAGAAAACTGGTCGCCCGGTGCTCGGGGCCGGCGGTTCTCAACAGTATTCGGGTTTCCTGCCGGCCACGGTGATGCAGGCTGAGTTTCAGGCTGTCAGTATCCTGCTGCCGCCATTGCAGGTCCTCTTGCAGTTCGGTCAGGATTCGCTGGAGGGGGAACAGCAGACTTGAGGTCTGTTCTATGTCCCGGGCGAAATCCAGATGCTGGTGGAAGCGGTGGGGTGGTGACCAGGGCGTTTGTGGATCGGCACGGCTACCCTGTAATTGCTGGATCAGCTTCAGGGTTTCCGGCTCCAGGCGGCGTGCGGTTTCTTCCGCTGGCAGTTTAAACAGGTCATCCAGGGTAATCAGTCCCAGACGGTCCAGGCGTTCTGTGGTTTTGGCCGGTAATCCCGATTGTTGAACGGGCAGGGCGCCCAGAAGGGCCTGAAGGGTTTCTTTGGCCTCCGTGCAACGGCCACTGTTGGCTTGGGCCAGTCGCTGGGCTGCCTTTGGCGTCAGTCCGGTGGCCATCCAGCCGGTGAGCTGGCGCTGTTCCAGCGCCTGGGTCAGGATTTGCCACAGGCCTTCGATGCCGCCGTGAAGCCGGTTCATGCTGCCGGCTTCAGTCAATAGGCCATGAGGGGGGCACAGGCTGATATGGGCCATGTAACGATAGAGCCAGCGAGCCTGCTGCTCCAGTGCCTGGTGTTCCCGTTCCGGCTCGGGGCGCACAATGGCCAGCTCCGGTGCCAGGCTGATGGCGGTTTTCAATTGCATGTCCGGATGGATGCCGAGTTCACGGGCTTCCGGGCTGGCCTGGTAAACCGTCTGCTGACCGGGATCACTGATGACCAGTGCTTCCCGCTTTTCGCGGCTACTGAGGACCTGGTCCAGTAATAATTGCGGGAAATGGATATAAAGCCAAAGCATCAGCTACCACCCGCTTCCGACCAGGGACCGTGAACCACGCGGGGAACGTTTTTTGAAGCGACTGGAGTGTTGCGTTCGGGCAGCGCCAAAGTGCAAGTGTCGGCGGCCCAGCCCCCGCGACGCTTAAGCACCTCAACCTGTAATGTTCCATGGCTTTGCGGTGTCAGTTGCAGGCGCAAAGCCGCCGGCGAGCTTTCAGTGGCGGCCCTTACCGGCCGGAAAAGCACACAGAGGCTGCCGCCGGTCTCTGCGGCCAGTTGTAGCCGCCGAATCTGTCGTTGCTTCAGTGTCCCTGGCCAGGCCAGCACCAGACCGGTCACCGATGAGCGCAGGCAGTTTTCCAGGGACCAGAGGGCATCGGTCTGGTCTTCGGTCTGGATAACCACCACCCGGGACAAGTCAAGGCCTTCCCGCTGAAGCGCTGGAGCATAGGGCGTATGGGGCGGGTTTATCCAGAACAGGGTCTTGCCGGCTGCTATCTGGCGTCGCATCAGGGGCAGCAGTAGCTGAAGTTCGCCAATGCCGGGGGTTTCAAGCAAGCATTCAGTCAGGGCGCCGCGGGGCCAGCCGGTGCCTTTTAATTGCTGGTCCAGGGCTTCAAAGCCAGTGGGTTCTGCCGCCTGGGCGATTTGCACATGCTCTTTGGCCTGCCACACCCGGGCATCTTGAATCAGGGTGTCGAGAAGTTCTTTCATGAGATTGCCGTTCCATAATACTGTTTAAATATACAGTATATTGAGTCTGACAAGATTTCAATGAATCCATTATTACCTTTTGCGGAGGCTCCCTTGATTTGAAAATGCGTCAGGTTCAGGCTAAGCGTCAGGATAAGTGCCAAAGGAGGCCTGGCTATGAGCAATCTTAAAGACCTACCCTGTGAGCCCTGCTCGAAAGACACGCCACCCCTGCTGCCGCATCAGCAAAAAGAACTGCTGGACAGGCTAGCGGGTTGGCAGATAGTCGAGTACGGCGGCGAAAAACAACTGGAGCGGACCATCAAGCTGAAGAATTTTGCCGATGCCTTGGGCCTTACCAATCGGATAGGGGCGCTGGCCGAAGCAGAGGGTCATCACCCGGCTATTCTCCTGGAGTACGGCAAGGTCAGGGTCAATTGGTGGACCCACGCCATTGGCGGGCTTCACCAGAATGATTTCATTATGGCGGCCCGGACAAATCAGATTGCCAGCGAATTTGGTGGCAATCGGTAATCCGGATCAGCGGTGCCGACACGGTGATGGATAATTGCCAAAGTAACTTCGACAGATTGTCATATTTAGCATAGCCTTATAGCTTTGCGTTATCATCGATAATACAATTCTTGAGCGAGTGTCTTTTTTGTTTTCCTCGATTAAGGCACTCCCTGTGACGTACCACACATAGAGGAATGCAATGTCTTATTTTACGATCGCCGGGGTGCAGATGCATGCCCTGCACCACGGTGACAATGTTGAAACCATGCGTCACCGTATTGACCTCCTTATGTCGCGCTTCCCCCAGGTGCAGATGGTGTTATTCAGCGAGCTGGTCGTCACGGGGGCCTCAACCCACCATGCCGAGCCTTTGCCCAGCAATAAGGAAAACCTGTTTTGTGAAATTGCCCAACATCACGGTATCTGGTTGATTCCCGGCTCTATGTTTGAACGGGTCGATGACAAAATCTACAACACCACGAGCGTAATTAACCCGCAAGGCCATGTGGTCTGCCGTTATCGTAAAATGTTTCCGTTCCGGCCCTATGAAGAGGGTGTGGAAGCTGGTACTGAGTTTGTGGTTTTTGACGTACCGGACATCGGTCGTTTCGGCGTTTCCATCTGCTATGACATGTGGTTCCCAGAAACAACCCGCACACTGGCCGCCATGGGGGCCGAGGTCATACTCCACCCCACTATGACCGATACCATCGACCGGGATATCGAACTTTCGATCGCACGCACCAACGCCGCAATCAATCAGTGTTTCTTTTTTGATTTCAACGGTGCCGGTGCCATGGGCAATGGCCGTTCAATCGTGGTGGGCCCGTCCGGAGACGTTATCCATCAGTCGGGTATCGGCGACGAGATTGTACCGATAGAAATTGATCTCCAGAGAGTTCGTCGGGAGCGAGAGCGGGGCCTTCGGGGTCTGGGGCAGCCACTGAAAAGCTTCCGCGACCGCGACGTCGATTTCACGCTTTATCAAGATGGAAACAAATCGAGTCCTTTTCTTGACAGCCTGGGACCCCTGGGCAAACCGGTCAGGGATGACGTCATCCAGCATTAACCTTAACTTGAAGGTGGCCTGATCCGGCGCCGACAAGGTGGAGAAAAGCGTGATTCGTGATTTGCTGAATCTACTGCGTCAACGTGTTGCCGACTGGCTGTCGCCGGAGGCGGAAAACCGGCCGGCGTCAACTGCGCCGGGATTTGAGGCCGAGCGGGACAAGCGGGAAAGTTATGCTGGATTCCGGCAGGGCAGTTCCAATAATAAAGGAGTGACAGGAATGGCTACAATAAAAAGTATTTCCGATATTCGCCGTTATTTTCACAACAACAAGGAGCCGGTGTATTTTATATCGGCAACCAACTTTAATCTGTTGGGCATTGGTGACTGGGTCGGCAACTTCCGCCATATCAACTATATAAACTGTTTTGAAGGCAAGCAGAAAAACGTCTTTGTCCCCAAAGAGAAGTTTCCCCGCGATTTCGAAAGCATCGAAGACATCAATAATTATCTCCTGGAGCACAAGGAAGTCATCGACTACCTGCAGTCCCGTGGTGGCAAGGGCACTGCAGCCTTTCTGATGTTCGATGAGCGCACGGAAGAGATCTGTGAGCAGTTGGGCCTCAAGATTGCCTTCCCGCCCGCCAAATTACGTTCTCGCATGGACAACAAAATCGAGACTGTCCGGATTGGCAACAAGGTCGGTGTGCCGAGCGTACCCAATGTCCTGGCAAAGGTTAATAATTACGAGCACCTTGTCGAAGTCTGTGAACCCCTGGGCACCAACGATCTGGTCATTCAGTCGGCCTATGGCGATTCCGGCCATACCACTTATTTCGTTTCCAACGAAGATGAATACTATAAATACGCCGAAGAGATCGAGGCGGAACCTGAAGTCAAGATCATGAAGCGTATCAATTGTCGGGGTTCCGCCATCGAGGCCTGTACCACCCGCTGCGGTACTGTCGTGGGCCCTCTGATGACAGAGTTGGTGGGGTTCAAAGCGCTGACACCTTATAAGGGCGGTTGGTGCGGTAACGAAATGTTTGCCGGCGCTTTCTCTCAGGAAGTTCGCGACAAGGCCCGCGAGTATACGTTCCAGTATGGTGAAGCCCTGCGTGAAGAGGGTTACCGGGGTTATTTCGAACTCGACTTCCTGATCGATCAGGACACCAACGAAGTCTATCTGGGCGAGCTTAATCCCCGGGTGACCGGCGCCAGTTCCCTGACTAACGTGGCGGCGTTCGCCCACTCGGATGTGCCTCTGTTTCTGTTCCATCTGCTTGAGTTCTCCGGCGAGGACTTCGATGTCGATATCGAAGAACTGAACGAGCGCTGGTCTCATCCGGACAGTATTGACAGCTGGAGCCAGCTTGTCATCAAGCACACGGATGAGTCGGTGGATTTGCTGACTGAAGCACCGCAATCCGGTGTCTGGAGAATGGCTGCCGACAGCAGTATCAGCTATGACCACTACAGCTACCACCCCCATGCCGCAGAAAGCGAGCAGGAAGCTTTCTTCATGCGCATCAGTGGCGTTGGTGATTTCCGGTACGAAGGCGCCGATCTGGGCATCCTGATTACCCGGGGGCGCCTGATGGACGACAATTTCCAGCTCACACCCAGAGCCAAGGCCTGGATTGATGGAGTTCGCGGTCAGTTCAAAGGCCAGGCTTTGCAGGATCCAGTCGTTGAAGCGGTGGCGGTCGAGCACGCCATTGGCGGCGGCAACTTCAAGATTCTGTGATAATTTTGCGACTGTGGCTGACGCCTTCGTCGATCCCTTTTTCGGGGCTGGCGGGGCTAAAGGCATGACAAGGCAGAAACGTCTGGTTTTTCGTACTGTGCACGAACCTGAGCCGGGACCAAAATGGCAGAGTCTTTTCGATCTGCACTGGCCGGCTTTCGAGCGCTGGTATCTGTCTGAAACCGAACGCGAGCGTCCCAGCTATCTGGCTTGCTTCAACTCTCTCAGTGAGCACATGCCGGAGTTGGTGCCCACCTATAAAAAGCTCTGCGAGTTGGCCGGGGGCGGTGATCTTTCGTCGCGCATGCTTAGCTTGTACCGCCCACCTCCCTACATTACAGGTTGTTCGCAAGCGGTGATGGCCAATGGCCAGAGCAACGTTCTGGTGCGAAATTACGATTATCCGCCGGAGTTGTGCGAGGGCACCATACTGTCGACCTGCTGGAACGATCGACGGGTTATCGCCATGTCGGACTGTTTGTGGGGCGTGCTTGATGGCATGAACGACCGCGGCCTGACTGTGTCGCTTGCCTTCGGTGGGCGAAAAACCGTGGGCGACGGTTTTGGTGCGCCGATAATACTGCGCTATATCCTTGAGTTTTGTGATACCACGGATGAGGCTGCAGAGGTGTTGGCGAGGGTGCCTACTCACATGGCCTATAATATAACCGTAACCGATGCCCTGGGCCGTTATGTTACCGCCATGATCGGACCGGATCGGCGAGCGTCCATCAAGCGGACTCCGATGGCGACCAATCATCAGAAAAAAATTGAGTGGTATGCCCATGCCCTGGCATCAGAAACCCTGATACGGGAACGCCAGCTGGCTATACTGCTGGAGGACGACGCAACCACGGAGGAGCGCCTGATATCAGCCTTTTTTTCGCCCCCGCTGTTTCGTAGCGATTACCGGCGTGGCCTGGGCACTATTTACACGGGGGTTTATTATCCTGTGGAAAGGCGAGCGCAATATCATTGGTCAAACTATTCAGTGGAGGTGTCGTTCGAGCAATTTGAGGAAAAGACGATAGACATTCGCTACACCAGCCATCCCGACGCTATGGGATAACTGCTGGCCAAGCACGACGCACTATTTTGTGAGTAGCAAAACAAAAACAGGGAGCCTCTGAAAAGTACTGATGGGGATGACGTGTCAGGCGATTGAGCGCAGAAAATTAAGAGGGCCTGGTGATCAGAAGTAGGGTCGGGTTTGTGTTCGAAGTTTCGTGATACGACGCAGTTCACCGAAAAAACTTTTCCAGAAGCTCCGCATCATCCTTATATAAAGCCGGTTTAGAGGTTTCGCTATGGCAGTTAAAATCACGGGTGACACAACAGAATCAGAAGCGTCCTACAGTGCTCTGGGTTTTTATCATAAGATTTCCCAGCTGCGAGCGGATACCTGGAATGCCTTAAAGCGCGAACTGGGGCGACTGGCGAAGACCCAGGATGAGACAGAAAAGCGTCATCTGGTTAAATCGGTGGATGTGAAGTTAACCCGTCTGGAAATTATCGAGGATTATCACGCCTTTCCCTCCCAGGAAGATTTCCGCCACGTTTGGGCCCTGTTCCGCAACGGCGAATATGTCTCCCTGGAAAAGGTAATCAAACGCCTGGTGCGGACCCTGATCAGCGAATCCTATCGCCGCCGGCAGGTCGATCTCAGTGACAGCGATTCTGAGTCGGAGGACCTGGAGGCACTCGACGCGCTGGCGCAACTCCGCCGTGGCCACCCCACCTCCAACAGTTCATCGCAACCTTATTTCGAACTCTTGATTGTCGATGCCATGTCACGGCAGGAAGAAGAGGTTGTGCGTGAAGCTTTCCACAGCCTGCGCCGGCCGGAGGATAAATTTGTCTATGACGTCGTGACGGTTCGAAGCTTTGAAGATGCGCTTATCGCTATCCTGGTCAATCCCAATATTCAGGCTTGCCTGATCCGGTATGAGTTTCCTTATAAATCCAAATACAACCTCAGTGCCTTGCGCAATTATCTTGAGGGGCTTTCCGAAATCGAGATGGGCCACAAGAGCGAAGCGGAGCGAAGCCTTCTGCTGGGCTCAATGATTCGCGAGATCCGGCCCGAGATTGACCAGTTTCTGGTCACCAGCGGGGATGTGGAAGTGACCGCCAGTCGGGACATTCGTCACTTCAACCGCATTTTCTATCGGGAAACCGATTACATTGAGCAGCACCACACCATTTTAAGGGCCATCGACAACCGTTACCGCACCCCGTTCTTCGATGCTTTGCGGGAATACAGCCGTAAACCCACCGGTGTTTTCCATGCCATGCCCATCTCCCGGGGCAAATCCGTGACCCGTTCCCACTGGGCCGGGCAGATGATCGATTTCTATGGCATCAATATCTTTCTTGCCGAAACCTCGGCGACGTCAGGTGGCCTGGACTCGCTTCTGCAGCCATACGGCCCCATCAAGAAAGCTCAGGAATACGCCGCCAGGGCATTCGGTTCCCGCCAGAGCTACTTTGTGACCAATGGCACCTCGACGGCCAACAAGATCGTGGTGCAAGCATTGATCAAACCTGGCGATATTGTGTTGGTTGACCGCGACTGCCATAAATCCCATCACTACGGCATGGTTTTGTCAGGGGCTCATGTGGTTTACCTGGATTCCTACCCCCTCAACGATTATTCCATGTACGGCGCGGTCCCCCTGCGGGAGATAAAAAAATCCCTGCTTGCCCTCAAGCGAACCGGACAGCTCGACAAGGTCAAGATGCTGTTGCTAACCAACTGCACGTTTGATGGTGTGGTTTATAACGTCCGCCGTGTAATGGAAGAGTGCCTGGCCATCAAACCGGATCTGGTCTTCCTCTGGGATGAAGCCTGGTTTGCATTTGCCACATTCAATCCCACCTACAGGCCGAGGACAGCGATGCACGCTGCCCGTACCCTGCGCGACCGTCATTACAGCGAAGCTTACAGAAAAGAGTACGCCGAATGGCGCGCCGACTTTGACAAACTTGACCCGGATGATGACGCCACCTGGCTGGACAACCGGTTGCTTCCAGATCCCGAAATTTCCCGTATCCGGGCTTATGCGACCCATTCCACCCACAAGACCCTGACGTCATTGCGCCAGGGCTCGATGATCCATGTGTATGATCAGGAATATCGCCAGAAGGTCGAAGCAAGCTTCCACGAAGCCTATATGACCCACACCTCCACTTCGCCCAACTACCAGATTCTGGCGTCGCTGGATGTGGGGCGCATGCAGGCGGAAATGGAAGGCTTCGAGTTGGTCCATGCCCAGGTCGAAACGGCCCTGTCACTGCGTGAGCAGCTTTACACCAACCCCCTGTTGCAGAAGTATTTCCAGGTGCTGGTCAACAAGGACATGATTCCCCTCAAATACCGTCAGTCCGGCGTGGATACGTTTTACGATCCGGTCAGTGGCTGGAACAAGATGGAGGAGGCCTGGGCTCATGATGAATTCGTGGTCGATCCCAGCCGTATTACCATGGCAATTGGTAAAACCGGTATTGATGGCGACACCTTCAAGAACGAATACCTGATGAATCAATACGGTATCCAGATCAACAAGACCTCCCGTAATACCGTTCTGTTCATGACCAATATCGGCACCAGCCGTGGCTCCATTGCGTATCTGCTTGATGTGTTGATCAAGCTGGCCAAAGATTTCGACCGCCGCTGGGACGAGAGCAGCCGGCCTGAACGCAAGATTATCGAGCATCACGTCAAGTCGCTGACTGAAGACCTGCCGCCGTTACCGGATTTCAGTCGCTTTCATGATGCTTTCCGTCCCCGCAAGGATTCGGCGCAGGGGGACATTCGCCGCGCCTATTTCCTGAGTTACGACGAGGAACACACGGAATACCTGCGCTTCGACAACGAAGCTCTGCAGAAAGTGATGGCTCAGGGCCGCGATGTGGTGTCGGCCAGCTTTGTGATCCCTTACCCGCCGGGCTTTCCGGTGTTGGTGCCGGGCCAGGTCGTCAGCGATGAAATCATCGATTTCCTGCAGGCCCTGGATGTTACTGAAATCCACGGCTATCGCCCTGAACTCGGTTTGTTGGTCTTTAACGAAGAAGCCCTGTTGGCGACGCATAAGCTGCGGGAGTAGCGGCGCGGACTGTGTAATCAACATGCCCGGAGGCCCCGGCCGAGGTGTCCGGGCGTCGTATCGGTTATTAACATGGGGTATCATGCTGGTCTTTCAGGCATGCCCGAATCTTGCGGTCTGGCCAGTGATAGCCGGTCAGACAAAAGCAAATAGAGGGCGGGCCTTTATCTGCATAAGAGAGCGAAGTCTTAATGGAGCACACATACCGTCTGGTTATTTCCTGTCCCGACCGGGTGGGTATCGTCGCAAAAGTCAGTAATTTCCTGGCCACTTATAATGGTTGGATTACCGAAGCCAGCCATCATGCTGATAACCAGGCCGGCTGGTTTTTTATGCGCCACGAACTCAAGGCCAGCTCCATTCCTTTTGGACTTGATCAATTCCGTGCGGCGTTTGAGCCCATTGCCCGTGAATTCGACATGCAGTGGCATGTGGCCGATTCGGCCCAGCCCAAGCGTGTGGTTCTGATGTGCAGCAAAGAGTCCCATTGCCTGGTCGATCTTTTGCATCGGTGGCACAGCAAAGAGCTCAATGTGGAGGTCGCCGCGGTCGTATCAAACCATGACGATCTGCGGCGCATGGTTGACTGGCATGACATTCCCTACCATCACGTGCCGGTGTCACGGGACAACCGTCAGGAGGCCTTTGCCGAGATCAGCCGGCTGATGGAGCATTACCAGACCGATGTCATCGTGCTGGCCCGCTACATGCAGATACTCCCTCCCGAGCTCTGCAAGCGTTATACCGGCCGTATTATCAATATCCATCACAGTTTTCTGCCGTCGTTCGCCGGTGCAAAACCCTACCACCAGGCTTACAGTCGCGGCGTTAAACTGATTGGCGCCACTTGCCACTATGTGACCGAAGATCTGGACGAAGGCCCGATTATCGAACAGGACGTCATCCGTGTGAATCACAGCGATGCCATTGAAGATATGGTCCGGCTGGGCAAGGACGTGGAGAAAAATGTCCTGGCACGCGGGCTGCGGGCGCATGTGGAAGACCGGGTCATTACCCACGAAAACAAAACCGTGGTCTTCGGTTGATTTTCGACCCCTGTCCGGATGTCCAAATCCGTACTTTGCAGCGCTGATTGTGTTATAGTTTTGCGCTTGTTAATGGCCGTCCAGAGAAGCTGTGTCCGGATATTCACCTGCTTGGATAAATACCCGACCCCATCTCGTTTTGCCTTTACATCATGAGTGTGCCGCTATCATGCGGCTTCATAAAACGATGACTTCCAGAAAACGCAAAGGAACCTTTCTCGATGGGTGAATTAGCCAAAGAGATCCTGCCGGTAAATATTGAAGACGAGCTTAAGCAGTCCTACCTAGACTACGCCATGAGCGTTATTGTCGGTCGGGCGCTTCCGGATGTCCGTGACGGCCTCAAGCCGGTTCACCGCCGCGTGCTCTTCGCCATGTCCGAGTTGAACAACGACTGGAACAAGTCCTACAAGAAGTCCGCCCGTGTCGTAGGCGACGTGATTGGTAAGTATCACCCCCATGGTGACTCCGCGGTTTACGACACCATCGTTCGTATGGCGCAGCCCTTCTCGCTACGCTATCCCCTGGTAGACGGGCAGGGCAACTTTGGTTCCATCGATGGTGATAACGCAGCGGCCATGCGTTACACCGAAATTCGGATGAAGAAGATTGCCCATTCCCTGCTGGCTGATCTGGATAAAGAAACCGTCGATTTCGTGCCCAACTACGATGGCACCGAGCAGATTCCCGATGTCATGCCCACGCGGGTGCCGAATCTCCTGGTTAACGGCTCTTCCGGTATTGCAGTGGGGATGGCGACCAATATTCCGCCCCACAACCTCACGGAAATTGTTAACGGTTGTCTGGCTCTGATCGACAATCCGGATATGACGGTCGACGACCTCATGGAATACATACCCGGCCCGGATTTCCCGACCGAGGCGATCATCAATGGCCGTGCCGGCATAGTCGAAGCCTACCGCACGGGGCGGGGTCGCGTTTACATCCGCGCCCGCCATGAGATCGAGCACGACGATAAAACCGGCAAGGATGCGGTTATCATTACCGAGCTGCCTTATCAGCTTAACAAGGCCCGGCTAATCGAGAAAATCGCCGAGCTGGTCAAGGAAAAGCGTCTGGAAGGCATCACCGAGCTTCGGGACGAGTCCAACAAAGAAGGCATCCGGGTCGTGATTGAGCTGCGCCGGGGCGAAAATCCCGACGTTGTGGTCAATAACCTGTTCGCCCATACCCAGCTTCAAACCGTATTCGGTATCAACATGGTGGCGCTGATTGACGGCGAACCCCGGATACTGAACCTGAAGGAAATGCTGGACGCCTTCGTGCGTCACAGGCGCGAGGTGGTCACCCGTCGCACCATTTACGAGCTGCGCAAAGCCCGTGAACGTGGTCATATCCTGGAAGGCCTGTCGGTCGCGCTGGCGAATATTGATGAGATTATTGAGCTGATCAAGCAGTCGCCTTCGTCTGCCGAAGCCAAGGTAAAGCTCATGGACCAGGGCTGGCCGCCAGGGGATGTGATGGCCATGCTCGAAAAGGCCGGCGCCGATGTCTGCCGTCCTGATGACCTGCCCGAGTATCTTGGTTTGCGCAGCGGCCTTTATCACCTGTCGCCGGAACAGGCTCAGGCGATTCTTGATCTGCGTCTGCATCGTTTGACCGGACTGGAAACTGAAAAGCTGCAAAACGAATATCGTGAGATCGTCGAGAAGATTGCCGATTTGCTGGATATTCTTGCCGATCCCGAGCGCCTGCTGACCGTTATCCGCGAAGAGTTGCAGGCGGTCGTCGAAGAATACGGGGATGAGCGCCGCACCGAGATCACCAGTTCCAAGCGTGATCTCACCGTCGCTGACCTGATTGCTGAAGAAGAGCTGGTGGTCACCATTTCCCATGGTGGCTACGCCAAGACTCAGGCCATCGAGGATTACGCGGCCCAGCGTCGCGGTGGCCGGGGCAAGGCCTCGACCGGGATGAAGGAAGAAGACTTCATCGAAAAACTGCTGGTGGCCAATTCCCACGACACGATTCTGTGCTTTACCAGTCGTGGCAAGGTTTACTGGTTACGGGTATTCGAGATTCCGCGTGCCAGTCGGGCTTCCCGTGGCCGGCCCATGGTGAATATTCTGCCGCTGGAGGAGGGTGAGCGGGTCACCACCTTCCTGCCGGTCAGGGATTACCCGGAAGATCACTACGTGCTGATGGCGACTTCCGCCGGTATCGTGAAGAAGACGCCGCTGCCGAACTTCTCCCGGCCCCGCTCCAGCGGTCTGATCGCTTTGTCACTGGACGAAGGCGATACCCTGATTGGTGCGGAAATTACCGTGGGCACCAGCGAAGTCATGCTGTTTTCCACCGCCGGTAAGGCTGTGCGCTTTGGTGAGGATCAAATCCGGCCGCTGAGTCGCACGGCACGGGGCGTTCGAGGTATCCGGATGCCGCCACAACATCATGTGGTGTCACTGATCGTGCCTCAGGAGGGCGGTATCATCCTGACAGCAAGCGAGAACGGTTATGGTAAGCGTACCCTCCTGGAAGAATTCCCGACCTATAGTCGCGGCAGTCAGGGCGTGATTGCCATGCAGTGCTCGGACCGAAACGGTAATCTGGTTACGGCGCTTCAGGTTTTTGAAGGCGACGAGATGATGCTGATCTCCGACAAGGGCACCCTGGTGCGCACGCGTGTTGATGAGGTATCGGTGTTGAGCCGAAATACCCAGGGTGTGCGGCTGATCAAATTGAGCCAGGAAGACGAGCGTCTTGTCGGCGTTGAACGGATTGCCGATACCGGCGTAGAGGCGCTTGACGCCGAAGTCGAAGGCGAAGCCAAAAGTGCAGAGGCCGACAGTGACAATACGGACGAAGACGCCGGCGCGGAATAAGCGCCAGTCCGTAGGGCTGTTTTAGCTTTCCTGTGTAACGAGAAACAGACGAGATCAGGTTGCGCCATGAGCAGGGCATATAATTTTTGTGCAGGGCCGGCGGCACTGCCGGAGAGCGTACTTCGGCAGGCGCGGGACGAAATGCTGGATTGGCATGGCACCGGAATGTCGGTGATGGAAATGAGCCATCGCGGCGATGCCTTCGTCAGTATTGCCGAGGCCGCCGAGCAGGATCTGCGTGATCTGGCCGGTGTTCCGGACGATTATGCGGTGCTGTTCATGCAGGGCGGCGCCAGCAGCCAGTTTGCGACTGTCCCGCTGAATCTTTTGGGAGAGAAAAACTCCGCGGATTACGTCAACACCGGTATCTGGTCTACCAAGGCCATCGCCGAGGCCCGTCGTTACGGCGATATCAATGTGGCCGCCAGCAGCGAGGCCAGCGGCTTTATTGAGGTGCCGGATCAAGACCAGTGGCACTGCAATCCGGAGGCGGCTTACCTGCATTACACCCCCAACGAAACCATTGGCGGACTGGAGTTCGACTTTGTTCCGGATACTGGCAATGTCCCACTGGTGGCGGATATGTCGTCCACGATTCTTTCGCGGCCACTGGACGTCTCCCGGTTCGACCTGATCTATGCCGGCGCCCAAAAGAACATCGGGCCTTCCGGTTTGGTCGTCGTCATTGTTCATAAAGACCTTTTGGGCAGGGCCCGCAAAGAAACGCCAACCATGATGAACTATCGGGTCACGGCGGATAACGCTTCGATGTATAACACGCCTGCTACCTATTCCTGGTACCTGGCCGGCCTGGTGTTCAAGTGGCTGAAAGCCCAGGGCGGCTTGACGGCCATGGGCGAGGTGAACACCCGTAAAGCCCGCAAACTCTATGACTTCATTGATCGCAGCGATTTATACGCCAACCCCATCAGGCCCCGTTTTCGATCCTGGATGAACGTCCCTTTCACCCTGGCGGACGCAGCGCTCAATACGGCCTTTCTTGAGGGCGCGGAAGCGCGCCGGCTGCTCAATCTCAAAGGCCACCGTTCCGTGGGCGGTATGCGAGCCAGTATTTACAACGCCATGCCGGAAGCCGGTGTGGATGCTTTGATTGAATACATGGTCACCTTTGAGAAGGAGCGTGCCTGAGATGAGTGATGAGCAGGCCCGCCTGGCCGAATTACGTGACGAAATTGACGATATCGACCAGCAGATCATGGCGCTGATCAGCGCCCGGGCGAGTTGCGCACAGGAAGTTGCCCGTGTGAAACTCGCGGCCCATCCGGAGGACGCGGTGTTTTTTTACCGCCCCGAGCGGGAAGCTCAGGTTTTAAGGCGCATACAGGAAGAAAACCCGGGGCCACTGTCCGGTGAGGAGATGGCGCGCCTGTTCCGTGAAATCATGTCGGCTTGTCTGGCGCTGGAAAAGCCCATGCATATCGCCTTCTTGGGCCCGGCGGGCACTTTCACCCAGTCTGCTGCGCTTAAGCATTTTGGCCACTCGGTGGTCAGTGTGCCTCTGCCGGCCATTGATGCGGTTTTTCGCGAGGTGGAATCGGGCTCCGCCCATTACGGTGTGGTGCCGGTGGAAAACTCAACGGAAGGCATGATCAGCCATACCCTCGACATGTTTATGTCCTCACCTCTGAAAATCTGCGGTGAAGTCCAGCTGCGCATTCATCACCATCTGCTGGCGGCGCCGGGTACAGACAGCGCTGAACTGACCCGCATCTACTCGCATCAGCAATCGTTTGCCCAGTGTCGACAATGGCTTGACGCCCATCGTTATGGCGTCGAACGGGTGGCTGTCAGCAGTAACGCCGAAGCGGCTCGTCGCGCCGCGGAAGAGCCTGGCACGGCGGCCATTGCCGGTGACATGGCGGCTGAGCTGTACGGCCTGAACAAGTTGTCCGACAAGATTGAAGACCGGCCGGACAACACCACCCGGTTTCTCATTATCGGTCGCGAGTCGGTCAGCCCCAGCGGCCACGACAAGACATCGATCCTGGTCTCCATGCGTAACAAACCGGGTGCTCTTTATCATTTGCTGGAACCTTTCCACCTTAAAGATATCAGTTTGACCAGGATCGAAACCCGCCCGTCCCCCAGTGGCACCTGGGCGTACGTGTTTTATATTGATTTCGAGGGCCACATGGAGGACAGGGGGGTGGCCGACCTGCTTGCGGATCTCGAAGGTGAGGCCGTCGAACTGAAGCGTTTGGGGTCTTATCCGATTGGCGTACTTTAGCCGTTTATGAACAAAGTGCTCTTGGAGTCTGTCGGGCGTTAACATGAAATTGCAGCGACAGGCTGAGCTGTCGGTCACTTAGGGGCGTGCTATGTCAATCGATTATCAAACACTCGCGGTTGCCGGCGTCCAGGGCATGATGCCTTACCAGCCCGGCAAGCCTATAGATGAACTGGCCCGGGAGTTGGGGCTGGATCCTGCCAGCATTGTCAAACTGGCCAGCAACGAAAACCCGCTGGGGCCGAGTCAGGCGGCGCTGGCGGCTGCCCGGGCCGAACTGGATTCCCTGTGCCGCTACCCGGACGGCAACGGCTTTAATCTCAAAGCCAGATTAGCTGAAAAATTGAACGTGGGCCCGGCCCAGATCACTCTGGGTAACGGCTCCAATGACGTCCTCGAAATCATTGCCCGCAGTTTTGCCGATCGTGACAGCGAAGTGGTGTATTCGCAACATGCGTTTGCCGTCTATTCGCTGGTGACTCGGGCTCTCGGCGCGCAGGGCGTGGAGGTGCCAGGCCGGCACTGGGGTCATGATCTGGATGCCATGGCTGCCGCGGTTACCGAAAAAACCCGACTGGTGTTTGTGGCTAACCCGAACAACCCCACCGGTACGGTGCACAATGCCCGCGACATCAAGGCGTTTCTCGGCCAAATCCCCGAACGGGTGTTGGTGGTGCTTGATGAGGCCTACTTTGAATACCTTGAGGGCGACGGTTTTCCTGACGGCGTTGCCTTGCTGAAACAGTTCCCCAATCTGATCGTGACCCGGACCTTTTCCAAGGCTTGGGGTCTGGCGGCTTTGCGGGTAGGTTACAGCCTGTCATCACCGGCCATCGCCGATATCCTGAATCGTGTCAGACAGCCGTTTAACGTGGATGCCATTGCCTTGGCGGCGGCCACCGCCGTCCTGGACGATGATGAGTATCTGGCTCGGGCACGGCAGGCCAATGCCGACGGTCTCAGGCAGTTGGAGCAGGGTTTTGAGCGTCTGGGCCTGGATTACGTGCCTTCAGCGGGTAATTTTATCGCCGTTGATGTGGGCGAGGAGGCCGGTTCTGTATTCCAGCGGCTCCTGGAACAGGGCGTGATTGTACGCCCCATTGCCGGTTACGGTATGCCTCGTCACTTGCGTGTTTCTGTGGGGCTGCACGAGGAGAACCTTCGACTGCTTGAGGCTCTGCCGGAAGCCCTGAACCCTAAAGTGGATGAGGCCCTTCATGGTTGATCAGCCCGCCCCGTTTCGGCGTGTCGCCATCATCGGCCTTGGGTTGATTGGAGGCTCGCTCGGCAGCGCCATTCGTAAGCACCGTCTGGCTCAGCATGTGGTAGCGGCCGATCAGCGCGCAGACGAGCTGGCGCTGGGGCTCAAGCTGGGCATTATCGATGAGGCCGCCGAGTCTGTTGCGGCCGCCGTCACAGGGGCTGACCTGGTGGTGATCGCGGTCCCGGTGCGGGCCACCGAGCAGGTCCTGCGTGAGGTCAAGCCTGCCTTGGGCAAAGACGCACTGCTGACGGACGTCGGCAGCACCAAGGCCAGTTTTGTTGATTCGGTGCGGCAGGTGTTTGGGCAGGCTCCGATTACCGTGATTCCGGGCCACCCAATTGCCGGTTCTGAAAAAAGTGGCGTGACCGCTGCTAACCCGGATCTATTTGTCGGCCACAAGGTGATTCTGACACCGCCGGATTCTGTGGACGAACCCCAGCTCAGTCGACTTCGGGCGCTCTGGGAAGGCTGCGGCGCCAATGTCCTCACCATGTCCGTGGCTCACCATGATGACGTGCTGGCCGCCACCAGTCATCTGCCTCATCTGATCGCCTTTTCGCTGGTGGACACGCTTGCCGGCGAAGACGAGAACCTTGAGATTTTCCGGTATGCAGCCGGCGGTTTTCGGGACTTTACCCGCATCGCCGCCAGCGATCCGGTGATGTGGCATGATATTTTTCTTTCCAACCAGCAGGCCGTATTGCGGGTGGTGGATCACTTCGCCCGCGACCTCGACCAGCTCAGGAACGCTATCGCAAACCAGGACAGCGCCATGCTGCTCCGGGTGTTCAGTCGCGCCAAGGCGGCGCGTGATCATTTTTCCAAGATGCTTTCAGGACAGGCCTACGTGACCACCATGAGCCAAAAGAAACTCAAGTTCCGGCTTCAGCCGGGCAGTTGTGTAACCGGAGACATTCGTGTTCCCGGTGATAAATCCATTTCCCATCGATCCATCATGCTGGGCGCTCTCGCGGATGGCGAGACTCAAATTGAGGGCTTTCTGGAAGGAGAGGATAGCCTGGCCACCCTGCAAGCTTTCAGGGATATGGGCGTGACCATCGAAGGGCCGGATAATGGCCGAGTTCGCATTCATGGCGTCGGCATTGACGGTCTTCAGGCACCCCGGGGGCCTTTATATCTGGGTAATTCCGGCACTGCCATGCGTTTGTTTTCCGGCCTTCTCGCCGCTCAGCCATTCGATTCCGAGTTAGTGGGCGACGCCAGTCTGTCAGGGCGCCCCATGGGGCGGGTCGCGGAGCCGCTGCGCTTGATGGGTGCCGTAATCGACACCGCCGAGGGTGGCCGGCCGCCGCTCAGGATTCAGGGCGGGCGCGTCATTAAGGGCATTCATTACGATATGCCGGTGGCCAGTGCCCAGGTCAAATCCTGTCTTTTGCTGGCCGGGCTTTATGCCGATGGCGTGACTTCCGTGACTGAGCCGGCGCCCACCCGTGATCATACGGAGCGAATGCTGGCCGGATTCGGCTATGAGGTTGAGCGCGAGGGCGCCACAGCCAGCCTTACCGGTGGCGGACGACTGACCGGAACCAGTATCGACGTGCCCGCGGACATTTCCTCGGCGGCATTTTTCCTGGTGGCCGGCAGTATTGCCCCCGACTCCGATCTGGTTCTGCGCCACGTCGGTATGAATCCCACGCGGGTCGGTGTTATCAATATCTTGCGCCTCATGGGTGCCAATATTGAGGTGCTGGATGAGCGCGAAGTGGGGGGTGAGCCGGTGGCCGATCTGCGGGTCCGCTCGGCAAAGCTCAAAGGCATCGACATACCGGTTGCCCAGGTACCTCTGGCCATTGACGAGTTTCCGGTACTGTTTATAGCGGCTACCTGCGCCAGTGGCGAAACCGTTCTCCGCGGAGCGGAAGAATTGCGGGTCAAGGAGAGTGATCGCATTCAGGTCATGGCCGACGGTCTTGCGAATCTCGGGGTCAACACTACCGTAACCGAGGATGGCATTGTTATTGCCGGTGGTCAGATCATTGGCGGCGGCCAGGTCGACAGTCACGGCGATCACCGTATCGCCATGGCCTTCTCAGTAGCCTCGCTGGTTGCCACTGATGATATTGAAGTCACTGATTGCGCCAATGTGGCCACGTCATTCCCGGGCTTCGTGGAGCTGGCCCGGAGCGTCGGTATAAAAGTAACAGCAGCGGGAGAGTAATCATGATGGATTCCGGGGCTCCGGTAATCACTATTGACGGGCCCAGCGGCGCAGGCAAGGGAACCGTTGCTCAGATGGCGGCGGCTCGCCTGGGTTGGCATTTGCTTGATAGCGGTTCTTTGTACCGGCTGACCGCCTTGGCGGCTATGCGCCAGGGTATTGCCTTTGATGATGAGGCGGGCCTGGCACGGGTGGCGTTGAACCTCAACGTATCCTTCAAGCCCACCAATGCCGACGAGCCGGCGCGGGTTTTATTGAAAGGCGAAGACGTTACCGCAGAGCTTCGCACAGAGGGTTGTGGCAACAACGCCTCCCGGATCGCCGCCTTGCAGCCAGTTCGGGATGCACTCCTGCAACGGCAACGGGACTTCCAGCAGTTGCCCGGCCTGGTAGCCGATGGCCGGGACATGGGCACCGTTGTTTTCCCCAATGCCGGGGCCAAGGTTTTTTTGACCGCCAGCGCCGAAGTACGGGCAGAACGGCGTTATCGTCAGTTGAAGGATGCGGGCGTCAGTGTTAATATTGGCGACGTTTTAGAAGAAATACGGGCGCGGGATGATCGGGATATGAATCGTTCCGCGGCTCCGCTCAAACCTGCAGAAGATGCGCAAGTCATTGACTCGTCGGGTTTGAGCATAGAAGAGGTGTTGGACAGAGTTATGGTCGCAGCCGGCCAGGCCTGACCGCACCTTTTTATTGTTGGAAGCAGGAGGCAATGCTAACAGCCAGCCCTGGTTGTATCCTGCCACTATTAATAAGACCGTGCCGCTGGCAGCACGGAGTAAACTTGCGTTGATCACATAGGACATATAATGAGCGAGAGCTTTGCGGATCTATTTGAAGAAAGCCTAAAAGAAATTGACATGCAACCCGGTTCCATCGTCCAGGGAACCGTGGTTGATATCGACAGCGACTGGGTAACGGTTAACGCCGGTCTCAAGTCCGAGGGTGTTATTCCTGCCTCACAGTTCCTTAATGACAAGGGTGAGATGGAAGTCCAGATCGGCGATGTTGTCGACGTGGCTCTCGATGCAGTTGAAGATGGTTTCGGGGAAACCCGTCTGTCACGTGAGAAAGCCAAGCGTGCAGAAGCCTGGAAGGTCCTTGAGAAATCCTTCGAAGCTGAAGAAGTCGTCAAAGGTGTGATCAACGGCAAGGTCAAAGGTGGTTTCACAGTCGATCTGGCCGGCATTCGTGCCTTCCTGCCAGGTTCGCTGGTTGACGTTCGTCCGGTTCGCGATACCGCGCACCTGGAGAACAAGGAGCTCGAATTCAAGGTTATCAAGCTCGACCAGAAGCGCAATAACGTGGTTGTTTCCCGCCGTGCGGTTCTCGAGGCCGAGAACAGTGCCGAGCGTGATGCGTTGCTTGAAACCCTGACCGAAGGTATGGAAATCAAGGGCATCGTCAAGAACCTCACCGACTACGGCGCGTTCGTGGATCTGGGCGGTGTTGACGGCCTGCTGCACATCACCGATATGGCCTGGAAGCGCATCAAGCATCCGAGCGAAATCGTTAATGTCGGCGACGAAATCAGCGTCAAGGTACTCAAGTTCGATCGCGAGCGTAACCGCGTATCACTGGGTCTGAAGCAGCTGGGCGAAGATCCCTGGGTCAACATCAAAGGTCGCTACCCGGAGAGCAGCCGGGTCAAGGCTACTGTGACCAATCTGACCGACTACGGCTGCTTTGCCGAGTTGGAAGAAGGCGTGGAAGGCCTGGTTCACGTTTCTGAAATGGACTGGACCAACAAAAACATCCACCCCTCAAAGGTAGTGAATGTTGGTGACGAAGTTGAGGTAATGATCCTCGATATTGACGAAGAGCGTCGTCGTATTTCTTTGGGTATCAAGCAGTGTGTCTCGAACCCATGGGAAGACTTCTCCGGCAACTTCAATAAAGGCGATCGTATTTCGGGCAAGATCAAGTCGATTACCGATTTCGGTATCTTCATCGGTCTGGACGGCGGTATAGACGGTTTGGTCCATCTGTCTGACATCAGCTGGAACGAAACCGGCGAAGAAGCCGTTCGTGAATACAAGAAAGGCGACGAAGTTGAAACCGTTATCCTGTCCGTTGATCCGGAGCGTGAACGCATCTCGCTGGGTATCAAGCAGTTGGAAAGCGATCCGTTTGCCGAGTTTGTTCAGCTCAACGATAAAGGCTCCATCGTCAAGGGCAAGGTTTCTGCCATTGATGCCAAGCAGGCGACTGTCGCTTTGAATGACGAAGTCGAAGCTGTCCTGAAAGCCTCTGAAATCAGCCGCGACCGCATCGAAGATGCTCGCAACGTGCTGAACGAAGGCGATGAAGTTGAAGCGAAGATCATTAGCATCGATCGTAAAAACCGTGTAATTAACCTGTCGGTCAAGTCCAAGGACGTTGAGGAAGACAAGCAGGCTTTGCAGAGTGTTCGCGAGAAAGCTTCTGATTCAAGTGCGACCACCATCGGTGATCTCATTAAAGAACAGATGCAGCAACAAAACACTCCCAAGGAATAATTATTCCGGTAGTGAAAAAAACGGGCTGTAAGAGCCCGTTTTTTTTGTGTTTTTTTGGGGTTTAGCTAAACTGGAAAAGTAGTTTCACGTTGCAGTCGTGCAATAAGAACGAAAAAGGAATAAACCTCATGACGAAGTCTGAATTGGTCGAATTGATTGCGTCCAAGCAGGCCCAGCTTTCCGTGAAAGATGTGGAGTTGGCTGTAAAGACCATCATTGAACATATGTCCCAGTCGCTGGCTGAAGGTCAGCGCATTGAGATCCGTGGCTTCGGGAGCTTTTCTTTACATCATCGTGCCGCCCGTACTGGCCGAAATCCCAAAACCGGTGAGGCAGTGCAACTGCCGGCCAAGCAGGTTCCTCATTTCAAACCCGGTAAAGAGTTGCGAGAGCAGGTCAACGACAGCATGAAAAAAGGTTATTGAATTTCGAAGGCATTGCCCTGCAGAATGAGTGATTAAAGGAGCGCTTAGCCTATGTCCGGTATACGGAAGATTCTGATCATTCTGCTGGTTTTATTCCTGATTCTGGTAGTTTTGGTTTTTTCACTGAATAACCAGGAGCGGGTTGCGCTGGATTTTCTGGCATTCCAAACCGAATCCAGAAATATTGTTGTCTGGATAACCTTGTCCTTCGTCATCGGAGCCTTGTTGGGCATAGTACTTGCGTTGCTTTCGACGGTAAAAACCTCTGTATCGAAGCGCCACTTGCAAAAACGTCTTAACCGGGCAGAGCAAGCGTTGGAAAAATCCAGGAATACCAATAACCGGGCAGTCTGATGGATATCGTTTTTCAGTGGCTGCTATTAACAGCGGCCGTTGCTGCTGGCTGGTTTGTTGGGCGCTCCGGACAGTCTTCCTCCCGCGCCGATTCAGTAATCTCCGATGAAGAGTCCGTCAGGGATCGTCTCCAGTTCCTGTTTACCAACTACTCGGACCAGGCCGTTGAAAATTTTGTGCAATCCCTGGCGGTCACCCCTGATACGGTCAATCTCCATCTTTCAATCGGGGCTCAGTTTCGTCAGAAGGGCGAGAGTGATCGTGCCATTCTCATTCACCAGAATCTCCTGGCACGGCCGGAATTACCTTCCCGCTTTTCTCCTCAGGTGACCTATGAGCTGGCACTGGATTATCTTGCAGCAGGCCTGTTGGACCGTGCCGAAGCACTTCTCCAGGAGTTGATGGGTGAGCGTAATTATGGCCTTCGGGCCTCATCCCATCTGATTGAGTTGTATCAACGGGAAAAAGAATGGGATAAAGCCTGTGACGTCGCTCGCACTTTGACGGTAGGAGCTGAAGATCCCGGCGTGAACATACAGTTGGCTTATCTTACTTGTGAAAAAGCCGACGAGGCGCTGAATCAGGACGACCGATGGCGTGCTCAGAAGTTGGCTCGCGAGGCGCTTGAATACGACAAGACCTGTGTACGGGCAACGTTCATCCTGAGTAAGCTACAGAGCCGGCAAGGCAATTATAAGGCGGCCTCTTCTGCTGTTTTGAAGGTGTTTGATCAAAATCCGGAGTTTGGCCCTGAAGCCATCGATTGGTTGATGAACCTTGAGCGAGAACATGGGGACGTCAGTCGCCTGGGTAAGAAATTGCGTAAACTCTACGACAACTGGCCCAGTACCACGCTTTTGCTGGCCCTGGTGGAATCGGTTGAGCGTTCAGCTGGAAAATCCGCGGCTGCGGAGCTTTTGCGCGAGAAACTGGAAGTCAGGCCCAGTGTGAGAGGGCTGTTGCGTTTGGTGGAAATGACGGGGTTTGAAACGGGCGGTTCAACGGATGAAGGACGTCTGGTGAGGCAGATTGGCCAGCTTCTTTTATCGGATCGTCCGCTTTACCGCTGTGTTAACTGTGGTTTTGCCGGGCAGCAGTTGCATTGGCTCTGCCCCAGCTGTAAACACTGGGAGACCGTCCGCCCCATTCAGGGTGTTGAGGCTGAATAACCTCGCCTCCCAGTCGTGGCTCCGACCTCCCTTGATGATGCTTTAACCAGGAATAATGCCCTGTGCAGACAAATAATGACCCGAAAATAATTGTGGCGCTGGATTTTGCTTCAGAGCGACCGGCACTTGAGCTTGCGGATAATCTTGACCCGGCCTTGTGCCGTGTCAAAGTCGGTAAAGAGTTGTTTACCCGGTCTGGCCCGGCGCTGGTTCGCAAGCTTCAGGATCGTGGCCTTGAGGTTTTTCTTGACCTGAAATTTCACGACATTCCCAATACAACGTCCGCTGCTGTTGCCGCCGCTGCCGACATGGGTGTCTGGATGGTCAATGTGCATGCCTCAGGCGGCGAAAAAATGCTGCTCGCCTGTCGGGAGCGGTTGCAGTCTTTCGGCCCTGGCCGCCCCTGGCTGATTGCTGTGACCGTGCTCACCAGCATGACGGAGTCTGATTTTGAGGCCATTGGCATTGCTGGCACGCCAGCGGATCAGGTCGCGCGATTGGCCGCGCTGACAGCACGTTGCGGGCTCGATGGTGTGGTCTGCTCGGCTAAGGAGGCGGCTATGCTAAAGCGTGAGCAGGGCGCCGGATTCAAATTGATAACTCCCGGAATTCGCCCCGCAGAGGCAAGTCATGGCGACCAGAAGCGCGTCGTGACACCCGCAGAGGCCATTGCCGCCGGCAGCGACTACCTGGTGATCGGCAGGCCTGTCACCCAAGCGGATAACCCCCTGACAGCCTTGCAGGCTATCCATCAGGATCTCGGCACCCCAGCCGGCTGATTGCCCAATAAAAAAGCCGCTGCCCTTATCAGGCCAGCGGCTTTCTGCAATAGTGGCTCCCCGAGCTGGGCTCGAACCAGCGACAAACGGATTAACAGTCCGTTGCTCTACCAACTGAGCTATCGGGGAACAGCGTTGAACGAAAGCTTCGGATCATGCGACCCGGCCGCCCCGCGGCTCAACGTGGCGCGTATATTAAGGCGACCGGCCTGAATCGTCAACCCTGAATTCAGGTTTCCAACAATGCCTGTTTGAGTCTCTTTATGGCTTCCTTCAGTGTGGCCATGTCGGTGGCAAAACTCAGGCGCATATGGCCTGGTGCGCCAAAGGCGGAGCCGGGAACCAGAGCAACGCCGGCCTCGCGCAGGAGTACCTCGGCAAACTCCACATCATTTTCCACGCCAGGCTTGGCGTCGATGGCGCCCTGGAAACTGGGAAATGCATAGAAAGTACCATCGCCGTGCTCGCAGGTGACGCCGGGCAGGTCGTTCAGTGCCTCCACGAGGTAATCGTGGCGTTCCTTGAAGGCTTTGACCATCTCGCCAACACAATCCTGTGGCCCGTTGAGCGCGGCCTCGGCGGCGGCCTGGGAGATCGACGCCGGGTTAGAGGTGCTCTGTGACTGGATCTTTTTCATGGCCCCGATCACATTTGCCGGGCCGGCGGCATAGCCGATGCGCCAGCCGGTCATGGAATAGGCTTTGGAAACGCCGTTCAGTACGAAGGTGCGATCGTATAGCTCCGGCGCCACATCCAGGATATTGCAGAACGGCTTGTCGGTCCAAAGGATGGGCTCGTACATGTCGTCGGTGGCAATCATTACATCCGGATAGCGCAGCAGCACATCAGCGATGGGCTTGAGCTCCTCACGTGAGTAGGCCATGCCGCTGGGGTTGGAGGGGCTGTTGATAACGAACAGTCGGGTACGATCCGTGAGTGCGTTTTCCAACTGATCGGCAGTAATCTTGAAGCGGGTATCAGCACCCGTTTCGATAATCACCGGCTTGCCCTCGGCGACCAGGACCATGTCCGGGTAAGATACCCAGTAAGGTGCCGGAATGACGACCTCATCACCGGGGTTCAGGGTCGCGAGTGCCAGGTTGAAGAAACTCTGTTTGCCGCCGCTGGAGACCAGGATCTGGTTGGCTTCGTAATCGAGGTCATTGTCCCGTTTGAACTTGGCGATGATCGCCTTTTTCAGGCCGGGCGTACCATCCACCGCAGTGTATTTGGTCTGGCCATTTTTAATGGCTGTAATCGCCGCCTCTTTAATATGATCCGGAGTGTCAAAATCCGGTTCGCCCGCGCCCAGCCCGATAATGTTCTGGCCGGCAGCCCGGAGTTCAGCTGCCTTGTTAGTGACCGCGAGGGTGGGGGACGGCTTGATAGCCTTTACACGGGTGGATAGTTGAAGGTCCAAACTTGCGCTCCTTAGCAATACGTCATAGAAGGCCCATCCGGTTCCGGCCGCACGCTGTGCCGGAATCCGTGGCTGCTCAGACCGCAGATGTTATCATGAAGCAATGGCAACGATAAGGCTGCTTGCACTACCTCAAACGTTCCGGAGGACGTTCAAACCCTATGTTCAAAGTTGATTCGCCTTTCGAACCCGCCGGCGACCAGCCCAAGGCTATCGCTGAATTGGTGGACGGTATCGAATCCGGTCTGGCTCATCAGACTCTGCTGGGCGTGACCGGATCGGGCAAGACGTTTACCGTGGCCAACGTGATCGAGAAGATCCAGCGCCCGACCATCGTCATGGCTCACAACAAGACCCTGGCGGCCCAGCTTTATGGTGAGTTCCGGGAGTTTTTCCCCGACAATGCGGTCGAGTATTTCGTATCCTACTACGATTACTACCAGCCTGAAGCCTATGTGCCATCGTCGGACACCTTCATCGAGAAAGACGCCTCCATCAACGAGCACATCGAGCAGATGCGCCTGTCGGCAACCAAGGCCCTGCTGGAAAGGCCGGACGCCATCATCGTGGCCACGGTTTCGTCCATATACGGCCTGGGCGATCCCCAGTCTTACCTGAAAATGATGCTGCACCTGGACCGTGGCGACCGGATCGACCAGCGCACTATCATCCGGCGCCTGGCGGAACTCCAGTACACTCGCAACGATATCGAGTTTCACCGGGCCAATTATCGGGTCCGGGGGGATGTTATCGATGTGTTTCCGGCGGAATCGGAGAAGGAAGCCGTCCGCATCGAACTGTTCGATGACGAAGTGGAAAACCTGAGTTATTTCGACCCGCTCACCGGCGAAGTGTTTCGCCGGGTGCCCCGGGTCACCATTTACCCGAAATCTCATTACGTCACGCCCCGGCAGAAAGTCCTGGATGCTATCGAGCACATCAAGGTGGAGCTTGAGGAACGCCTGAAGTTGTTGCGGGACAACAACCGTCTGGTGGAAGCCCAGAGATTGGAGGAACGAACCCGGTACGACATCGAAATGATGCTGGAGTTGGGCTATTGCAACGGTATCGAAAACTACTCCCGCTATCTGTCCGGCCGCCTTCCCGGCGAGGCACCTCCGACCCTGTTTGACTATTTGCCACCCAATGCCTTGCTGGTGGTGGATGAGTCCCACGTGACAATTTCCCAGATTGGCGCCATGTACAAGGGCGACCGGTCCCGCAAGGAAACCCTGGTGGAATATGGCTTTCGCCTGCCATCGGCGCTGGATAACCGGCCCATGCGATTTGACGAATGGGAGCGCATGGCACCCCAGATGATTTTCGTCTCCGCCACGCCGGGCAATTACGAGGCCGAACACTCCGGCCAGGTGGTGGAGCAGGTGGTTCGGCCCACCGGTTTGCTGGACCCTGAAATCGAGGTTCGCCCGGCCTCCACCCAGGTTGACGATCTGGTGTCCGAAATAGGCAAGCGCACCGCGGTCGGCGAACGCGTGCTGGTGACCACATTGACCAAGCGTATGTCGGAGGATCTGACCGACTTTCTCATGGAGCATAATATTCGCGTGCGTTACCTGCACTCGGACATCGATACCGTCGAGCGGGTGGAAATCATTCGCGATTTGCGCCGTGGCGTCTTCGATGTGCTGGTCGGCATCAATCTGCTGCGTGAAGGCCTGGATATGCCGGAGGTGTCGCTGGTGACGATTCTGGACGCGGACAAGGAAGGTTTTCTGCGCTCCGAGCGCTCATTGATTCAGACTATTGGCCGGGCCGCCCGGAACCTGAATGGCAAGGCTATTCTGTACGGAGACCGGGTGACGGGCTCCATGCAGCGGGCCATCGATGAAACCGAGCGCCGCCGTGCCACCCAGGCCGCTTACAATATCGAGCATAACATCACTCCAATCGGACTCAGCAAGAAAGTGGCGGATGTGATGGAAGGTGCTGTTGCCAGCGGCGCCGCCAAGCGCCGGGGCGGCGAGCGGCCGGGACAGAAAGCCGCGGAAGAGGCCGAACATTACCGTGCCGAGGCCCATGGCCGAAGTCCGGAACAATTGCTCAAGGAAGTCAGCAAGCTCGAAGACGACATGTACAAGGCGGCATCGAACCTGGATTTCGAGCAGGCCGCACGTTTGCGCGACCAGATTTCGACATTGAAAGAAGCCGCCATCCGCACGGCCTGAGCCGTGAGCTTTATACCTCAATGATGCAGGAATTCCTGTCACGGATGGAGGCAAACGGGAACGCTAATCCGCCGGGTGCCAGACGCGGAAGCTGCCCAGCCAGGGTCTGTCGCTGACATGTCTGGTCAGGTTGTGCACCCGGGTCGTATCCGGGGTGTCGGCTATGAAAAGCTCGATGTGCACCTTGCCTTCCAGGTAATGCAGCGCCAGACGGCTGCCCGTTGGCAATTTGCCGGTGGGCTCCTCAAGTAACTGCCACACCTCCATGCGACTGGGCAGCGTTGGGTCGGTGGCCAGTTCAGACTCAGCGTTCTCGGCATCAATATGAAACGTGATGTCCTTGATGTTGCTGAACGTCTCCTTGAGCTGGCTCACCACTCGCATGCCAATCTGATGCCCCTCGGAAACACTGATTTTGGGGTCAACCAGCAAGTGGACATCGACCAGTATATCTCCAGCCATACGCCTGCTGCGCAGCTCGTGAACGTCACGAACGCCTTCGGTGTTCTTTGCCAATGCGGTCATGATGCGGATATCCCCGGCTGACAAAGCCGTATCAACCAGCTCCTTTGCGCTGGACCAGACGAACTGCCAACCTATATAACCGACAAAAGCAGCAATAAGCACCGCAGCCAGAACGTCAAGCCAGAGGTAGCCCATCATGGCGCCGACCGTGGACAGCAGCACCACCACGGAAGACAGGGCATCGGTGCGACTATGCCAGGCATTGGCCAGGATCAGATCAGACCCTATGGCAATGCCCACGCGCCGTGTGTAGTGATAGATCCATTCCTTGCCCATGACCGACACAGCCGCGACCACCAGAACCGGCCAGCCCGGCATAAGGGCGGATTCAGGATTCGTCAGACGTTCGATGTTATCCCAGGCCAGGGCCGCGCCCACGGCGATCAGAACACTCCCCAGGGCCAGTGTGCCCATGGTTTCAAAGCGCTCGTGGCCATAGGGGTGAGACTGGTCGGGCGCCTGTCTGGAAAGGCGCATGACGCCAAGAACGAGCAGGTCGGACGCGACATCACTGAAGGAATGAATGCCATCGGCAATCATCGCCTGGGAGTGAAAAAGCGCTCCGATAATACATTTTCCGATTGCCAGAAAACCGTCAAGAAGCATCCCGACAAGGGTCACCCGGGCGGCAGCCGACAACTCTGCTCTGCGCCGGTCTTTGTCAGTCTTCTGGGATACTGGTTGTGGAGTCATGCACCTTAACCTGTTGTTTTGCAGCCCTCCGGGCCACTAGTGCCGTTAGTTTGCTGAATTTCCGGTAGCGGCGGTTGAAATTTATGCACAAAAATGAGTTGTGTATAAATTGTGTCCATTAAAACGCTACATTGGCTCGTCTTGCAATTTTAGTTACTTAAGATGTTGATGTTAAACGATAAATTATATGATCAAAAAATGATCAATCTGTAGGCTGACTTGTTTCCCAAGGGTTTCCCACGTGGCGGCGGCCATTTTCAACAGGGTTATCCACAGAATCCGTGGAAAAGGTCACAAGATCTTAACGATACAGTCATTTAACGGGCATGGGTTTACAGGGTGAGCGTCTGTGGAAAACTTTCGTTATACTTTTGCGCTCTCAGTACTCATCCATGACCATGTTTTTCAAGCATAGCAAGGAGTCCTCCATGTACGGCCTGTTACGCAAACTTCTTTTTCGATTAGACCCGGAAAAGGCTCACGACCTTGCGCTCAGCAGTCTGGATATGGCCCAGAAGCTTGGCTTGTTGCGACCTCTGACGCCACGGGTTCCCGCAATGCCGGTAAGTGTCATGGGGCTCAGTTTTCCTAATCCGGTCGGCTTGGCAGCAGGACTGGACAAAGATGCGGATCATATGGATGCGATGGGCGCTCTCGGCTTCGGTTTTATCGAGGTTGGAACCGTGACGCCATTGGCTCAGCCTGGAAACCCCAAGCCCAGAATGTTTCGCTTGCCTGAGCACCAGGCCATCATCAACCGAATGGGGTTCAATAATAAAGGTTTGCCGCATTTGTTGAGCCAGATCGAGGGTGCCGGTTACACCGGCATTCTGGGGGTGAACGTGGGTAAAAATGCGATAACCCCGCTGGATGAAGCCGAGTCGGACTATCGTCGCGGTATCGCCGCAGTCTACGGCAGGGCGGATTACATTACGGTCAATGTGTCGTCGCCGAACACCCCGGGCCTGAGAGAGCTGCAATTCGGTAACTCATTGTCGGCCCTGCTTGAGGCCATCAAACATGAGCAAGGCGTCCAGGCCAGGCGGCACAAGCGTTACGTCCCCATAGCCATCAAAATAGCCCCGGACATGGAGGACGGAGCCATTCGACATGTTGCCGAGGCGCTCACCAACACCGGTATGGATGGCGTTATCGCCACCAATACAACCATCTCCCGTGAGGCAGTCAGGGGGCATCCGCTTGCGGATGAAATTGGCGGGCTGAGTGGTGGCCCGGTGCGGGAACCGTCAACCCGGGTTATCCAGGCGCTGGCTGCGGAGCTTGGTGGTGATTTTCCGATTATTGGCGTGGGTGGCATAACGGACGGTGACAGTGCCGCCGAAAAAATACAGGCCGGCGCCAAACTGGTCCAGATTTACACAGGCTTTATTTATCGGGGGCCGGCGTTGATTGCGGAGGCAGTCGAAGCCATACGGGCTCTTGAGGAGTCGCGGAGCCGTTGAATAACTAAGAGTGCCCGTTGGCTCTGGTGACACCGGGATGCACCACCAAGCCGGAAATGAAAAAAAATGGGCCCGCCTGGCGGGCCCTGGCGGGGAACGAACCCCGTGGCGTTTGGTCTGGTTGTTTCCCGGGCTGTGCCAGCCCGGTTTTGCTGTGTGTTTGGTCGGAAGCAATCCGGGAGGTGCTAGGCGCGCCGCACCCGAGGCCGGACTGTCTTTGAAATGCATTGCCGAGATCTCAGAACCTGTCTGTTACGCCGTTACATTCGGCAATTTATGGATGCCGGATACCCCCGTCATACCGTCCCAGTGGTCTGTGCGTCCTTCCCGCCATCCGTTAAGCCACTCCTGCCGATGCTCAACCTGGTCGATGGGGCAGCTGTCTTTGGCTTTGCCGGACACGCCGGCCAGATAGCCTCGCTTGAATGCACGGGCGAACATATCTCTTTTCTGTCTCTTCATGCCGTTCCTCACAATAGTGGTAACAGAATAAAGTGTGCACACCAGTCCGGAGCGATAATGGCGAATGCTGCCCAGCTCGTAGCTGGCTTGAGCACCCATGCCTTGATCGATCAAGACTGTTCAGGATCCTGTTTGGGGAAAACCAGGGTTTTCCGGAAACGACGCGTCACTAACAAGATAAGACCAAAAATCGGTTCCTGTACACCATTTATTTCATCTATATAACGGATTACTTATATTTTTGTGACATAAAGCGCTTCCGCTTACCGTGCTAAACTAGCGTTAGCCAGTCATGACGCCGCATGTGGCGCCATTCAAAAATTGCCGGAGTAAACCTTGCCCAGTCTTATCTTTTTTGTAACCTGCCCCAAAAGCCTTGAGTATCTGTTGGCGGACGAACTGGCCGGGTTCGGTTTGGAGTTGCTGCGCAATGCCCCCGCCGGAGCCTGGGTGCAGGGCACACTTGAAGCCGGCTACAGAGCTTGTTTGTGGTCGCGCCTGGCCAATCGGGTCATTCTGCATCTGGCCGACGTTGAGGCGACCAGTGACGAACAGCTTTATGAGGGGGTTAAGTCGATCGACTGGCCCGGGCACCTGAGGGCTACAGGCTGTTTCAAGGTTGCTTTTGTGGGCCAGAGTGATGCGATTCGCAACACACAGTACGGTGCCCAGAGAGTAAAGGACGCGGTGGTGGATCGACTTCGACTCGAAGACGGCACACGACCCTCCGTCGACACGGATAACCCGGATATTACGGTGTCGGCCCGACTGCATCGGGGCCGGTTGCAGGTAGGCGTCGACCTGAGTGGCGACAGTCTTCACAAACGCGGCTATCGCACCGAGAAAGGTGCTGCGCCCTTGAAAGAAAACCTGGCCGCCGCACTTCTTTTGCGCGCGGGCTGGCCGGAGATCGCGGCGGCCGGCGGCGATTTTGTCGACCCCATGTGCGGCTCCGGCACTCTGCTGATCGAAGCGGCGCTGATGGCAATGGATCAGGCCCCCGGGCTTCAGCGCGAACAGTTTGGTTTCACCCGTTGGCAGGGCCATCAGCCAGAACTTTGGGCAACGCTGCTGGAAGAAGCCACAAACAGGGCACAACTGGGCCGTGCCGGTAACAAAAGCGGCTTCTCGGGCTACGATGAGGATGCGGCTGTCATCAATACCGCCAAGCGCAATATCCAGCGCATTGACCTTGCGGAACGGGTGCAGGTGGAATGCCGGAAATTGAGCGATTTTGCCAGGCAATCGACCTGGGCAGACCAAGGGCTGGTGTTGACCAACCCGCCCTACGGCGAGCGTCTGAGTGAACGCAAACTGTTGACCGGACTTTATCAACTGCTTGGCGAACAGGTTAAACTCCATTTGCCCGGTTGGCGCCTGGGTGTCTTTACCGGGGCGCCGGAAGTCGGTCACGCCATTGGCCTGCGCAGCTATAAACAGTACAAAATGTTCAACGGCAAGTTGCCCGCTCAACTTCTGCTGTTCAATGTGGATGAGGCCAGTGTCACGCGTTCCAAGGCCGTCAGGGACCCGGACGCAGTGCCTGACGTGCATCCCCGGGTATTTAATCGGGAAAGGGCTGAAATGCTCGGCAACCGCCTGCGCAAGAACCGTAAAAGCCTGGGCCAGTGGGCGCGGAAAAACGGTATTGAGTGTTATCGGCTGTACGATGCCGACATTCCTGAATTTGCCCTGGCGGTGGATATTTACGGTGACCAGGTGCACGTTCAGGAATACGCGCCGCCCAAAACCGTTGACGCGCGCTCGGCACGGGAGCGTTTGGCAGAGGCCATGTCAGTGATTCCCCAGGCGTTGGACATAGACAACAGCGCCATGGTCTGCAAGCAGCGCCAGCGCCAGGCCGGCACTGCCCAGTATGAGAAACAGGCCATGACAGGGGACTTTTTTACCGTCGAGGAACATGGCTGTCGCCTGAAGGTGAATCTGAAAGACTACCTGGATACCGGGCTCTTTCTGGACCATCGTCCGGTGCGTCGTTGGCTTCAGGAACACGCCGGCGGCAAGCGTTTTCTTAACCTGTTCTGTTATACCGCGGCGGCCAGCGTGCATGCGGTGGCGGGGGGCGCCGCCTCGTCACTCAGCCTGGACATGTCGAATACCTACGTGAAATGGGCCCGGGATAACCTGGCGCTAAACAAGGCCGACGCCAGAGTGCACAAGGTCGAACAGGTGGATTGCCTGGAGTGGCTGGCGGCCGGTCCCCGGTCGGGCGAGACCTTTGACCTGATTTTCATGGACCCGCCGACCTTCTCCAATTCCGCTCGAATGGAAGGCGTGCTGGATATCCAGCGGGACCACCGGCAGCTAGTGGAGCAGGCCA
Organism: Oleiphilaceae bacterium; assembly: GCA_018334495.1. GTDB lineage: Bacteria > Pseudomonadota > Gammaproteobacteria > Pseudomonadales > Oleiphilaceae > Marinobacter. The sequence goes on from JAGXLV010000001.1 coordinate 118,463, forward strand.
TGACCCTGCTGGCTCCCGGGGGCTTGTTGATCTTCTCGAGCAATTTCCGTCGTTTCAAGCTCGACAACAGCCTGGAAGCGCAGTTCCAGGTCGAGGAAATCTCAAAGCAGACCCTGGACCGGGATTTTCAGCGCAATCCGCGCATCCATCGCTGTTGGCATATCCGGCACTCAGGCTAATCAGCTTCGCCGGCGTCGTCGTCTGGCTGAGCCGGGTCGAGGACGCCGGCCTGGTTCGCCAGAATGAGCATCGCGTAAACGCCGGTTTCCGGGAGTCTGGGGTCCAGGCCTTCCTGGAAGATCAGGCTTTGACGCGCATCTTCCAGAGCTTCCCGGTCCAGATCGGTGATCAGTGCCGCGAGGGGCGCTATTTCGAACGGCTGCTCCATGCCGACCGCGTCGAAGATCATTTCCAGCAAGTCCTGATCCGGGTCCAGGCCGTCCACGAAAACAGTCTGGTCGGGCAAGTCTTCGTGCAGGTCCCGGGCCAGTTCCACCAGTGGCACACCCTGCTCACGGAGGTAGCGGGTGTCCACGTCAGCCGGGTCGCTGTCCTCTGGCAGCCAGTCCTCATCCGGCTCGATAACCACAACTTTCATCCGCCCGTCCTCAAGGGACCAGGCCATGGCGATGGGGAAAATGCCTTCGTCGGACTCGGCATATTCAATGTCGAGAAAACGTGGAACGGGGATGGAATAGCCCAATGGTGGCTCCTGTGGCGATTGATGAAGGGGGTTACCTGCGGCATCATGCCATACTGTTCATTTTATTATCAGCCGTTAACAAAGAGAGACCATGGAACACGCCGAGTTTAATAACGACCTGCTTGAATTTCTGTCCCGCTCGCCGACGCCCTGGCACGCGGTCCGCAATATGACGGATAAACTGGATGCGGCCGGTTTCACCGCCCTGGATGAGCGTGACGAATGGCACCTGGAGCCGGGCTGTGGCTATTACACAGTGCGCAATGGCTCCGCACTGGTGGCCTTTCAGACCGGCCACCGTGACCCTGGTGACGCCGGAATCCGCATGGTCGGAGCACACACCGACAGCCCCTGTCTCAAGGTCAAGCCGAACCCGGAGCTGCGCCGCAACGGCTGCCTTGCGCTCGGCGTCGAAGTCTATGGCGGCGCTTTGCTGAACCCCTGGTTTGACCGCGATCTTTCACTGGCCGGGCGGGTCACTTATCGAAATGAGGCGGGCAAAGTGCTGGATACGCTGGTGGACTTTCATAAAGCCATCGCCTTCATTCCCAGTCTGGCGATCCATCTCGACCGGGAAGCCAACAACAACCGGTCCATCAATAAACAGACGGATTTGCCGCCGGTACTCATGCAGATGGAGGAGGGCGAAGAAACAAATTTTCACGGTCTCCTCAAGACTCAGATCGAGATTGACAATCCGGCTGCCGGCATTGAAAAAATCCTCGCCTATGAGCTCAATTTTTACGACAGCCAAACGGCCTCTGTGGTGGGCCTGAATGACGAATTTATCGCCTCCGCCCGGCTGGATAACCTGTTAAGTTGTCATATCGGCCTGCAGGCACTGCTTGACGCCTCCGGCCAGGAACCGGCGCTGCTGGTGTGCAATGACCACGAAGAGGTCGGCAGCGTATCAGCAGAAGGCGCCCAAGGCCCTTTCCTCGCCTCCGTTCTGGATCGCTGGTGCGGCACGGAGAAGCGCAATCGGGTCATCGCCCGATCCATGATGATTTCCGCCGACAACGCCCACGGCATACATCCCAACTATGCCGACCGGCATGACGAAAATCACGGCCCGCTGCTGAACAAGGGCCCGGTGATCAAAGTCAATCATAACCAGCGTTATGCCACCAATAGCCGTTCGGCGGCACTTTACCGCCACATCAGCGATGAGCTGGGCCTGGCAAGCCAGACCTTTGTTGTGCGCAGCGACATGGGTTGCGGCAGCACCATTGGTCCTCTCACGGCTGCCAACCTGGGCATTACCACCCTCGATATTGGCGTTGCCCAGTGGGGCATGCATTCGATCCGTGAGATAGCCGGCGCAGACGATGGCCATACCCTCTACCGGGTGTTGCGTCAATTCATGCAGTACCCGCACCTTAGCGACTGATACCAGCGCAAATTGCATCCTCCGGGCACAGGCACCTTGAGCCGGAATGTGCATGGCCCGGCTATCCGGCAATGAAGCGCGGCGGAGCGGGCGCGACCGGTTGGGAGACAGTGCCTTACATTAATTAACCACCTCAAAAGCCTTATTGGCTTAAAATGATAAAATAATGTCACCCGAGGCAAGTCCTACGTGGTGTGTCCGATGTCACCCCGGGGCCTTCCCCGACGTATAACGCGGGCATGATCCAAATCGTTTCGTCGTTCAATGCAGTAGGCAGTTCTATTATTACCAATAACCTCAAAAGTCGTCTTGTGCTGCTTTTTGGCAGTCTGACCGTGGCATTGACAGTCATAATTGTCGCCTTTACATCGTCGATCGCTACCAGGGAACTCAGTGAAAGAGTCGGTCTGAAGTTGCAGGAGGCTTCGTTGCAGCTGCGCGACAAGGTGGAGATCCAGATCGCGGAGCGCTACACAGATCTTGCTATCGCGGCGAAGATGGCGGTGTCACTTGTTGAAAAACGCAGCTACGCCGAAATGACCGGAATTATCGAAGAGATGAAAGCCGGCCTCAGCGATTACGCCTGGATCGGCTTTGTTTCGCTGTCCGGGGAGGTCAAAGCCAGCACCGGCGACCTGCTACTCGGCGCGGACGTCTCGGCCCAGCCGTGGTTTCAGGAAGCTTTGGAGGGGCCCTACCTGGGGGATATACACAAGGCGCTGTTGCTGGAAAAACTGATCAATCCCGAGGGCGAGGAACCGCTGCGTTTTATCGACGTTTCCGTTCCGTTGCTCGATTCGGAAGCCCAGATGCTAGGGGTCATGGGCGCTCACCTGGATCTGCGATGGGTTCAGGAGATGCGGCGTTCGCTTCTCGACGGGCTGCGAAATCGCCTCGACGTTGATCTTTTGATCGCCAATGCCGAGGGCGAGCTTATTCTCGGGCCAGAGCGCCTGAAATCGTCGGACTTTTTGAGCAGCATATTAAAGGGCGCTGCCAATGACGGGTCGGGCTATGTCAAAGCCGCTTTGCCTGACGGTACCGAGCAATTGGTGGGCTACAGCCAATTAAGGCAAGACAGCCGTTACGACAATCTGGACTGGACAGTCATGGTCTACCAACCTGCAACCAGCGCTTTTACCCCGGTGGTGGATTTGCGTAATGCCATTATACTGGCGGGCATCGGCACGGCGGTTTTTTTCTGTCTGCTTGCCTGGCTTGCGGCGCACCGTGTTACCCGACCGCTCCTGAAACTCGCCAGGGAAGCCAAGGCGCTGAACCAGGGCCGATTGCGGAAATCCATAACGCTTCGCAGGGATTTTGCCGAGGTCGAAACTCTGACCCGTGCCCTGAGAAGCCTTGTTGATGGTCTCATGGCAAAGGAAACCGAGTTGACCAGCCTCAATGCCAGCCTTGAGCGGCGCGTTGACGCGCGTACTCTTGAACTGGAATCGGTTAACAGTGCATTAATGGAGGAGATGCAGTTACGGGAGAATCTTTACAAGGAGCGTGAAGACCTCATAACAAAGCTCGAACACAGCGCCAATACCGACTGGCTGACAGGCGTCGGCAACCGCCGTTATTTGTTTGAGGCTGGCGAACTGGCCCTCAAAAGAGCTATCCGCCATAAGCGGTCGCTGTCATTGTTGATATTCGACGTTGATCATTTTAAGACGATCAACGACAGCCATGGCCACGGTGCAGGTGATGAGGCGCTGCGCCACCTGATGAGGCTGGCGCGAGAGGCCCTCCGGGACATCGACCTTCTTGCCAGGATTGGGGGAGAAGAGTTTGTCGCGGTGCTCGAAGATGCGGATGAATCCCAGGCCGCGAAAGTGGCGGAGCGGCTGCGTCTGTCGGTGGCTTCGTCACCACTTGATACCCATGGCCGGCGAATCGGGATGACGGTCAGTGTTGGCGTGGCGACCATGGTGGACTGTCAGGCCCGCAATCTTGAGGTGCTGCTGGCGCAAGCTGACAAAGCGCTTTATGAGGCCAAGCAGTCTGGCCGCAATCGCGTGGTTCAGGTTTCGAGGTGTTCTGGCGATGCCTGACACCCGAAATGCCTATTTCGGCCGGACTAAAGCCGCAATAAGCTTTTTCTCTTTCTTGCGCAATGCAAAACCGCTAGCCTCAGAATAATACCCGGGAAGCATGGCAATCGATCGCTGGAATTCAGGGAAGCCTGAACCTTTGTATTACTTTCGGGTTCCGGGTTCCGGATTTCTGAGCAGCATAAAAAAAGCCGCTAAAAGTAGCGGCTTTTTCAGAAGAAGTGGCTCCCCGAGCTGGGCTCGAACCAGCGACAAACGGATTAACAGTCCGTTGCTCTACCAACTGAGCTATCGGGGAACAGCATCGTTGAGGCCGGCATGTTAGGGAGTTTGGGCTCCGTGGTCAAGAGGCAGACCCATGAAATTATCAGCAGGGACAAAGGACTTGATGACGGAAGCCAATCATGAACGTATATCCCCCCAACAAGGGCAGCCATTGACGGCCGCCGGATTAACGACCGCGGGCTTCAGACAGGCCCCGCATCCGTTGCCTTCGGGCAGCCCCCATCGCGCCCTGAATTACGAGCCTCCTGTCTGGCTTCGCAACGGCCATTTACAGTCGATCTGGCCGGCACTGTTCCGTCAGGTGTCCTTAACAACGCCGGAAACGGAAATCATTGCCACGGACGATGATGACGAGTTGCATCTCGACTGGTATCGCCAGGGCAGCGACAGACTGGCAATTTTATCTCACGGTCTTGAGGGTAACAGTCGTCGGCCTTATATCAGGGGTCTGGCGCGAGCCCTGTTGCGTGACGGGTGGGATGTGCTGGCCTGGAATTATCGCTCCTGCGGTGGCGTCATGAATCATCAACCCGTGTTTTACCACAGCGGCGCGACAGGGGATCTGTCGCAGGTGGTTCGTCACGGCCTGGAGCAGGGTTACCGTTCGCTCGCCCTGTCGGGTTTCAGCATGGGGGGTAATCTTAGTCTTCTGTATCTGGCGGAACAGGGAGAAGCCGTGGACTCCAGAATTGCCGGCGCGGTTACCTTCTCTGTGCCCTGTGACCTGGCAGGGGGTGCCCGAGTGCTGGCGCGCCCCAGCCGGCGGATTTATATGAAGCGGTTTCTCAGGGATCTGGAAACAAAGATGACCATTAAGGCCGGTCTTTTCCCGGAGTTGATCACGGTGGCAGGCTTTGGCGACATCCGCAGTTTCAAGGAGTTTGATGACCGTTATACCGCGCCCCTTCACGGCTTCCGGGATGCGGAAGACTATTGGGCCCGATGCTCGGCTGTGTTCCGGTTGCGGGATATTCGTGTGCCCGCCTTGATGGTCAACGCCCTGGACGATCCCTTTCTCTCAGAGCAATGCTTTCCTGCAAAAGACCTGTTGGGCGACCACGTCACCCTGGAGACGCTCCGGTGGGGAGGGCACGTCGGTTTTGTGGAGAGCGCGTCCGACGGATATTACTGGTCAGAACGACGCGCCACCGCCTTCTTCCGTCAGTTTTACTGAGCGCTAGAATTTGCCATGCTTTTTGCTTCGGTACTGATGAGCAACTTGAGATGGGGCCAGACGTTATCCAGCAGTTGCTCCTGGGCCTCGGCAGTGGGGTGTATGCCGTCGGATTGCATCAATTCCTCGCGATTGTAAATGTCCTGCAAAAAGAAGGGCACCAGAGCGACCGAATAGGTTTCCGCCAGGTCGGCATAGAGGTTGGCGAAAGCCTCTGTATAAGGTTTGCCGTAATTGGGCGGTATTTGCATGCCCACCAGGAGGACTTGGGCGCCGGCCTGTTTTGAGTGCTGGATCATGTCCGCCAGATTGTCCTTGATCACACTCGGTGGAAATCCCCGAAGACCGTCATTGCCACCCAGTTCAATCACAACAATCTCCGGCTCGTGGCGTTCCAGGAGGTCCGGCAGGCGTCGCACACCGCCATCGGTGGTCTCGCCGCTGATGCTGGCGTTCTTGACCTGCCAGGATTGCCAGCCACGCTTGTCGAGCCGCTCATCGAGGCGAGCGACCCAGGCACGCTCGGTCTCGACGCCGTAAGCGGCGCTCAGGCTGTCGCCCATGATCAGGATAGTGCCGGAAACAGTGCCGGAACTTCCCCAGGTGGCGGCACTCAAAGCCAGCAATGTCAGGAAAACAGTTGATCTGACTGACGCAATTACCGTATTGATAGGCATCTTTGTAATTAAACAATCCTTGCAGGAGTGAGCGTGAATCAAGCATCGCCGGAGTCCCAGTTTTCACCGCAGAGCATCGTTATGCTGCGGGCCAGCAATCTCAGCCACCGGGTCGATCTGGGGAATGATACGCTAACAATCTTGCAGGGGGTCAATCTTGAAATCAAGCGCTCCGAGTCCGTGGCCATTGTGGGCCGCTCCGGTTCAGGCAAAACCACGCTGTTGGGTCTGTTGGCGGGATTGGATGTTCCCACCGAGGGTGTGGTGGAACTCGATGGTGCCAGGATCAGTGAGCTCAGCGAGGACGACCGGGCCCGCATGCGCGCCCAGAGAGTCGGGTTTATTTTTCAGTCATTCCAGCTTTTGCCGGCCCTGACCGCCCTGGAAAACGTGATGCTGCCCCTGGAACTGGGCGATCACAAAGCGCCGGGAGCGAAAGCCCGGGAACTGCTGGAACGCGTCGGCCTGGGCGATCGCCTGCGCCACACGCCCCGGCAACTGTCCGGGGGTGAGCAACAACGGGTGGCCATTGCCAGGGCATTTGCCGCCGATCCTATCGTCCTGTTTGCTGATGAGCCTACCGGAAACCTGGACAACCAGACCGGTGAAACCATCTCCGATCTGTTGATGGCCCTGAACCGGGAGCAGGGCACGACGCTGGTTATGGTGACGCATGATGAACCCCTGGCAGCACGCTGTCAGCGCCAGTTCAATATTGATGCCGGCCGGGTGTCGGAGGCGGACCAGGCGGCGGTGGAGGAGCTCACGCGATGATGAGTGCCACCCGAAAGCTGACGTCAGTCAGGCGCGACTGGCGCGAGCGGGATGTGCGTGTGGTGCTGGCGGCCCTGATTGTGGCGGTGGCCACGGTCGCGACCATTGCGCTTTTTGCCAGCCAGTTACAAAGCACACTGGTCACCTCGGCCAGCGCCTTCCTGGCGGGCGACCGTCAACTGGAGTCGGAAAACGGCGAGCCGATACCCGCGCAATGGCGCGAAGAGGCCCGAAGCCGCGGGCTTGAAACCGCCCAAATGGTTGAATTTTCCACCATGGTGCTGGCTGGGGACGAGTTTCAATTGGTCTCTGTCAAAGCCGTCAACAAACAGTATCCGTTGCGTGGTGAAATCGAGTTTCAGAAAGAGCCCGATGCCTCCAGGCAGATGGTCTCCCGCGGCCCTGAACAGGGCGAGGTCTGGCTTAACCCGCGCCTGCTCAAGCTTTTGAATGTGAGTGTTGGAGACAGCATCGAGGTCGGCGAAAAAAACCTCAGCGTGACGGGGCTGCTGATCCGGACGCCGGACGGCGGTTTCAATATGTCGGCCCTGTCGCCGCGAATCATGATGCACGCAGCGGATGTGGCCGCCACCCAGGTGGTTCAGGAAGGCAGCCGGGTTGAATACGTCAACCTCTTTGCTGGTGAGGAACCGGCTCTGGAGAGCTTTTACCGCTGGCTTCAGCCCCGACTCGGGCCAAGTCACGAGTGGGAGAGTATCCGCGACGGCCAGGCCTTGTCGGATTCGCTGGAGCGGGCCGAGCGTTTCCTGCTGCTGGGCGGTAGCCTGGCGGTCTTGCTGGCGGCCGTGGCCGTTGCCGTGGCAAGCAGGCAGTATGCCCTGAATCAACGCGACACCGTGGCGCTGCTCAAGACTCTCGGGCTTGGCAGTCGCAGTATCGGCAGGCTCTACCTGGGTCGCCTTTCGCTTTGGGGTCTTGCCGGCATGGTCGGCGGCTTGCTGGTGTCCTTACCGTTATTCTGGCTGCTTACCCAGCTCATGGCACAAGCGCTGGATCAGCCCGTTGAGCCCCGGCTTGACGTAATGGCGCTGACGCCGGCGCTTCTGACGGCGCTGGTCTCACTGTTTGCCTTCGCCTATCCACCTATTAGGCGTTTGCGTGACGTTCCCGCCATGAGGGTTCTTCGGAGCCAGCCCGGCGAAGCGGGCGAAAAAGCCTGGCTTGACGTGGTTATTGCCGCAGTGGCCGTCTTTGGCCTGGTCTGGTTGTATGCCAGAGAGATATCCCTGGTGCTTTCTTTGCTGGGTGGCATGATCGCGCTTATTGCGGTGCTCGTGTTGTTGGGCTGGTGCCTGGTGTCCAGCCTCAAGCACATGTCCGGCGGCGGCAGCGCCTGGCGCCTGGCGTTGGTGGGGCTGTACCGGCATCGTCGAGCCAGTCTGTCCCAGATTGCCGTATTTGCCATGACATTGATGCTGGCCACGACCCTGATTCTGGTTCGGTCTTCCCTGCTGGCGGATTGGCAGGCGCAATTGCCGGAAGACACCCCCAATCATTTCCTGATCAACATCGCGCCGGATGCTGTGCCTGAGGTGGAAGGCTTTCTCAAAGCGCGTGACCTGCCGCTGGACACGCTGTACCCCATGGTGCGTGGCCGTCTGACCCAGATAAACGGCGAGCCGGTGCGTGAAGTGGTCAGCAAGGAAAGCGATGTGGGCGCCCTGAACCGCGAGCTGAACCTTACCTGGATGAGCGACCTTCCTGAAGACAACCGCATCGTTGCCGGTGAGTGGTTTGATCCGGGGCAAACCGAGGGCGTGTCAGTGGAATCGGAATTGGCAGAAAAGCTGGGCGTGGACGTGGGCGATAGCCTGGGCTTCACTATAGGGTCGGATACCATTTCCGAGCCGGTGACCAGCATCAGGACAGTGCAATGGAGTAGCCTGAAACCCAATTTCTATATGGCCTTTCCGCCCGGCGGCGCGCTCGATGGCATGCCGGCCACCTGGATTACGAGCTTTTACCTGGAAAGCGATGAGAAGTCCGATCTGAACGAGTTTGCGCGTCAGTTCCCGACCATTTCGGTTCTGGAAATCGATCATATTATTGAGCGCATTCAGGATATTGTCAGGCAGGTGACCCAGGCCATAGAAGCTATCCTGGCCTTGATCCTGGCGGCGGCTGTGGTGGTCATGGCCGCCGTGGTCAGCGCCACTCTGCAGGATCGCCAGCGCGAGGGTGCGCTCTTGCGAACCCTGGGCGGGCGTCAGTCACTGCTGGTTCGAAGCACCATGCTCGAGTTTGCATTGCTTGGTCTATTCGCCGGGATACTCGGGGTGGTGGCTGCGGAAGTGGCCGTATGGGCATTGCAGTACCGCATGTTCGAGGGCGAGTTCCGCTGGCACTGGCAAATCGTTGTGCCGATCCCGCTGATCAGTGCGGTTGTGCTGGCGTTTCTGGGGCGCTGGCAGCTCCGGCCAGTGCTGAGTGTTTCGCCGATGCTGTTACTGCGCCGCCTCGAGTGAGGCACTGCTGAGAAGTGAGTGGGCTGTCTCTGTCACACCCCTCCGGGCTGTTCAGCCCGGAGGGGCACTACTAGGCCCAGGCTCGCTTCAACACCGCACGAGCGTCCTCCAGGCTGACTTCCCGACGGTTGAACATGATAGAACCGTCGTCCAGGGCGTTGGTCGCAATCTTCTCCAGTTCGTGTTCTTTGATTTTGCCGGTTTCCTTGATCGTGCGCGGTAACTTGCAATGCTTGTACAGATCATCGCGCAGACGCCTAATCGCGGAAATGGAGGCTTCAGGCCGGCGGGATAAGGGTGTGGCGGCAAAGGCATCAGGGCCTTCCAGGTAGAGTAGCAATTCACCCAGCGGCTCCCGAATGGATTCCAGGTTGTATTCCAGCACATAGGGCAGGAAAAGATTCATGCAAAGGCCGTGGGGCAAGTGACAGATAGACCCCGTCGCATGGCCGAGCGCGTGCACCAGACCCACCATTGAGTTGGAGAAGGCGATCCCGGCCATGGTGGAGGCCTGGGCCAGCTCCAGTCGCGCGTCGGCATTCTTCGGGTCCTTCATCACGATGCGCAGTGACGCGCTGATTTTTGTGATGGCCGAGGTCGCATAGGCGTCGCTCAAGGGGTTCTTGCCCATGCAGGTAAAGGCTTCGACAGCGTGCGTCATGGCGTCCATGGCCGTGGCCGCAGTGACATGGGGCGGCAGGGTCAGGGTCATGCGGGGGTCAATGATGGCGGCGTTAGGCAACAGGAAAGACGATGAGAAGGGCAGCTTGACTGACTTTTCGTGATCCGCAATGACCGCGACCGAGGTGACCTCGGAGCCGGTGCCGGCGGTTGTCGGCACCACGAAGAAGGGTTTGAGTGCCTTTTTTATGACCCCCGCTCCGACGTAAGCCCTGATGTCATCGCCGCCTTCCGATGCCAGAATATTCACAGCCTTGGCGGTGTCAATGGCGGAGCCACCGCCAACGGCAATAATTGAATCGCATTTCTCCTGGCGGTAGACGCCAACAATGTCGCGCACGACAGCTGTTGATGAGTCCGGCGGCACATCGTCGTAAATAGCGACGATTTCCAGGTCACTCTCTTCGCAAGCGGAAATGATCGGCTCCAGAAGCCCTGCGCCGCGAACACCTTTATCGGTGATGATCATGGGGCGTTTGGCGGCCAGGCCCCGGACTTCATAGGGGATGTGTTCCAAAGCGGCTTTGCCGGCAATCACTTTAACCGGGCAGAAAAACTCGTAGTAGTCGTTGTTCATGTTGTTGCTCTCACCCTGTCGAAAAATTGGCTGGCTACTTTCAGATAAATGCGGGCGGCACTGATCAACTTGGTGGGTAACTTAAGGTTATCCGGGTACTCCTTGACCGCGCGGCCTGCCACGAGTTTGGGCAGAATAAAGACCTCCAGCCGGTTGAGAATTCGCGTCATCCGAACCGCATGACTGATGTCGCCATTGACCAGCATGCGGTCATTGGCAAAAGCCACCGATGTTTTTTCCTGAAACGAAAGCACCAGAAACGCGTGAGCGATATGTTTGAACTGAATCGACAGGTTCACCGGCCGCGGCGGTTTGCCGGCATGGAATCGAAGTGCGCCGGCGCCAAGGTGTTCAATGATCATGTTCGGCCCGTTGGGCATGACCATCATCTCGAAAATAAAACCGTTGGGCAGCGCACGGGCCTCAGCCTGAACCTCTCTGTCCATTTCACTGATGGCCTGAAGGGCCTGGCCCATCACCTGGAACATGACCTCCACATACAGGCGGCGAGCCTGGAGCGCCATGGGCTTGATGTGTCTGGTTAGCATTACATACATCCGATTGTGAATGGTATGGTTCAATTTTTAGAGTTATTGCTCTAAAAGTCAATGCAACCCTGGTATCGAAAGGTTACAGGCGGGACCCGCCAGCCAAGCCCTTGACTCGCGGTATCAACGCCACTAAAAGCGGTTTGTTTCGCAAAAGCAATTGTTTGGAGCGGGCTCCTGGACGAGGATAGAGGTCAAGCAGCAAGGCAGTCGGAGAGTGGTATTGAAAAGATCTGAGAGCGAAGCGCCTGGTTTGGAAGGCAGACTCGCGCCCTGGTCCTATGAAACCGGTGCGGGGTTTACAGTACGAGGCCTGAAAAGTCAGCCAAGAGGTCGGCCATTACTGCATTTCATTCATGGCAACGGCTACTCCGGGCTGATCTACGAGCGGCTTCTGTCGCCTTTACTGGATCATGTGGATTTGATTATCAGTGATATTCAAGGCCATGGTGACAGTGATTACGGCGGCAAATTTCTGGGCTGGAATGCGACAGCGGTCATTTGTGAAGAGGCTTTGCGCAACCTGCAACCAGACTATGTGACGGCTGATGGCGACCCCGTGCCGATTTTTGGCATGGGCCACAGCTTCGGGGGCGTCATGACGGCGTTAATCATGGCGCGTTCACCGGACTTGTTTCGCCAGGCTGTTCTGCTTGACCCCGTTCTTTTTACCCCCGCCATGGCAAAAGTCATGGCGCTGTCAGACGTGCTGGGTCTTTGGCAAAAAAACCAGATGGCCAACCGGGCACGAAAGCGCCGGTTCCACTGGCCGGATGCTGACCAGGCGTTTCAGAGCTTTCACCAACGGGGAATTTTCAAGGGTTGGGAAGAGGACTGCCTGCAGAGCTATGTACGCCACGGTCTGCTACCGGCCGAGAACGGTGGTGTCATCCTGAGGTGTCTTCCTGAGCGCGAAGCCGAACTTTTTGCTTCATACCCCAAGAAACTCTGGCCAGCCTTACGTGCTGTCAGGACACCCACCCATGTAATCCATGGCGAAGGCACCTTTGCTTTCGTGGCCAGGTCTGTTGCCCGCTGGCAGGCTACAAATCCGGCAATCACCTCGGAACAGAGCCCTGGCGGCCACTGTTTCATGATGCAATACCCTGAAGCGACCGTTGCGCGAATATTGGCCAGCCTGCCGCTTCAGAACCAGGGCGCTAGCCCGTAAGCGCGGACAGTTTCCGCCTTGCCTCAGCCGCCACTTCACCCTCGGCCTGTGCCGCTGTCTCGTAATACTGGATGGCGTCATCACGGCGATTTTGCCGGACAGCGATGTCACCAAGCCGCAGGAAGGCGAGGGAGGTCGGAACCACCTCATTGGCCTGCTTGAGGTCTTCACGAGCCTGTTCCAGATTGTCCAGTTTCAACTCATGAAGGCCTCTTTGCAGCCTGTAGCTGAACATTTCCGGGTAAAGGGCGACGGCCTTGTCGTAATCCGCGCGGGCCTGCTCGGTGCGGTCCTTCTTTTCATTAAGTTGGGCCCGGAGAGAGTAGAAACGGGCCTCGTCCGGCTCGATACGAATCGCTTCGTTAACCTTGGCCAGCGCCGCATCGGTGTTGCCCTCTTTCGCCAGGCTCTGAGCTTCTTCTTCCGCTTCGTAAGCCGGCAGGTGCTCGCGCAGATAGCTCAGTTTCTGGTCATAGGCCTGGCGTCCGAGCTCGCCGCCAGCACCGATGTTTTCGACCAGCTTCTGGTTTTCCTCCACGCGTTTTTGAGACGGCGGATGAGTGGCGAACAGACCCTGAACAAAGCCCGGCGCGTCGCCTTCGGACAATCGCAGGAAAACCTCCTGCAGTTCCACCGCCGCCTGGGGATCGTAACCCGCTGCCTTCATGTAGCGGATACCGTGACGGTCAGCTTCAAGCTCGTGGCTCTGGCTGTTCTGGGCCAGCGCAATCTGGGCGCCCACTGCGGCTCCGCCCATCACCAGCCCGGCCAGTTCGTTGTCGCTCATGGCGAGGCCCAGGCCGGCCAGGCCGGCACTGAGGATCATACCGCGCTGCATGCGCTGAACGCTGTGGCGCGCGGCGGCATGTACGATTTCGTGGCCCATCACGGCCGCCAGCTGGGCTTCGTTATCCAGTTCCGTCAAAAGCCCCCGGTTAATGGCGATTTTACCAGCGGGCAGGGCCCAGGCGTTCGGGACCCCGCTGTTGAGAACCACAAATTCGTAAGGCAGGTCCGGCCGGTCGCTTACCCGGGCCAGTTTCTGGCCCACCTCGCTGACGTACTGACTCAAATCAGGATCCACATAATACTTCCCGCCCTGCAATTGCTGGGTGGGTTTGTATTGTTCGGCGCCAATAGACAGCTCCTGGCTTTCCGGAATCAGCGACAGTTGTCGTTCCCCCGTAACCGGATTGGTCGAGCAGCCCGCGGCCAGAGCGAGCAGTGCAAGAATGGGCAGGGTGCGAGTCAGGAACCGATTTATCACGATAAACATCCTTGGCGTTGGAAGAGCTATACGGTGATCTTATAACACACAAAGCTTCTTGTTCGAGCGTTGAATCCTGGCCTATTTTTTGAGGGGTGTCTGGAGCGGTCGGGGACGATCAGGTATTCTTCGGGCCTCATCGCGAATGACCAAGGGTTTACAGGAAAAAAGCATGAACGACAGACTTCGAGCGGACCGGGTAAGGCGATTCGTCAATAGCCTCAATCAGGCCCGGACTCTCGGGTTGAGCGTGACCTCGGCCACAGAGCAGCAATTGACGCTTTGCCTGCCGTACAGCGAAAAAATCATTGGCAACCCCGAGACACGCGTGATCCACGGTGGCGCCATCACCACATTGATGGATACCACCTGCGGTTCGGTCATGATCTGTGTACTGCCGGATTTCGAACTTTGCCCGACCCTGGATTTGCGAATGGATTACATGCATCCGGCTGAGCCTGACCGGCCCGTTTACGCCCGCGCCGAAGTCTATCGCCTGACTCGCCACATCGTTTTCACCCGATGCCAGGCCTACCAGGACGAAGGCGATCCGGTCGCCCAATGCGTCGGCACTTTTATGCGCATCGGGCCTGGGGCCTTGCCCCGCGCCTACCGGGATCTGATTACCGGAGGTGAGGCATGACCAGCGAGGAGATCCTCAAACATACCCGGGATACCGGCGATTTCATGCCCTTGCTCGAAAGCATCCCCTATGCCGTTTTTATCGGTTTGCATTGTGACCGTTTCGGTGACGACATCATCTTCCGTTTGCCGCCCAAACCTGAAAACCTCGGCAACCCCGTATTGCCCGCGATCCACGGCGGCGTAATCGGCGGCTTCATGGAAGTCTCCGCGGCCATCTACCTCATGATGTCCCAGGACATCTTCCGGGTACCCAAAATCATCGACTTCTCCCTTGACTACCTGCGCGCCGGTCTCGACCAGGAAACCTTCGCCGAATGCCATCTCACGCGCCAGGGCAAACGCGTTGCCAACGTCATGATTACTGCCTGGCAGAAATCCCGTCAGCAGCCTATCGCCACGGCACGCGCGCATTTCCTGATGGAAGACTGAAAACTGCGGGTTTTGCCATCCCCGGGCTTGAAAACCGACGACCGACCCCCAACCTCTCTGGCAGCAAACCCGCAGGCCCGCCCCTTCACCGATCTGTCACGGCACGCGGGCCGTCACCAAAAAAGACCCCAGCTCAGGAGTACCAACAAGCATGACGGTTGAATCAAAGAAAGAAACCCTTGGCTTCCAGACCGAAGTAAAGCAACTGCTCCACCTGATGATCCACTCGCTCTATTCCAATAAGGAAATTTTCCTGCGCGAGCTCGTCTCCAACGCTTCGGACGCCGAAGACAAACTGCGCTTCGCGGCCCTGAAAGACGATAGCCTCTTTGAAAACGACCCGGACCTGCAAATCCAGCTCGATTACGACGAGGAAAACCACACCGTCACGCTGACCGATAACGGCATTGGCATGAACCGTGACGAAGTCGTGGAAAACCTTGGCACCATCGCCCGCTCAGGCACCGCCGAATTTCTCGGCCAACTTACCGGCGACGAGAAAAAAGACAGCAAACTGATCGGCCAGTTCGGTGTCGGCTTTTACTCGGCCTTCATCGTGTCTGATCGGGTCGAAGTCTATACCCGCAAAGCCGGCACACCGAAAGAAGAGGGCGTGCACTGGGAGTCCGCCGCCGAAGGCGAGTTCTCCATCGAGCCTGTGACCCTGGAATCCAAAGGCACACAGGTCATCCTGCACCTGAAGGCGGACGAAAAAGAGTTTGCCAACGGTTACCGCCTGCGCAATCTGGTCAAGAAATATTCCGATCACATCTCCTTCCCCGTGGTCATGAAAGTCGAGGACCAGGAAAAAGAAGAGGAAGGCAAAGAAGCCGAGGTCAAGTACGAAACCGTCAACGACGCCACCGCGCTCTGGACCTTGCCTCGGACCGAGATCAAGGACGAAGAGTATAAAGAGTTCTACAAGCACGTCGCCCACGACTTCGAAGACCCGCTGACCTGGTCCCACAACAAGGTTGAAGGCAAGCTCGAATACACCAGCCTGTTGTATATCCCGGCACGGGCGCCCTTCGACCTTTATCAACGCGATGCCGCTCGTGGCCTGAAACTTTACGTACAGCGCGTGTTCATCATGGACGACGCGGAACAGTTTCTGCCGTTGTACCTGCGCTTCACCAAGGGCGTCATTGACTCCAACGACCTGTCCCTGAACGTGTCCCGCGAGATTCTGCAGAACGATCGCACCGTCGAAAATATTCGCACCGCACTCACCAAGCGTGTTCTGGATACCCTGGGCAAGCTGGCCAAAAACGATGCCGACAAGTACCAGACCTTCTGGAACGAGTTCGGCACAGTCATGAAAGAAGGCCCGGCGGAAGACACCACCAATCGCGAGAAGATCGCCAAGTTGCTGCGGTTTGCCACCACGCGCCTGGACGAGCGGGACCAGACCGTCTCGTTGGACGATTACCTTGAGCGCATGAAGGAAGGCCAGAACAAGATCTACTACATCACGTCTGACAGCTTCACCGCTGCCAAGAGCAGCCCGCACCTGGAGGTTTTCCGCAAGAAAGGCGTGGAAGTGTTGATCCTGTCGGATCGTGTTGACGAGTGGATGATGGCCTACCTGAGCGAGTATGACGGTAAGCAGTTCCAGGATGTCGCCCGTGGCGAGCTTGACCTGGGGGATGTGGAAACCGAAGAAGACAAAAAACAGCAGGAAGAGGCCACCGAGGCCCACAAGGACCTGCTGGGCCAGGTCAAAAAAGCCCTGGGCGACCGTGTTCAGGACGTGCGGGCCACTAACCGCCTGACCGAATCACCCGCCTGTCTGGTGGTTGCCGAGCAGGACATGGGCATGCAGATGCGCAAGATCATGGAAGCGGCGGGTCAGAAAGTGCCCGAGAGCAAGCCGATCTTCGAGATCAACGTGGAGCATCCGCTGGTGCAGAGGCTTGAAAACGAAAAGAACGATGACCGTTTCAACGAGCTTTCTGCCGTGCTGTTTGATCAGGCCACGCTTGCCAGCGGCGAGCAGCTCGACGACCCGGGTTCATATGTGTCGCGTCTCAACCGCCTGTTGCTTGATCTGAGCCACTAAACCCGGCGATGGAATACCTCGACCTGGACATCACGATCTCATCCGACGAGTGGCTTAAAGTCTACCGCGGTGACGCTCGTGATGTTCATGCCGTGGCTCGTGACGGGCGCAGTGTCGTCTTTCCTGCCAAAATCCTCTCCAAGTTCTATCTTCGCGACGGCATTCGCGGGAGCTTCCGGATATTCTTTGACACCTCCGGCAAATTCCTTCGTGTCGAGCGCCTGTCCTGAGGCTGTCTATCGCAGCAAGCAACTGTATTGGATTCCAGCCTGAGCCCGTCTCAATTTTTTACCTTTAAAACGGCATTAGCAGTAATCTTCGACAGTGTCGGAAAGTCTACGCCTCTTGAGAGGCCAAGTTCTTTGTCTTTGTCATCATAACCAAAAGCTTTCAGAATTGTATTGTTAATTAATTGTACTAAACGATCTGCCGCGGGTTAACGTAGCGGGGAATTGACAGGATAGTGTCTTTTTCAGGCTTCCTTTCAACCTGCGTGCAAACCGATAGGTATGCACTATGCATGGTATGAGGAATGCTAAGAGTAAAGCACTCTATCTGTCCTATAATGAACAATGTCTTATTCATAGCATTGCTTGTCAAAACGAACTAGGAGAGAACAATGACCGATAACAGCAGTCGAGGTGGAGAGTGCCCTGTAATGCACGGCTCAAACACCCAGGAACAAGCCAGGGTCACGAGCTGGTGGCCGGAAAATCTCAATCTGGACATCCTGCACCAGCACGACCGCAAGACCAACCCGATGGGCGAAAACTTCGACTATAGCGAAGAAGTTAAAAAGCTGGACTACGAAGCGCTTGAAAAAGACATGCACGAGCTGATGACCAACAGCCAGGAATGGTGGCCAGCAGACTGGGGCCACTACGGCGGTCTGATGATCCGCCTGGCATGGCACGCAGCGGGCACCTACCGCGTGGCCGACGGTCGGGGTGGCGCCGGCACGGGTAACCAGCGATTTGCACCGCTGAATTCGTTTCCAGACAACGGTAATCTTGACAAGGCGCGGCGTTTGCTGTGGCCCTTGAAGAAAAAGTACGGCAACAAAATCAGCTGGGCCGATCTGTATATTCTGGCCGGTAACGTTGCCTATGAATCCTTTGGCTTCAAGACCTTCGGCTTTTCCTATGGCCGCGAGGATATCTGGCATCCCGAGAACGACATTTACTGGGGTGCGGAAAAAGAATGGCTGGCGCCTTCAGACAGCCGTTACGAGGATGTGAATAAGCCCGACACCATGGAGAACCCGCTGGCGGCCGTGCAGATGGGTCTGATTTATGTAAACCCAGAGGGTGTGAACGGTGTGTCTGATCCGCAGAAGACCGCTGAGCAGGTACGTACAACCTTCGCCCGCATGGCGATGAATGACGAAGAGACCGCTGCCCTGACCGCCGGCGGCCACACCGTGGGCAAGTCCCACGGTAATGGCGATGCAGAGGCCCTCGGACCAGACCCTGAGGGTGCTGACGTCCACGAACAGGGCCTGGGCTGGATCAACCCGAACCTGAAGGGCAAGGCCACCAACGCCGTCACTTCCGGCATCGAGGGCGCCTGGACCACCAACCCGACCCAGTTCGACATGGGTTATTTCGACCTCCTCTTCGGCTACGAATGGCAGCTGACGAAGAGCCCGGCCGGTGCAAGCCAGTGGGAACCGGTGGATATCAAGGAAGAGCACAAGCCGGTTGACACCACTGATCCTTCGGTGCGTCGCATGCCGATGATGACCGATGCCGACATGGCCATGAAGGTGGATCCCAGTTACCGGGCAATCTGCGAGAAGTTCATGGCAGATCCGGAATACTTCAAGGACTGCTTCGCCCGTGCCTGGTTCAAGCTGACCCACCGTGACATGGGACCAAAGGCCCGTTACATCGGCCCGGACGTTCCGTCTGAAGACCTGATCTGGCAGGATCCGGCACCGCAGGGCGAGACCGGCTACATCGAAGAAGTCGTCAAAGAGAAAATTGCTGAAGCCAACCTCAGCATCAGCGAGATGGTCTCTACCGCCTGGGACAGTGCCCGCACCTACCGTGGTTCGGACATGCGCGGCGGCGCCAACGGCGCTCGTATTCGTCTGGCCCCCCAGAAAGACTGGGAAGGCAACGAGCCGGCTCGCCTGACCAAGGTATTGAAGGCCTATGACAAAATCTCTGCCGACACTGGTGCAAGCGTTGCGGATGTGATTGTGTTGGCTGGTAACCTGGGCATTGAAATGGCGGCGAAGGCAGCAGGCCATGAGGTGCGTGTGCCGTTCTTGAAGGGTCGCGGAGACGCAACCAACGAGATGACCGACGCCGATTCCTTTGAGCCGCTACAGCCGTTAGCCGATGGCTTCCGCAACTGGCAGAAAAGCGACTATGCGGTCAAGCCGGAAGAACTGCTTCTGGATCGCGCCCAGCTGATGGGTCTTACAGCGCCGGAAATGACGGTTCTGATGGGGGGTATGCGAGTGCTCGATACCAACCATGGCGGCACCAAGCACGGCGTTTTCACGGACCGCGCTGGCCAGCTGACCAACGATTTCTTCGTGAATCTGACCGACACGGCAAACGGCTGGGAGCCAACTGGCAAGAACTCGTACAAGATCGTGGATCGCAAGAGCGGCAACACCAAGTTCACCGCGACCCGTGTAGATCTCGTGCTCGGTTCCAACTCGATCCTCCGGTCTTATGCCGAGCTGTATGCCCAGGACGATAATGAAGAAAAGTTCGTCAACGACTTCGTTGCCGCCTGGACCAAGGTCATGAATGCGGATCGTTTTGACGTTAAATAACACCTGCAAGTGATCGGGTGCCCTGGTAAAACAGGGTGCCCGCCTACCAACTTCTCTCCAAATTCTTTACAGCCTGTACGGCCCGTTTTTTTGGCCAGTCCCAATCCGAGCACAGTCCCTCTTTGTTAATGAAGTCCTCATGCGGATTATTCTAGCTCTCCGGGGAAGAGCGGGTTAGCGCGATCGCTCGTTAAACCCTGACCAAGGTCGGTGGTATTAATCGGTGCGTGACAGAATTTAATCCTGTGACCCACAGCACACTGGCGCTGAAGGCATTGCTATTCTTCTCGTAGCAAGATGGTTGTGATCCAGAGAACCGGTCGATTTTTTATAATTAAATGTTAACTCATCAGCGGAGTCGAAACTCCCTGCTCAGCGCCAAGCGAGCGGGATGCTGTCGACACTGCGGAGGCCGGCAATGAGCCAGCAGACGTTGACCGGATATCCGTTTGAACCACAGGTATCACAGGGTTCAAGATATCTATGGCATAAGTGGCAGCCGAGGGCAGAATTCTGGGCAATTTCTAGTGATGTCTTCCAGGCGGCTCTTGTGCTAGCGGAGTTTTTCATAGATTCGCCGGTTAACTGGCCCGATACACCACGTGGGCCACTGGAGCTGGTCCGGCAACGTCCCGACTTCGTGAATCCATGAAGCCCCCTGAATACGCAAGGCCAATGCTGTATCTGATGCTGGCTCCGCGACCCCGTTCCCGGCCCCGTGCTGCAACGTTGCTGGCGCACTATTTCGAGGGCTGGTGACAGCAGCCGTTAGGCCGGCCCTGTGCATCTTTTCATCCGCTTTTTTTGTTGAAAAACTGCTAGAATGCGGGTCCAAGCGATTCTGGCCTGACGGCTTTTCGCTTGTAGCCGTTCTTCCACCACCGGAGTTGTGATGCGCATTATCCTGGCCCCCATGGAAGGCCTTGTGGATTCACCCATTCGTGAGTCCCTGACTCAGGTCGGGGGTATTGATCGGTGCGTGACTGAATTCATTCGCGTCACTCACGGCATGCTGCCTCCGCGCATTTTCTACAAGTTCGCCCCGGAGTTGCACAACGAGTCGTTGACCCGCGCCGGCGTTCCTGTCGCCGTCCAGCTTCTGGGCTCCGATGCCGCCCAGGTGGCCTTGCATGGCGCCCGCGCCGCGGAGCTGGGTGCGCCACAGGTGGATATAAATTTTGGCTGCCCTGCCAAAACCGTCAACAAGCACAAGGGTGGGGCGGTGCTTTTGAAGGAACCGGAGCTTCTTTACCAAATTACGAACGCAGTCCGCCAGGCAGTGCCGGCCCATGTTCCGGTAACGGCCAAGATGCGCCTGGGCTATGAAGACCGCTCCATGGGTGTTGCCTGCGGCCAGGCTCTGGAAGCGGCGGGCGCCGCTGAAATAGTGATCCATGCCCGCAGTAAGGTGGACGGCTACAAGCCGCCGGCGTATTGGGAGGATGTTGCCCTTGTGCGTGAGGCGGTTTCCACCCATGTTATTGCCAACGGCGATATCTGGACGGTCGCGGATTACTGGCGTTGCCGCGAAGTTTCCGGCTGCGATGATGTGATGATTGGCCGTGGCCTGATCTCGCGCCCCGATCTCGCCGCCCAGATCAAGGCCAGCCAGCGCGGTGAAACGCTGCCGGCCATGACCTGGCTGGAAGCGGTTGAGCTGGTCGGGGATTATGGCCGTGCTCTACAGGGACATCTCGAAGACAAGTATGTCACCGGCCGTGTGAAGCAGTGGCTGAATTATCTCCGGCGCGGCTTTGCCGAAGCCGAGGCGGTCTGGCCGGAAGCCAGGAAAATCCGGGAAGTGGCGCCGATTCTGGCCTGTCTGGCGTCTGTGAATACCAAGCGCAGGGCAGCCTGAGGAAAGGGCTGGCAAACGCCGGCGCAATGGCGCTCCCTGGCTCCGGGTTGGCACTGTGTTTTAAAAGCCGATAGCTCAAGGAACAGACATGACGCGCCGGCGCAGGTTTGCGATCTGGATTCTAATTCTGCTGCTTCTGGTCCTGATCGCCGGCGGGTTCTGGCTGCGCCAGACTTGGCATGAGTTCAGGCAGAGCAACGGCATTCGCCAACTCGACTGGCAGGGGTTTGATCTGTCCCGGGACGGTATCAGCCTTGAGCGGCTGAGTGTGTTGCAGGAACAGGCTGGCCGACGGGTGCAAGCCGAGGCAGAAGGCCTCACCTTAAGATGGCGCTGGCGTGGCCCCAGACTGGAAGACGTCGCCATGGATCGTCTGGAGATTGACTGGCGGAGCCCGAAAAATGCCGGAGCCGCCGGTGAACTGCCTCCGCTGGGGTTACCGGAACAGCCGCCTGCCTGGCTGCCGCAGCAGTTCACCCTGGAGGAATTTCACGCGAATCTGCCCTGCGACACGGGCCGTTGCGAACTTAATGGCGGCCTTGCCGTCAGCCGTCAACACTCACTCCTGCCTTTGACAGCCGAGTTGCAACTGAACCACGAGGGCCATCATGTCCGGTTTGACGCCCGTCTCGGTGGTGAGCTTGACGACACGTTGGAGCTTGTCGCCGCTATTACCATCGACGACACCCGGCATCTTGAACTGACGTCCAGTTATCAGCCGCAGAACGACGACGGCTTGAGCCATTGGTCCGGTACGCTTGATGTGCCTGAACTGCCGCAGGCGGACTGGCTGCTGGCCTGGTTGCAACAGTGGCAGCCTGTGCCACTGGATGATTTGCCGCCACAACCGGAAGCCGGCACTCTGCGTACCAGCTGGCAGTTGCGCGGGCCCATGGCGACAACGGATTTCCTGGCCCGGGTTTCCGGCACTGTAACCGCCGGCGCCAGTCTGCCTGAGCCCTGGCCCATCCCCGGGGTTGCCACCAGTCGCGGCACATTTGAGTTGGCGCTGGTCGCTGACGAGGGTCAATGGCTGGCGAAGACGGCCCGTGCCGATCTGCATTTTTCGCAATTTGCCGGCTGGATCAAGCCGCTGCCGGAGACGCTGCGCCCGACCAGCCTGCTGCTTGAAATCCGTCCGGCGGACGCTGATTCCCAACCGTCGGGCAGCCGAACCCTGTTACCCCTCAAGGTGACCCTGACGACACAAGGGCCTTCGCCGCTAGAACTGGATTCAAACCTGGCTTTGGCCATGACCGCCCCCTGGCTGGTCGAGTTGGGCGAAACCCGCATAACCGCGAGCCTGGCGGACAGGTCACAGGCGGGCTGGAGCGTCCGTGGCGCCAGCGCCGATGTGTCCTTCACCGGCCGGGCAGACACGAGCAGCCTCAACCTTGATTTTGGCAATGGTTCAACGCTGGCACTGAAACGTGTTGATAACGGCAAGGCGCAGGAGCCGATAGAGCTTCAGGATGCGCGCGTGGACGTCAGTCGCCTTAAGGTGTCTGCAGGCTATAGCCTTGACGAGCCAGCGCTGGAAAAGCTGAACTACAGCGGTCCCATCGCGGTCGCCGTCCGGCAGTTCAAACAGGCGCTTGTGCACACACACTCCTGGGAGCTGGAGGGCGACATCAACGGTGATGCCGGTCAGGTCTGGCTGTCTGGCACGCTCAAGGCCAGCACCGGTGCCCAGGGCGATTTCAGCCTTGATTATCCTTTCGCTGGCGACCTGGAAGCCGAGGTCAAAGCCGAGGCCAGCGGCGAATCCGGTGCCGAGGCCTGGGCGGGGGTGATCGCACTCTGGCCGGAAAACCTGATGGTTGACAGTGGCAATGTAGAGGCCGAGGCCAGTCTGTGGCTGCCGGCGGGACTGGAACCGACGGTTAACGGCGGGGTGAGTTTTAGCGATCTCTCGGGAATACACGATCGAATGGCGTTCAGCGACTTGAACGGTCGGGTGGCGTTCAATCTCCGTGGCTCCTGGATCAATCTGGAAGCGCCT
>JAGXLV010000136.1 GCA_018334495.1 Oleiphilaceae bacterium
CAATGCCATTCTGATAAAAATCAGCCATAAGCGATCCAGTCCGGGGTGGTTTTTAGCGTCTGTGAGTCAGTAACCCTCGCCAGCAAGAATTGTCAGTACGCATTCGTTCCAGCCTTCAGGCCCCTTTTTACCGGAGTACATCACACGGTGCTGGTCAGGCAGCCGCAGCGGCTCGGGACCCGCGCTTTTAATAACGATGGCAATATCGGCCTGCTCCAGCATGCGCCGGTCGTTTGGTCCGTCGCCAAGCGCCACGGAAATCAGCTTTTCACCGGAATACAGGGCGCGATAACGCTTCATGAGCATTTGCATTGACTCGGCTTTATCAAATGCGCCCATCACGTGCTGGAACCGGCCGCCGCGAACCAGGCGCAGCCCCCGCTGCTCCAGAGCCTTGCGGAAAAACGGGATGTCTATTTCCTGGTCACGCCACAACAACGGCTCCGTGGCCAGCCGCTGTTTTGCAAGCCTGGCGGATTCAGGCGGCAGGCCGGTGTGTTGCGCGACCTCTTCGGCCGTCATGTCCTCAAAACTCTCGAATGAATAACCGTCCTGGCGCAACTCGGCCAACACCTTGAGCAACTCTGATCGGGGCGCACCGAATTTAATGATTTCGTCTTTGTCAGACGACTTTTCGCTGTCACGGGGAGCGGCAGAATCAAAATAAGCAGGGGGAATGATGACTGCGGCACCGTTTTCGACAATATACGGATCTGTATTACCCAGAGCGCGTCTCAACGCCTGAATTTCCGGCGCAGTCTTGCTGGAATTGAGCACCACCGGCAGGCCCTCAAGTTCAAGCTTTTCGAGCGCCGGTTTTGCCGCGGACCAGTCATAGGTGTCGTGGTCAAGCAGGGTGCCGTCCAGATCGGAGAAAAACACCAGGCGTGGCCGGGTCATCGTAACCAGTCTCCGGCTTCCTGCTCTTTCCACTTGTGTTTCACAATCTGATGGGCTTCGTCGATGTGGAAGACCACATCGGCCCGCCTTGGCAACTCGTAAAGACAGCGCCTTGTCACCCGCTCGTAGTGCATGATAAACCGCAACACTTCCCGGTCGCTCATCACCCGACTCACAGAATCGCCCTCTTTCAGGGCATCGCCTGTGCGTTCAGCGAGCTTGTGCTCCTGAAGAGTGCGCCAGCGTATGACGGATTCCATGGACGGTGCCTTGAGCATAATCATCCGGTCGATCTGATCGAAAAACCAGGCGTAGGCGTCCCATAACTGATCGTTCACATAAACCCGCCAGGTGTTGTCTTTGTCCGCCCATTCTTCGAGGCTGTTAATGGGCTCGGCAAGCTTGTCGGCGTCGCGTTCAGGTTGGGCCCCGAGACACCAGCCTTCGATCAATATCACATCGGGTTTGCCCTGGAAAACGGGCCACTCATGCTTGGGCATGCGGTCGTCCGCGGCCTTGTCGAACACCGGTATGGATGTTGTGTGATCTGGCGTAGCAAAAAGAAGGCTTTCAATCACCCGATCACCCAGGAGCAGATCATGAGTGCCCGGTACGCCCCGAGTGCGCAAAAGCGGGTGAACCTGCTCTGCGAGGCCTTCCCGTTCCGCCCGGGTAAGATAAAGGTCGTCGAGGGAAAAATTGACACAACGGCAATCGAGATTGTCGGTCAGCAGGGTTTTGAGAAACAGTGCAATGGTGGATTTGCCGGTGCCCTGGGCCCCGTGAAGGCCGAGGATGAGCGGGCGGTCAACCTCTTGCCACCAGGCGTGGACTTTCTGGGCAAGAGGCAGGATGTGGGCATCGACAACCGCGCGGTAGGACGGCGGCAGCCCCTCTTTTTCAATGAGTTGGGCAATTGCATCTTCTGTGTAAACTGCTGGCATACTAACCTCCCGGTCCATAGTGCTATGGAGCCTTTGGCGTTAAGGGGCCTTTAGAAACCCCCTAGGCCAGACCAGCAGTTTTTATGCCAACTCGTGCCAACGCACTGCCCGAACCAGGAATCCGGTAGGGCATCAGCCGGATTAAGCCAACTCGCCGGTCAGACTGCAGTAGATGTATCAATATTGCCACAATGCGATTCAGAAGAAACCCGTCATTGTATAAAGCCGCTCGATATTGGCATCCACCCGCTAACCGGAACGTCGGGCCACCAGGCCATCAAACCGCCTTGGCGGCGATGATCTTCTCGTGCCATTCCGCCGGCCCGGTCTGATGCACCGAGGAGCCGGTGGAATCCACCGCCACGGTGACCGGCATATCCTCCACCTGGAATTCGTAGATCGCCTCCATGCCCAGCTCCTCGAAGGCGACCACTTTGGCGGCCTTGATGGCTTTGGAAACCAGATAAGCGGAACCGCCCACGGCCATCAGGTAGACGGCACTGTGATCCCGGATAGCGTCAATGGCCACCTGGCCCCGCTCGGCCTTGCCGATCATGCCGGTGAGGCCGGTTTTTTCCAGCATGGTGCGGGTGAACTTGTCCATCCGGGTGGCGGTGGTGGGGCCTGCCGGGCCGACCACTTCTTCGCGCACCGGATCAACCGGCCCCACGTAGTAAATAAACCGGCCTTTCAGGTCCACCGGCAGCGGCTCGCCCCGCTCGATCATATCCACCATCTTTTTATGGGCCGCATCCCGGCCTGTCAGCATCTTGCCTGACAAAAGCACGGTTTCGCCCTGTTTCCAGTCTTTCACGTCTTCCGGGGTGACCGTATCCAGATTCACCCGGCGCACACTGTCGCCCACGTCCCAGGTGATTTCGGGCCAGTCCGCCAGGCTCGGCGGGGTCTGCAGTGAAGGCCCGGCGCCGTCGAGCACAAAATGCGCGTGGCGAGTGGCGGCGCAGTTCGGGATGATGGCCACCGGCTTGTTGGCGGCGTGGGTGGGATAATCCTTGACCTTCACGTCCAGCACGGTGGTCAGGCCGCCCAGGCCCTGGGCGCCAATGCCCAGTTCGTTGACCTTCTGGAACAGCTCCAGGCGCAATTCCTCGGACCGGTTGCTCGCGCCTTTCGCCTGCAGGTCGTGGATGTCGATGGGCTCAAGCAGGGATTCTTTCGCCAGCTCCATGGCCTTTTCGGCGGTGCCGCCGATGCCGATGCCCAGCATACCCGGCGGGCACCAGCCCGCACCCATCTGGGGCACCATTTTCAGCACCCAGTCCACCACCGAATCGGACGGATTCAGCATGGCGAACTTGGCTTTCGCCTCCGAGCCACCGCCCTTGGCCGCCACATGCACATCCACCGTATTGCCCGGCACCAGCTTGTGATGGATAACCGCCGGCGTGTTGTCTTTGGTGTTGGTGCGTTTGCCGTCAGGGTCCGCCAGCACGGAGGCCCGCAGCACATTGTCAGGTTGCAGATAGGCGCGCCGGACGCCTTCGTTGACCATATCGTCCAGGGACATGTCCACTTCCCACTGAACATCCATACCCACGGTGACGAAAACGGTCACAATGCCGGTATCCTGGCAGATGGGGCGCTTGCCCTGAGCACACATGCGGGAGTTGATCAAAATCTGCGCCATGGCGTCCTTGGCGGCCTGGGACTCCTCCCTCTGATAGGCCTCATAAACGGCCTGAATGAAATCCCTGGGATGGTAATAAGAGATAAATTGCAGCGCGTCCGCTACGCTTTCAATAAGATCTTCCTGGCGGATTACAGTGGTCATAGGCGTCTCATCAGGTTTATGGTAGCCAAATAAAGTCCGGCGAGTTTACCAGAAACAGGCTCGGCGGATACCCGCTGACAGGCCATACTCTTTCCCTTTGACAGACCACCTACCACGGAGCCCGACCTTGAGCGACCTCATACTTACCGAAAAACAGAATCAGATCCAGGTTATCCGGATACACCGGCCGAGCCACAGAAACGCCCTCACCCACGCCATGTATGACGCCCTGGCCGACGGCCTGGCTGCGGCCGAGAGCGATGACGACATCCGTTGCACTCTTTTTACAGGCAACGAAGACTGCTTCACCGCCGGCAACGACCTGACCGATTTTTCCGACGGCATGGCCGAGGATTTTCGCGACACCGCCGTCGGCCGCTTTCTGCTGGGCCTGGCCAAAGCCACCAAACCGGTGGTGGCCGCGGTCAATGGGCCCGCCGTGGGCATAGGCACCACCATGCTGCTGCATTGCGACCTGGTATTCGCCGGTGACAACGCCCGCTTCCAGATGCCCTTCGCCAACCTGGGCCTGTGCCCGGAAGGCGGCTCAAGCCTGTTGCTGCCGAACTGGCTGGGCCGGGTGCGGGCGGCGGAATTGCTCATGCTGGGGGGCGCTTTCAAGGCGGACGACGCCTATCGCCTGGGCTTGATCAATCGCGTTTGTGAGCCTGATGCCACGGAAACCAACGCGCTGGCCATCTGTAAGCAACTGACTGAGCAGCCGCCCGCCTCCCTG
>JAGXLV010000065.1 GCA_018334495.1 Oleiphilaceae bacterium
GGGCCCTGTCGCACCTTAAAGAGATGGAGCAAGGGGGGGCCGGGCCCCTGGACTCCCTCTCAATGGGCATGTCCTCCGATCTTGAAATCGCCATTGAAGAAGGCGCGACCCTGGTCAGGGTCGGCACGGCTATCTTTGGCAAACGGCCGGCCAAGAGCTGAATTGACTGTATCCTGTTATCATTCATTCACATTCGTCAGACGGGGTTTAACGTGAGCAAATCTCCAACAGTTTCTTTTATCGGTGCCGGCAATATGGCCAGCGCGATCATCGGCGGCATGCTTGAAAGCGGCTTTCTGGCCGAGGACATCTGGACCAGCGCACCGGATGACCGCCATCTGCAGACGATCAAGCAGCGCTTTGGCGTCAGCATCACCACCGACAACCGTTACTGCGCCCAGCAAGCCGACATCCTGGTTCTGGCGGTCAAACCCCAGGTTATGCGCCAGGTCTGTGAGGACATAGCGCCGCTTGCCCAGAACACCCGTCCTCTGGTGGTGTCCATCGCTGCAGGGCTTGAGGCCGCGACCCTGGACCAGTGGCTCGGCGGCGGCCTGCCTCTGGTTCGAGTCATGCCCAACACGCCGTCACTGGTAGGCAAAGGCGCCGCAGGCCTGTATGCCAATGATCAGGTCAACGAACAGCAGCGCAACTCGATCGAAACCATTTTCAGCAGTATCGGCACGGCCTTGTGGGTCGAGCAGGAATCTCTGCTTCATGCGGTCACCGGCCTTTCCGGGAGCGGACCGGCGTATTTCTTTTTGATGCTCGAAGCCCTGGAGGATGCGGCCACTGACGCCGGCATTGAGGCTGCGACGGCCCGCACACTGGCCATACAGACCATGGCGGGTGCTGCTGAAATGGCGGCTCGAAGTGACTATGACCCCGCACAACTCAAACGCAATGTCATGTCTCCCGGCGGTACCACCGAGCAAGCCATCAACACCTTTGAGCAGGGCGGCATGAGAGATCTGGTCGGGTCGGCTTACCGAAGCGCAGTGACGCGCTCCAAGGAGATGTCAAAAGAGCTGGCCTCTGCAGACACAGCCGGGCCCCAGTAAAGCCGGAACGCGCCCTGATACACAACGACGATTGACGACCCACAACGGAGTACCCGAGTAATGCTGCCAGAGATTTTCATTACCATCCTGCAGATCATTTCAACGTTTTACCTGACCATTGTGCTTCTGCGGTTTCTTCTGCAACTGGCAAAAGCGGATTTCTATAATCCTATTTCCCAGTTCGTGGTTAAAGCCACGAACCCACCGCTGCGGATATTGCGCAAGGTAATCCCCAGCCTGGGGCCGGTTGATGGCGCCAGCCTCGTGCTTGCCATACTTGTGCAGATGGTCGCTTTTCTACTGATTTTAACCGCACTCACCCAGGGCTTGCCGGGTATCAACCCCCTGACATTGCTGACCTGGTCGGTGATTACAGTGCTCGGCCTGATCGTTAAAATCTATTTCTGGTCAGTGATCGCCGTGGTGGTGGTCAGCTGGATTGCGCCAGGCAGCCAGCACCCTGCCATTCAGTTGATTGCCCAGATTACTGAACCGGTCATGCGGCCGGTCCGCAAGGTGATGCCTTCGCTGGGCGGCCTGGATCTGTCTCCAATCGTGGTATTCCTGATCCTCAACGTTATTTCGGTGATGATCAATCATATGGCTGCCGCTGCGGGCCTGGGCAGCATCGGTGTGGCGCTTTGAGCCACGCATGAAGACCTGACACATGAAATGACATAAATATATATTTCATTACATAGCCTGACTGAATGGACCAAGCTTCTGATTCTTGCAACATTTCCAGCAATCGATCATGACAGACATGTAGTTATAGTGGTCACTCAGGGGGATGACTGTCGCGGGATCACGTAAGCTATAGAGGGAATGTCACGGAAAATCAGGAGCGCCTGGACACAGGCGCGCCAGGGGGCAAAGGCTCATTAATGAACAATAATAAAGGAAGTTTGTCGCAACAGGTCGAGGCGTATCATAGCTGGAAAAAAGAGCTGATCCGGCAAATCAGTCGTTATCGTTTATGGTTGCAGGACAATGATCTCTTTTCCGATGACATAAACAGCCGCATCCGGCGCGGACTCGAATTGCTGATCGAGGATGAGCTCACCATTGCCTTTGTCGGTGAGTATTCCCGTGGCAAAACCGAACTCATCAATGCCCTGTTTTTTGCGGAATATGGCCAACGCATGCTGCCGTCCCAGGCAGGCCGCACCACCATGTGTCCCACCGAACTGTTTTTTGACCGTCACCAAAACGCCAGTTATCTCTTACTCTTACCTATAGAAACCCGCCGTGGGGACCGTTCCCTGCAGCAACTCCAGCAAGAGCCGGACCAATGGATCCGCCATGATCTGGACGAACACAGCCCCGAGCTGATGGGCAAAGTGCTGGCCGAGGTCGCCGAGACCAAAAGTGTGCCCCCTGGCGTGGCGAAAGGCCTGGGCTTCCAGGACAACATGCTGGAGCCGGACCGGGATAAGCCCGGGCACGTTCTGATTCCCGCCTGGCGCAACGCCCAGATCAGCATACGCCATCCCCTTTTTGAACGCGGCCTGCGAATTCTCGACACCCCCGGCCTTAATGCCCTCGGTTCCGAGCCGGAGCTGACCGTCAGCATGCTGCCCAGAGCTCATGCCGTTATTTTCCTGCTGAGTGCGGATACCGGCGTCACGGCCAGCGACATGGCGATCTGGAAAGAACACATCAGCAACGCCAGGTCGGACCATAAAGCCGGGCGCTTCGCGGCCCTTAACAAGATCGATGTTCTCTGGGACGACCTCCAGGGCGACATTCACACCCGTGAATCCATCAAGGCTATGCGACGCTACACGGCCAGTCAGCTGGGTATCGAGCAAAGCGATGTCCTGCCTGTATCAGCCAAGCAGGGCCTTATAGCGCGTGTGAAAAAGGACGAGCCGCTGCTTCATCGCAGCCAGTTGCTTGACCTGGAACAACTGATCATCAACCGTATACTCAGCCACAAAGAAGAGCTGATCACCCAGAACCTGACCGGTGACCTGCTGGGAATGCTGCAAAACAGTCAGGCCGCCATGGAAACCCGTCTGGCGGCGCTGCGTGAAGAGCGCCAAGCCTGCACCAAGCCGGCGCTGGACCACCAGGCCCTGAGGCAGCTCGCGGACCGCGCCCAACAGGACTACGAATTTTACTACAAAAAACTGATCGCCCTGCGCTCCAGTCGTCGCCTCATGCAATCACAGGGCGCAATGCTCAAGGATCTGGTGAGCCCGGAACGCTTTGAAAGCCATGTGGAAACAACCCGGACAATGATGACCGGGAGCTGGACGACCATCGGCATGAACCAGGCTATGAACCATTTTTTTGAGTTGGTGGAAAATGACCTGAATAACCTTTTGAACGAAGGTCGGTTAGCGGAAAAAATGGTCGCCGCCATTTACCGTCGTTACAACGAAGATACCCGTGCCCGCCATCTTGAGCCCTTACCACTGAAGGCGGGGCGCCATGTTACGGCTATCCGCAATTTACGCACAAAGGCTGCGCACTTCCGCCGCGCACCTCGCAATATGTTGACCGAACAGAGCCTGCTGACGCGACGATTCTTTAACGTGCTGGTGGGCGAGGCCCGCACACTTCACAAGCGCGTGCGCAAAGATGCCGAACGCTGGCCTGAAGAAGCCCTGCTTCCGATCATGCAGTACTCCATGGAGCAGAAGCGGCTACTGGAACATCAGGTGCGCCGGGTGCGCGACATGGTCCGCAACAAAAAAAGCAGCAAAGACGAACGTTATCGCCTCGACGGAGCCATTGCCGATCTTTACCGCCAACTCGAGCTGGCAGACGCAATGCGCAGCCGGTTTGGCGAGCCGCCTCCCGCTCTGGAACAAAGCAACGTGATCAGCATCTCCGGCATCGCCTGAGAGGGTTCGGCTCATCAACCGTCATGGTTGCAGCCTCCAGCCTGCGCCTTTAAACTACACGGTTATTATTGCCGTCGCGGTTTGAAACCCAATCCGCCTTTTATGACTCAGGAACCCCTCCCGTCGATGCCCGATTCCCTGCCGCCGGACTCTGTTGGAGTCGTCACTCCAGAAACCCTGCACTTTAACGCGCCCATCAAACTTACCTGTGGCCAAGCGCTGCCGGCCTTCGATCTGGTGGTGGAAACCTACGGCACACTGAACAGTGATGCCAGCAATGCCATTCTGATCTGCCATGCACTGAGCGGAGACCACCACGCTGCCGGGTACCACAGCATGACAGACCGCAAACCCGGATGGTGGGATAGCTGTATCGGCCCCGGAAAGCCAATCGACACATCGAGATTTTTCGTGGTCAGCCTCAACAACCTCGGTGGCTGTAACGGCAGCACCGGCCCCTGCAGCATCAATCCTGAAACCGGCAAAGCCTACGGCCCCGACTTTCCGGTGATCACGGTTCAGGACTGGGTACAAAGCCAGGCATTACTGGCCGATCGACTCGGCATCGACTGCTGGGCGGCGGTGGTGGGCGGTTCGCTCGGGGGCATGCAGGCCTTGCAGTGGAGCCTGTCGTACCCTGACCGGCTGCGCCATGCGGTGGTTATTGCATCCACCCCCAGACTCACGGCACAGAATATCGCCTTCAACGAAGTGGCCCGCAAGGCTATTATCTCCGACCCGGAATTTCACGGCGGCCGCTATTACGACACCCATGTCATCCCGCAACAGGGCCTGATGCTGGCCCGCATGGTGGGACACATCACCTATTTGTCCGATGCTTCCATGGGTGAGAAGTTTGGCCGTGAATTGCGGGAACAGGCCTACAAGTTTGGCTATGATGCCGAGTTTCAGGTGGAGAGCTACCTGCGTTACCAGGGTGAGCGCTTTTCCGAATCCTTCGATGCCAACACCTACCTGCTGATGACCCG
This sequence comes from Oleiphilaceae bacterium, assembly GCA_018334495.1. Taxonomy (GTDB): domain Bacteria; phylum Pseudomonadota; class Gammaproteobacteria; order Pseudomonadales; family Oleiphilaceae; genus Marinobacter. The sequence continues at coordinate 4,903 of JAGXLV010000065.1, forward strand.
GGCGCTGGACTATTTTGACCCCGCCTACGAATTTGATAACGATCTGGCCAAAGCCTTTGGCCAGGCCAGGTGCGAATTTCTGGTGCTGTCGTTCAGTACCGACTGGCGCTTCACCCCGAAACGCTCCGAAGAACTGGTCAACGCCATGATCGCGGCTCGCTGCCGGGTCAGCTACGCGGAAATCGACGCCCCCTGGGGACACGATGCCTTCCTGATTCCCACCCCACGGTACACCGACATTTTCACCAGTTATCTGGACCGTGTCGGCCGCGAGGTGAGCGCATGAGAACGGACCTTTCCATTATCGAGCGATGGATCAAACCCGGCAGCCACGTTCTGGATCTTGGCTGCGGCGAGGGCATCCTTCTGGATTACCTGCAACGGGAAAAACAGGTCACCGGCTTCGGTCTGGAGATCAATCAGGAGCACATCACGACCTGCATGGCACGGGGCGTTTCGGTAATCGAGCAGAATCTTGACACCCAGGGTCTGGGTAACTTCGAAGACCAGAGCTTCGACGTCGTGCTCATGACTCAAGCCCTGCAGGCCGTGCGCCGACCGGACCTGGTTCTGGACGAGATGCTTCGGCTTGGCCGTGAAGGCATAGTCACCTTTCCAAACTTTGCATACTGGCGCCTGCGCTGGTATTTAATGCATAAAGGAAGGATGCCCGAATCCGAAACCTTGCCGTATAAATGGTACAACACACCCAATATCCATTTGTGCACGTTCAAGGATTTTGAGGCTCTGTGTCAGCGGAGAAATTTTCGCATCAAAAACCGCACGGTGGTTGATGGCGAGCATCAGGATCACTGGTTCAGCCGTCTCTGGCCCAACATGCTGGGCCAAATCGCCATATACCGGATTACCCGGGAAGAGGAGGAGCTATGAGTCATTCCGCGCGCGTTTTGCTCAACACGTTCACGGCCCTGATTTTGATCACCATGGCAACCGGCATTTCAGCGGAAACCGCCGATTTCGGCGAGTATCGGGTGAACTACAACATTTTTTCGAGCAGTTTCCTTCAGCCAGACGTCGCTGAAAAATATAACCTGAAACGCAGCCGTTCCATAGGCGTGATCAACGTCAGTGTCCTGAAAGAAGGCGAGGATGGTGTTTACCGGTCGGTTGGCGGACAGATTGAAGGACAGGTTTTTAACGACCTTCAGCAAAGCAGTTACCTGGGCTTCCGCCGCGTCACCGAAGGCGATGTGGTTTATTACCTGGCCCAGTTCTCCTACAGCAATGGCGAGCTACTTACCTTCCAGATTACAGCCAACCCTCAGGGCAGTGACCGGGAGCTTCCTATCCGGGTCACCCAGACACTGTTTGATGAGCGCCAATGACCACTGAAAAGCAAACACTGGTGATTGCCAGCAATAACCGCGGCAAGTTGGACGAATTCCGCGATCTGCTCACGCCGCTCAATATTGAGCCGGTCGCCCAGAGCGAGCTGGGCGTTGGCGAAGCAGAAGAGCCCGCGGTGACTTTTGTCGAGAATGCCATCCTTAAGGCCAGGCATGCGGCCACCCGGACCGGCCTTCCGGCCCTGGCAGACGATTCCGGTCTCGCCGTCGACGCTCTTGGCGGCCAACCGGGTGTTCGTTCTGCCCGATTCGCCGGACCCACCGCCAGCGACCGGGACAACATCGAAGCCCTGCTGGCGGCAATGGCGGCGATTCCCGAGGGGCAGCGGTCGGCCCAATACCACTGCGTACTGGTGTATCTGCGCCATGCCGACGATCCCACGCCCTTGATCTGTCATGGCCGCTGGCAAGGTGAGATCCTGACCCGACCTCAAGGCACAGGGGGTTTTGGTTACGACCCCCTGTTCTGGGTGCCGGAAACAGGGAGCACAGCCGCCGAACTCTCCCGTGAGGACAAAAGCCGCCTGAGCCACAGGGGTCGTGCCCTGACCGAATTAATGCATCAGTTGGCAGAAGTCTCACACGCCGGATGATGCCTTGATGACTGCCGCTTTACCCCATCTGCCGCCACTGAGCCTCTACATTCATGTGCCCTGGTGTGTGCGCAAGTGTCCTTATTGTGACTTCAATTCCCACGTTCATCCCGGGGAGTTGCCGGAACAGGCCTATCTGACGGCGCTGCTCGATGACCTGGAGCAGGAGCTGCCCCGTGTTCAGGGCCGTGACCTTGAGACGGTGTTCATCGGCGGCGGCACACCCTCGCTGATGTCCCCTGCTTTCTTTCAAAAGCTCTTTGAGGGACTGCGCCAGCATCTCACATTCGTCGATGGCGCCGAAATCACCCTGGAAGCCAACCCCGGCGCGGTTGAACAGGGACGTTTTGGAGGTTTTCGCGACGCGGGCATCAACCGGCTTTCCATTGGCGTGCAAAGTTTTGATCCGGTTCAGCTTAAGACCCTGGGGCGCATCCACGACGACACCGCTGCTCACAAAGCCATAGAGTCAGCGCTTGGCGCCGGCTTCACTAATTTCAACCTGGATCTGATGCACGGCTTGCCGGGCCAGACCCCGGATGCCGCCCTGGCCGATCTGAAAACGGCGATGGCCTGGCAGCCCCCGCACCTGTCCTGGTACCAATTGACACTGGAACCCAATACCGAGTTCTACTCACGGCCACCGAGCCTGCCGGATGATGACCGCCTCAGCGATATTTACGATGCCGGCGCACATCTGTTGCAGACAAGGGGCTATGGCGATTACGAAGTGTCCGCCTGGTGCCAGCCCGGCCAGGCTTCCCGACACAACCTCAACTACTGGCGCTTTGGTGATTACCTGGCCATCGGTGCCGGCGCCCATGGCAAAACCACGTTTCGGGACGGCCGTATCGAGCGTTACTGGAAAACCCGCCAACCCGAGGCCTATCTCAACAGGATCGGCAGTTACCTGGCGGGCACCCGAATGATCGAGAAAGACGACCTGGCGCTGGAATTCATGATGAATGCCCTCCGCCTTGATGCGGGCGTATCGGAATCTCTGTTTTCAAAACGCACCGGCCTGGCGCTGGAATCGGTCAGCCATACTCTCGCAAAACTGAGGCAGGATGGCCTGCTGCACACGAACCGCCTCCAGGCGACAGAGCATGGCAAACGCTACCTCAACAGCCTGCTTGAAAGGTTTCTCTAACCAGAGGGCCGCCCCACCGGCATTGGCCGCTGCCAGATTTTCTAGTTCGTGCGGCGGAACACCAGGTCCCAGACCCCGTGGCCGCGGTCGGCCCCGCGTTTTTCAAACTTCGTGACAGGACGATGGTCAGGGCGTGGCGCAAATTGACCATTCCCCTCGGCGTTAGCAAAGCCTTCGGCGTCACTGAGCACTTCCATCATCTGTTCCGCGTAATTCTCCCAATCCGTGGCCAGATGGAAAATTCCGCCGACCCGGAGCTTGTGACGAATCCGCTGGACAAATTCCGGCTGCAGCAACCGGCGTTTATGGTGACGTTTCTTGTGCCAGGGATCGGGGAAAAACAGCATGACCCGATCAAGGCCGGCATCGGGCAGGCAGAAATCGATCACTTCATTGGCGTCGATGGCATAAACGCGAACATTTTCCAGACCCCGGTCCTCGACCTCTTTGAGCAGGGCGCCTACCCCCGCCAGGTGAACCTCCACACCAATGAAATCCTGTTCAGGGGCCGCTTCCGCCATATCGGCCAGTGACTGCCCCATGCCAAAGCCGATTTCCAGGTTGAGCCAGGCTTCCCGGCCAAACACCTCACGGGGATCAATCATGCCCTGTTCACGGGTCAAACCGTATTTGGGCCAACTGCGCTCATAGGCCTTCTTCTGACCCGCGGTCATGCGGCCCTGGCGCAACACGAAGCTGCGCACACCGCGGCGGGTAGTGACGGGCTCTGGCCCGGTCTGGTCATCCTGCTTTGTCATTCAGTTTCCTCACGGCAACACCCGGTCACCGATTTTGCTGGTAATTTGCCAATGTAACGAATCGCCCTAGTTTACCAAAGCATAGGAAACTTGCGCGCTCAATCAACATCAGGAAACCATGGAGGGCTGATTTCGGCTCTGATCCAGCTTGCGATAGCCCAGCGCCTCAACCAGATGGGCCTTACCAATCGCCTCATCTCCGGCCAGGTCCGCCAGGGTCCGGGCCACACGGAGAATCCTGTGCAAAGCACGAGCCGACAAACCGAGCTTTTCCATAGCCCGCGACAGGATGGCTTCGCCCTCCTCCGGCGGCTGACAATGCTGCTGCAAGGCCTTGCCCGAAAGTTGTGCATTGATACAGCCACGGGCCAACTGCCGGGCCCTTGCCAGTTCCACACGCTCTCTGATCTGACGGCTATCGACTTTTTCCGGCGCAGTATTCAGCAGCAGCGACCCGGCCTGCACCGGCACTTCCACATGCAAGTCGAAACGGTCCAGCAAGGGTCCGGACAACTTGGCCTGATAACGGGCCACCTGCTGCGGCGTGCACTGGCAGTCAATGCTCGGGTGGCCCCGGTAACCGCAGGGGCAAGGGTTCATGGCGGCGATGACCTGAAATCGGGCAGGAAAAGTCAGTTGTCGGGCCGCACGGGAGATCACGATCTCGCCGGACTCCATGGGCTCGCGCAAGACTTCCAGCACTTTTCGGTCGAACTCGGGCAATTCATCGAGAAATAAGACACCGCGATGGGCCAATGAAATCTCGCCAGGCCGTGGCGCACTGCCGCCGCCGACCAGGGCCACGGATGAGGCCGTGTGGTGAGGTGCGCGAAAAGGCGGCCGACGCCATTGACCGGGCTGTATCGCGAGCCCGGCGACCGAATGCACACTGGCCACCTCCAGGGCATGGCCGTCGGTCAAGGGTGGCAGGATGCCGGGCAACCGGCTCGCCAACATGCTCTTGCCGGTGCCAGGCGGCCCGAACAGCAACAGGTTATGCCCGCCAGCGGCGGCAATTTCCAACGCCCGTTTGGGCACATGCTGGCCTTTGACATCCGCCATGTCCGGCGCTTCAGGGCTGGTATCCGGCAACTCGAAGGGCTGCAGGGGCGCCAGTCGTTCCGAGCCCGTCAGGTGGGCGCAGACAGTCAGCAGATGATTCACGGCAATGACGTCATCGCCCGCGGCCAGGGACGCCTCCTCGGCATTGGCCTGAGGGACAAGAATGGTGCGCCCCTGGGCCCTGGCGGCCATGACGGCGGGCAACACTCCGAAGACCGACCGGACGGCGCCGTCCAGTGACAATTCACCGAGGCATTCGATGGTGTCCAGGCCCTCTGGCGGCAGTTGCCCGGAGGCGGCCAAAATACCCAGTGCGATGGGCAGATCAAAGCGACCGCCTTCTTTGGGGAGATCGGCGGGCGCCAGATTGATGGTGATGCGTTTGGCGGGAAACTCGAAACCGGCATTCAGCAGGGCGCTGCGGACCCGGTCTTTGCTTTCCTTGACGCCGGTTTCCGGCAATCCCACGATGGACAACGCCGGCAGGCCATTGGAAAGGTGAACTTCAACCATCACCGGCGGCGCGGATACGCCCAGTCGGGCGCGAGTATGAATCGTAGCAAGCATGAAACCTTCCCTGGATGTCAAAATCGTGTATTGGCAAAAACCCGATGCCCGGCGCGCTTCCTGCGACCGCCGGTAAAACCGTCAAATCAGCCGAGCTTTTTCTCAAGTTCGGTGACCTGTGCTTCAAGAGCCTCGACTTTTTCCCGCGTACGCAGGAGTACGGCCTGCTGGGCGTCAAATTCATCACGGGTGACCAGGTCCAGGCGCGCCAGAACGGACATCACCGTGGCCCGTGCGTGATTTTCGAAATCGTCTTTAGCGGCGCGGGCCATGTCGGGCACGAACTGACCGAACTGGCCCTGTAACTGGTTGAAGAAATCCTGGGGTCCTTTCACTATTCACCTCGCCTCGAACACTCGTCACTGATTTTCCAACTTCCGCTTGTGGCCGTGCATACGCGGAAATTCCCGTTGCTGACAGACCATACTGCAGCCTCGACTTGATTGCGGAGTGTAACACACCCGCGCTCCTGCCATACTGGTGGCTCAGTTGCCAGTCAGACAATGGCGTCAACCTCTGGCACCTTGCACCAGATTGGGACGCCACATGGGCAAGCGCCCCATAATAGGGCGTAAGAACGACCCATTTTGGACACCTGAACTGCTATGCAGCTGTTTTAGAAACTATTTTTTGCGTTGGCACACACCATGCTTCAAGCCTCGTACGCAATCCGCACACACTGTGTGCGAGGTGGCAGCATCCCGAATCCGATACCGGCATTGAAGAATCCCATGTATCGGGACGGCTATACCAAGGAGAAGACAATGAAACTTGTGACAGCGATCATCAAGCCGTTCAAATTGGACGATGTCCGCGAGGCATTATCCGAAATTGGCGTTCAAGGCGTAACCGTAACCGAAGTCAAAGGCTTCGGACGGCAAAAAGGCCACACCGAGCTCTATCGCGGCGCAGAGTATGTCGTCGACTTCCTGCCGAAAGTGAAGATTGAAGTAGCCATTGGCGGCAACCTGCTGGACCAGGTTATCGAGTCCATTACCAAGGCGGCCAACACCGGAAAAATTGGTGACGGCAAGATCTTCGTAACAGAGCTTGAACAGGCTGTCCGGATTCGTACCGGCGAAACCGGCGAAGAGGCTATCTGATAGCTCCCTGAACCGAATACAGCCAACGCAAAAAAACTCAGTAACCTTGATTAAGCCTCGTGCGGAGGGCTTCACATGGAAAGCAATATCTTTCAGTTGCAGTACGCAATGGATACGTTTTATTTTCTCGTATGCGGCGCATTAGTTATGTGGATGGCAGCGGGCTTCGCGATGCTGGAAGCCGGCCTTGTCCGCGCCAAGAACACCACCGAAATCCTGACCAAGAACGTTTCCCTGTTCGCGGTCTCCTGCACCATGTATCTGGTGTGCGGCTACGCCATCATGTATGACGGCGCATTATTTCTGTCCGGCATGGGCAGCGTTGACACCGCCAGTGTGCTCAATGACTACGCTGGCCGTGACGGCGGCTTTGAAGGCGGCTCCATCTACTCGGGCGCTTCCGACTTCTTCTTCCAGGTGGTCTTCGTGGCAACTGCCATGTCCATCGTCTCCGGTGCTGTGGCTGAGCGCATGAAACTCTGGGCCTTCCTGGTTTTCGCGGTTGTCATGACCGGCTTTATCTACCCAATGGAAGGCGCCTGGACCTGGGGCGGTGCTTCTGTCTTCGGCATCTTCTCACTGGGCGACCTGGGCTTCAGTGACTTTGCCGGCTCCGGCATCGTTCACATGGCCGGCGCTTCGGCCGCTCTGGCGGGCGTCATCCTGCTGGGCGCACGCAAAGGCAAATACGGCCCCAAGGGCGAGATTCGTGCCTTCCCGGGCGCCAACCTGCCTCTCGCCACACTGGGCACGTTTATCCTGTGGATGGGCTGGTTCGGCTTTAATGGTGGCTCAGTGCTGAAGCTGGGCGATATTGCCAGCGCCCACTCGGTTGCCATGGTCTTCCTGAACACTAACGCCGCTGCAGCCGGTGGCGGTATTGCCGCGCTGATCACGGCTCGCCTGCTGTTCGGCAAGGCCGACCTGACCATGCTGCTGAACGGCTGCCTGGCCGGCCTGGTCACTATTACTGCGGAACCGTCCACACCCACTGCCCTGACGGCAACCATCTTCGGTGCTCTTGGCGGCGTCCTGGTGGTCTTCAGCATCGTGGCTCTGGACAAGATGCGCATCGACGATCCGGTCGGTGCCATCTCGGTTCACGGCGTAGCCGGTCTTCTTGGCCTGATGCTGGTACCACTTACCAACAGTGGCGCGAGCTTTGGCGGCCAGATCGCCGGGGCGCTGACCATCTTCATCTGGGTCTTCGGCGCCAGCCTGATCGTCTGGGGCATTCTGAAAGCCGTTGTTGGCATCAGAGTGAGCGAAGAGGAAGAATATGAGGGGGTCGACCTGTCCGAGTGCGGCATGGAAGCCTACCCCGAGTTTGTCAGCTCCAAATAAAACGAGCCGGCACTGAAACAAAAGGGGCGCCCGCAAGGCGCCCCTTTTTTATGCCCGTATATCCGGTTTTCTACGCCGGCCTGATCAACGGCGGCTCATCCTCAAGTGCATCAATCATGAACTGGGGCTGGGCCAGTGCCGCATGATGAATAGCGGCATTATAATACCGCGTCGCGAATGGCCGCTCGGCGGCGTCTTCCTCCCGGAAATACTTCAGCGGCTTGGCCTTGCCGGCCATGGTGCAGCTCCACCATCCCGTGGGGTAAACAGGCTGGGGAAACGGCAGGGTATGGATATGGTCGAAGCCGGCCTTTTTCATGTCGTTGTGAGCCTCACGAATGATGGTTTCCGTATGCAGCAATGGCGATTCACTCTGCTGGACCAGAACACCGCCGCCTCTCAGGGCCATCAAACAATCCCGGTAGAAATCCACCGCGAACAAACCTTCCGCCGGTCCGACCGGATCCGTGCTGTCAACGATGATGATATCGACACTGTCCGGCTCAACATCCCGCATCCACTGAATGCCGTCACCGAAAAAAAAGTTGGCGCGAGGGTCCTGATTGGATTCGCACAGCTCAGGAAAATACGCCTCCGACAATCGCGTCACCCGCTCATCAATTTCAACTTGCCAGACTTCTTCAATATCCGGATGGCGGAGCACTTCTTTGAGCGTGCCGCAATCGCCGCCGCCGATAATCACGACTTTTTTGGGGTCTTTATGGGTAAATATTGCCGGGTGGGTCATCATCTCGTGGTAAAGAAAATTGTCACGGGCCGTGAACATAACGCAACCGTCCAGCACCATCAGATTGCCGAAAGTCTCGGTCTCATAGATTTCCAGGGTCTGGAATTCGCTCTGTTCCTGATGCAGCTTGCGCTTGACCTTCAGGGAAAACGCTGTGCCCTGATCCTGGAATACCTCGGTGAACCAGCCATCGTTCAATTCTGTCATTCGTGTCTCCCACCCTGTAAAAGCCGTAAAATCGTTGATCGTCATTGTAGGCGGCTACAGGCCTGAGCTAAAGCGCTCCGACCAAGGAATACCATGATGCTTTCGCCTACCCACTTTTAGCCGGCCTCCAGACCCCATACAATAGCCGGGCTTATGCCGGCATCCCCGTCGGCGACGTTTTCAGGACAGGAACCAGCCCATGACGGAGTTTCCCGGCGCCAACGCCCAGACGGTATACAACATAGCGCATTGGAGCGAAGGCTACATCGATGTCAACACCTCCGGCGACGTCCTGATCCGCCCTGACCGGGGACACACCGGCACCGACATCAACTTGCCGGAACTTGCCCGCTCACTGGTCGCCAACGGCACCCCGCTGCCGGTCCTCATTCGGTTCACGGATATCCTGCATGACCGGGTCAACAATCTGTGCAACGCCTTCAACACCGTGGCGACCGAGCACAACTACCAGGGTCGTTACACGGCAGTCTACCCGATCAAGGTGAACCAGCAGCGCCGCGTTGTGGAAGAGCTGATCCGTGCCGAGCCGGCCGCCAGTGCCGGACAGATCGGACTTGAAGCCGGCAGCAAACCTGAGTTGATGGCCATTCTGGCGCTGGCCGACGAAGCCTCTGTCATCGTGTGCAACGGCTATAAAGACCGCGAATTCATTCGCCTGGCTTTGATCGGCCAACGGCTGGGTCATCAGGTTTTCATCGTGGTGGAAAAGCCGTCGGAACTGCCGCTTATTCTGCAGGAAGCCAAAAAACTGGGAGTTAAGCCACTGATCGGTGTGCGCGCCCGACTGGCCACCATCGGCAAGGGCAAGTGGCAAAATACCGGGGGCGAAAAATCGAAGTTCGGGCTCTCGGCCAGCCAGATTCTGGATGTACTGGATCGCTTGAAGCAGGATAACGCCCTGCCCTCGCTACAGTTATTGCATTTCCATCTGGGCTCCCAGGTCGCCAATATTCGGGATATCCAGACCGGACTGCGTGAATGCGCGCGCTTTTACAGCGAGCTCCGGGAGCTGGGAGCGCCCATTAACACTGTCGATATTGGCGGCGGCCTGGGCGTGGATTATGAAGGCACTCGTTCACGCAGCAGTTGCTCCATGAATTACAGCGTTCACGAATACGCCTACAACGTCGTCCATACGCTGCAGGCGGAGTGTGATCGGGTCGGAGCCCCCCACCCTAATTTGATCAGCGAGTCCGGGCGCGCCTTGACCGCTCACCATTCGGTATTGGTCACCAACGTCACTGACCGGGAATCGCCGGCGATGCGGGTACCTGAGGCGCCGAAATCGGACGCGCCCGCTTTATTACACGACCTCTGGCGAGACCACCAAAGCCTGGTGGACAATAGCTCAAATCGCTCTCAGGTCGAGATTTATCACGACGTACTGCACGCCATGACCGACGTTCATGCCCAGTTTGCCCACGGTCTGCTGACACTGACCCAGCGCGCCCAGGCGGAAAGCCTCTACACGGCCTGCTGCCGTTTGCTGCAAAACCGGCTAAGCACCAGTAACCGGGCGCATCGCGAAGTCATTGACGAGTTGAATGAAAAATTAGCCGAGAAGCTGTTTGTTAATTTTTCACTTTTCCAATCACTTCCGGATGTCTGGGGCATCGATCAGATCTTCCCGGTCATGCCTATCTCCGGTCTGAATCGCCCCCTTAACCGTCGCGCTGTGGTGCAGGACATCACCTGCGACTCCGACGGTCGGATTGATCGCTATGTCGACGGTCAGGGCACGGAAACCACCCTCGCCCTGCCGGAGGAGGACCCGGAGAATCCGGATTTGGTGGGCTTTTTTATGACCGGCGCCTACCAGGAAATCCTCGGGGACATGCACAATCTGTTTGGCGACACCCACTCTGTAGACGTTCAGCGTGACGATCACGGCGGATTCACCGTCAGTGACCTCATTGCCGGCGATACCGTAGCCAAGGTTTTACGCTACGTTAACTTCGAGCCGGACGCGCTGCTCAGGGCTTATCGGGCCAAGTTCCAGAACAGCGGGTTAACTGCAAAAGAACAAAGCAGCTTGCTCCGCGACCTGGAGCAAGGACTCCACGCCTACACTTACCTGGGCGAATAACAGCTCGGGCAAAATACTGAATTACCGTGATCCGCTTTGGTCCAGCCGCCGTATATGTCAGTAATCTCTGGTTAAATTGCGAACCGGACCAACATCAGGCCTGACAAAAGCGGCGAGAGTAATTAAAATGATCCAAGATAACTCTGCTAAAGCCATAACCAAGGAGCATCCGGTGCCCCCACTGGATAAAACGGCAGCCGGTTCCGAGAGACGGAAAGATCCCTGGAGCCTGTTGCTGGAAAAAGTCGGCAAAAGCCAGGATCGACAAGCCTA
>JAGXLV010000066.1 GCA_018334495.1 Oleiphilaceae bacterium
CAGCGAACCCCGTGTCTGTCAATGGCTAATTTGGCGGTTTGAATAATCAACCAAATCAACTTCTTAACTCTCCCTCAGCGCCGGCCTTTCGGCTCGTTGCCTTCAAGAGAGTGCGCATTCTACAGGCACAGGCCGATCTGTCAATGAGGTTTTATAGAAAAACCATAAATCATTTAAAACCGGTCATTCCTTGATCAAAACACGGGCAATTTTCTTTTTTCCGGCCTGAATCACGCAATCATCACCGACCACAAACATGGTGTCCGGCGCGGCTTGGTCGCCATTTATGTAGACTGCACCCCGTCCCAGCACATCTCTCGCCGCCGCGCCGTTCTTTACCAGACTCGCCAAACGAAGGACGGACGCAATCGGCAGCCGATCCTGCCCTTCCACTGAAACCTCCACCGTAGGCACATTGTCAGGAATTTCGCCCAGCGCAACCCGATTGCCTGCCGATTTGTGGGCAGACGTTGCTGCTTCGGCGCTATGAAAGCGAGCGATAATTTCTTCCGCCAGCAGTTTTTTATATTCCTGGGGATTGGCACCTTCCTCTACGGCCTTTCTATATTGCGCTATGTCCGCCAAGGGGCGAAAACTGAGCAACTCAAAATACCGCCACAACAATGTATCCGGCATGGATAGGAGCTTGGTGTACATCTCACCGGGAGAATCGCTCACTCCAACATAGTTACCCAGGGATTTGGACATCTTCTGAACGCCATCCAGGCCTTCGAGAAGCGGCATAGTAAGGATAGCCTGCGGGGCCTGACCATAATGCTTCTGAAGTATCCGCCCCATTAACAGATTAAATTTCTGGTCCGTACCACCCAACTCCACATCGGCTTCCATGGCCACTGAATCGTAACCCTGGACCAGGGGGTAGAGAAATTCATGAATGGCGATGGGCTGCTCTGCGTTGTAGCGCTTGCTGAAGTCATCACGCTCGAGCATGCGTGCAACCGTGAATTGACCAGACAGGCGGATCATATCGGAGGCGGTCATCCTGCCCATCCAGTCGGAATTGAACATCACCCGGGTTTTGGCGGGATCCAGGATTTTGAACACTTGGTCTTTATACGTCTGTGCGTTCGCAGCCACCTGCTCGTCCGTCAGAGGCGGACGGGTGGCACTTTTACCCGTTGGATCACCAATCTTGCCGGTGAAATCGCCAATCAGGAACATCACTTCGTGGCCCAGATCCTGAAACTGGCGCAACTTATTGATCAAGACCGTGTGACCCAAATGAAGATCCGGTGCTGTAGGGTCAAAGCCTGCCTTGATGCGGAGCGGGCGGCCAAGCTTGAGTTTTTCGATCAGCTCTTCTTCTGGAAGCACTTCATCCACACCACGCTTGATAACAGCGAGGGCTTCTTCGATTGATGGCATGAACACAAATTCCCTGGTTGCATTAATACAGATAACAGCGCTTACCGGGCTCAACAAAATGATTCAGAGCGTTACTCGAAACCTTGCTAGAGTATAAAACTCTATTGCTCGCCCGGAAACGCCTGAAGTATACCAAGCATGGGAAGAAAATCTCAGGGCAAGAATTAAGCGCTCGACAACATGAACAATATTTATACAGAACAACCAAAGCACACTTTTTATAAGGTTGAGCTTGATCTATACTGACCGTTCAATTTTGGTATTTTCCAACCTACAGAATTAACAGACAAAAATAGGTTAACTACGTGTTCAAGACCTTTCCAAAAAAACACCTGGCCGCGCTATTTTTTACCGGCGCAGCCGTTACAGCGACCGCTATCTTCAGCTCAAGCGGAAATGTTGAAGCCAAACGGCTGTCAATAGCTCTGGATCTGGAATCCGGTGAAACCAGCCAGGCCATTTCGACACCTCGCGAAGACAGTACGCCGGTAAAGCTGGCCGAGGCGAAAGGCAGGCAGCAGGCAGAATCGTCCTCGGAGCCCGCCGCATCGCAGATTGCAATGGTCACAGATAACGCCGGCCCAAATGAGGCAGCCTCGCCCACTGCCAAAACCGCGGCACAACCCAAAGCAGACCTGGCGACACCTCCTGGAAAAACCGAAGCAGCTGAGCCCGAGCTCAGCTGGGCGGAATTCCCTGTGCGGAATGGCGACAGCCTGTCGACGCTCTTCAAAAAAGCAGGGTTTTCGGCAGGGCTGATGCTTTCGATTGTTAACGGTGATGGCGACGCAAAAAATCTTGAGCGGCTTTACGCTGGAGAGACCATCTCGTTTGCCACCGACCAAAACGGGGACCTGGCGGCCATTGAACTGCAAAGATCCCTTCGGGAATCCCTTGAGATAGAACGCCGCGAAAACAGTTTCGTCGGCAAGAAAGTCCTACGCGAACCCGAGATCCGAACAAAATTTGCCCAGGCGGAAATCAATAGCTCCTTATTCTGGGCCGCGCAACAAGCCGGAATGACCGATAAAATGACAATGGAACTTGCCGGCATATTTGGCTGGGATATCGATTTTGCGCTGGATATCCGCAAAGGCGATTATTTCAGTGTCGTGTACGAGGAGCTCTTTTTGGATGGCGAAAAGATTGATAATGGCCGCATTCTGTCTGCCAGTTTTCACAACCGGGGAAAGGCCCTGACCGCTGTTCTCTACACAAACCAGGAGGGCAAAAGCGATTATTACTCACCGGACGGACGAAGCATGCGCAAGGCTTTCTTGCGAACTCCGGTCGATTTCGCCCGAATTTCGTCAAGTTTCAATCTGAAGCGGCGCCACCCGGTCCTGAACACGATTCGTGCGCACAAGGGCACCGACTATGCCGCCCAAACCGGTACGCCGATCAAGGCCGCCGGAGACGGCAAGGTTATCCACGCCGGTCGCAAAGGCGGTTATGGGAATACGGTTGTACTCCAGCACGGCAACAACATCACCACTCTTTATGCCCATATGAGCAAGTTGGCCAAAAATGCCCACACGGGGCGATACGTCAAGCAAGGTCAGGTTATCGGCTACATCGGCGCCACCGGTCTTGCAACCGGCCCTCATCTGCACTACGAATTCCGTGTTAACGGAAGTCACCGCAACCCTGCCACAGTCAAACTGCCGGACGCGGCGCCGGTTCCCAAAGCTCAGCTCGCACACTTCAAGTCCGCAACCGAAACGATGCTGGCTCAGCTCACTACCTACCAGGATACGCGCCGGATCACTCTTGCCCGCGGTGGCGACTGACATGACAACGCACATTAAAACCTATGTAGGCCTGATGTCCGGGACCAGCATGGATGGTATTGATGCCGCATTAGTCTCTTTCGTGCAGGGTGCCCTTACCCTGCACGCACTCCGTACTTTGCCTTATCCTCCCGACCTTCGTGCCCGACTGGAACGCCTGAGCCAGAACCAGGGCACGCCTGACGAAATAGGCGAAGTCGATCATCAGCTGGGCCATCTCTTTGGTGAAGCGGCCAGTCAGGTTATCGAGTCAAGCGGAATACCATTAACAGACATCGTTGCTATCGGCAGCCACGGCCAGACGGTTCGGCACCAGCCCAAGGGGATTTCACGGTTCTCCATGCAACTGGGCGATCCCAACATGATTGCGGAACGAACCGGCATTACCACGATTGCCGACTTCCGAAGGCGCGATATGGCGGCAGGGGGCGAAGGTGCCCCGCTGGTGCCGGCTTTTCACCGGGCTTTTTTCGGCAGCCTGACTGAGGATCGCTGCATCATCAACATTGGCGGCATCGCCAATATTACTTGGCTGCCTCACAAGGATCCTGAGCAGGCATCGGGCTTTGATACCGGCCCTGGCAATGCACTCATGGACGCCTGGTGTCACGATCAGACAGGTCGACATTTCGACGAAGAAGGCCGCTGGGCGAGCAAGGGTCAGGTCGACGAGGCCCTGCTTGCGGATATGCTGACCGATGGATATTTCACCGCGCCAGTCCCGAAAAGCACAGGCAAGGAAAAGTTCAACCTTAGCTGGATCCGAACCATGCTGGCCCGCCATCCCGGGACTAGCGCGGTCGACGTGCAGCGGACCCTGCTGGAACTTAGCGCCCAGACCATTGCCCAACAGCTACCGACCGCGTCCGAAGGAAAGCTCTACATTTGTGGGGGCGGAGTGAACAACCTGGCGCTCATGGACACCCTGGCCGCTGCCTGTCCCCAGTATGATATCGAGTCGACACAAGCCCTCGGCCTGGACCCACAGTGGGTTGAAGCGGCGGCCTTTGCATGGCTGGCAAAACAAACAGTGGAAGCCAGTTCCGGGAATCTGCCCAAGGTAACCGGCGCCCGCGGTAAGCGGATACTCGGCGCACTCTATCAGCCTTGAAGAGCGCAACCGCCAAGCTCAGACATAAAGCCCGTTATCAAATGCTGAAAGAAGAACCACAGCCACAGGTTGAACTGGCATTGGGATTCTGGACGACAAACTGCGAGCCCTGAAGCCCTTCCTGATACTCAATCGTCGCGCCCACGAGGTACTGATAACTCATGGGATCGACCAGAAGGATAGCACCTCCCTTCTCGATGGCGGTATCGTCTTCATCCTGATTGTCATCGAATGAAAAACCGTATTGAAAACCGGAACATCCGCCGCCGGTCACAAAGACCCTTAACTTAAGGGCAACATTGTCCTCTTCCTCTATCAACTCACGTACTTTTGATACCGCGCGATCGCTGAAAAACAGCGGGGTTGGCATTTGTTCCTGCACAAGACTCAAGTTTGCCTCCGGTACTTATCATGCGATGTTAACCACGATTATCGTATTCCTGACCAAAACAATCAACTATTCCGGCAACCCTTTCAAAGCCGCGTCCGAATCAGGCACATCTGACTCACCGGCACTGGCTTCTGCACGAGGCAAGGACCCGGCTTTTTGCTGCTGCAGCAGGCTCACGGGCTCATTCTGGTGTATAAGATTGCCATTGACCTGGGCCCCCATGGCAATTTCAAGCAACGTGTAATAAACGTTGCCATGAATAGAGGCCTTGGCCGCCAGTTCGAGATGGGCGCCGGCGTACACGTCACCCCTCACCGTACCGTTAATAATGACGTGGGGCGCCTGGATGTCGCCTTCAACTTCCCCCACCTCGGACACGCGCACCACTGCTTCACTGCCCTCTTCCGCCATTACTCGGCCCTGAATCCGGCCATCGACATGGAGTCCGCCGGAAAAGGTCACGTCACCGCACACCGATGTCTTGCGCGAAACCAGGGTGTCGAAATGCCCAACGGGCCGACGCGGTTTTTTTTGCTTACTGCCAAACATAATTACTTCTCCGTGAGTGTTTCCCAGTCAAAAATGCGCTCGACCTTCACCGATTTCGCACCTTCAGCTTCTGCGATCACCTGAATCTCCAGGGGTTTGAAACCCTCCGGCAGCCTAAGTTCCCCTTCCACATCCTGAAAATAACGAAAGCGGAATTTCACCCCCAGGTTGTCAATGTTTCCAGACAGGTCGCGCAACGGAATGGCCTGTTTTTCTTCGTCCTGGAAACCAATCACGTTCACCGACGCCAAGCCGGAGATATAGGTGTCGTTGCCACCCATTTGGATGAGCACCAGCTTGAAATCATAGGTTTCGCCCACCCGCTGCGGTTGCACCACCAAACTGCTCACCTGCAGGCCTTTGGTGCTTTGCGATGGTGCCATGATGTTGCGGTAAAATATTAAATCCGCCTGGAGGCTGGCGATTTCGCTTTCCAGTTCGGCAATGGCTTGCCGGGCCTGTCTCAGTGCCTGCTGATCAATGCTTTGGCCCCGTTCAAGATTCGTTAGTTGTTGCTGGAAATCATCGTCGGGCTGGCGCCTGGCACGCCATTCCTGCTTGAGCTCTTCGGTCACTTCCACCACAGAGGCGAAACGAAATCCATCTTCCGCTTTGCCCGTCATATAACCTCCGACAGCGGCGGTTATTGAGAAAGCGAGCAGAATCAGAGTCCGGCATACCCGACGCCACGGGCGGCGCCGGACAACAAGATACTCATCATGCCTCTCACTATCCGTCACAGCGTCGTCCTATGGCAGCATTGCCGGCAAATTAATCGCAAGCACTTCATCGAAGCCGAACATGATGTTCATATTTTGCACAGCCTGACCCGCCGCACCTTTCACCAGATTATCGATGACTGAGGAGACGATCACTGTGTTGCTGTCACCCTGGCGGTGCAGAGCCATTCGGCAAGTATTGGCGCCTCGCACACTGCGGGTCTCGGGATGGCTTCCGAACGGCATGACATCAACGAAGGGCTCGTCTTTGAAGCGCGTTTCATAAAGACCCTGGAGGCGCTCAAAGTCAGCTGGATCGCGTAATTCAGAATAGAGCGTTGCCTCAATACCGCGAATCATTGGCACCAGATGAGGCACAAAGGTGACTCCCACATCTTGGCCCGCCGCTGCATTGACCAGGCCTTGCCTGATTTCCGGCAGATGCCTGTGGCCGGAAGCGCCGTAAGCCTTGAAACTCTCACCCACCTCACCGTGAAGGGTACCAACTTTAGCCTGCCTGCCAGCGCCGCTGGCACCGGATTTACCATCGGCGATCAGGCGGGAGGGATCTATCAGACCGGATTCAAGCAAAGGTAAAAAGCCAAGGTGAACCGCCGTCGGATAACACCCGGGATTGGCCACCAGTTGCGCCTCGCGAATGTCCTTGCGTGCCACCTCCGGCAGACCGTAAACCGCTTTCGCTGCCCAATCGGGGCTCTCATGGGCCATGCCATACCAGGAGGCCCAGACCTCAAGATCCTTGAGTCGGAAATCAGCAGACAGATCCACCACGCGAACGCCCCGCGCCATCAACTCAGGCGCCATCCGCATGGCCACTCCATGGGGCGTAGCGAAAAAGACCAGATCACAGGCCGCCAGGGTGTTTACATCGGGCTCACTGAATCGAAGATCGTAATGCCCGCGCAGATTCGGGTACATGTCGGCCACCGCCATACCCGCTTCCGAACGGGAGGTGATCTGCCGAACGTCCACCTCAGGATGCGCGGCCAGAATACGAAGTAACTCCACACCGGTATAGCCGGTACCGCCAACAATGCCTACTTTGATCACTCGAAACTCCTATCAAACAAATGTCACAGACAGCATCAGCAGTCGAGGCCGCCCGCAAGGTGTTCATTTAGGAGTCTAGTCTATCATGATAGTAGGATGACAGATTGCGAGCGGAATCACGGTCGTTACACTACCTTGACTCTATTAATAACCCAGGCAGGGAACCGGCAGCGCAATGCGCAATATTAAAACCAAGGTAACCGAACAGTGGATTTTACCCTTTCGCCGGCGCTTATCCGATGTGGATGCACTGCCGCAGCTGGCGCTATTGGGACTGCTTTCCGGGCTGGTCACCGCCATCGTGATCATGCTGTTTCGCCTCGCGATCGAAGTTCCTCTGGAGTATTTCCTGCCGGGCAGCGGTTCCGAATCCTTCGAAGACCTTGACCTGCTTACCCGGGGACTCCTGCCCTTCCTGGGTGCTGTTGGCCTGGGGTTACTGTTCCACCGGCTTCGCGCCCCCAACCGAAAAGTCGGTGTTGTCCACGTCATGGAACGCCTGAACTACCACCAAGGCTATCTCAGCCTGCGCGGCGCCATCGTGCAATTCATTGTGGGTGTTGCCACGATTGTGACAGGGCAGTCAGCGGGCCGGGAGGGCCCGGCCGTACATCTGGGCGCTTCTGTTTCGAGTCTCATGGGCCAATGGATGAAGCTGCCCAACAACAGCATCCGCACCCTGGTTGCCTGTGGTTGCGCCGCTGCAATTTCAGCGTCCTTCAATACGCCTATCGCCGGCGTCATTTTTGCCATGGAAGTGGTCATGATGGAATACACCATTGCCGGCTTCACACCTATCATACTGGCCGCAGTCAGCTCGGCGGTGGTCACTCAGGCGATTTATGGCACCGCACCGGCATTCAGCGTGCCCTCGTTGACCATGAACTCGTTCATGGAGATCCCCTGGATCATTGCGGTCTCAGTGGTGATTGGCATCGCAGCCGCTGCCATGATCCGGCTGATGACGTTCAGCGCACGCTTTTACCAACAACCCGTTCTGCTACGACTGAGCCTCGCCGGGGCTTTAATGGTGCCGTTTGCGCTCCTGATTCCGGAAGTGATGGGTATCGGCTATGATACGGTTAATCAGACCATCAGCAATGAACTGCCGTTCTGGCTCTTGCTGGGCGCCGCCCTGGCAAAACTCGTGATTACCGCCGTTACCATAGGATTGGGCATGCCCAACGGCGTCATTGGCCCGACCCTGTTCATCGGCGCAACCTTGGGCGGCGCCATGGGGCTGATCGGGGCGGCCGTGGTGCCGGAGATGGCGTCGTCCAGCGGCTTTTACGCCATGCTGGGCATGGGCGCGATGATGGGCGCCGTTCTGCAGGCGCCCCTGGCCGCCCTTATGGCACTGCTGGAGTTGACGCGTAATACCAATATTATTTTGCCCGGCATGCTGATCATTGTCAGCTCCAGCCTGATTGCCAGTGAGGTGTTCGGACAAAAATCCATCTTTCTCACAATGCTCAAAAACCAGGGCATGAGCTATCAGAATTCACCTATTATCCAGGCGCTGAGGCGAGTGTCCGTAGGCGCCATCATGGACCGG
Source organism: Oleiphilaceae bacterium (assembly GCA_018334495.1). Lineage (GTDB taxonomy): Bacteria > Pseudomonadota > Gammaproteobacteria > Pseudomonadales > Oleiphilaceae > Marinobacter. The sequence continues at coordinate 8,573 of JAGXLV010000066.1, forward strand.
AGCATACTCAGATCCCAGCGGACAGTAACACCGGAGCAAGCGCGGAACATGCTTAAGTCGGAACCCAAATGGCTTATTATAGAAGGTCGGAAGGGGCCAACGGCCCTCATGCCGGCAGTGGACCTGGTGCGTTACCTTGAAACGCCGCCGGAGGAGCGCGCCCTGGCCGAAAAAACGGAAGACACGGAAAATAAGGACAAGGTAAAAAAGACCAGGAAGATCAGAAAGGCAGAGAAGACAGAAAAAACCGACGCAGAGAAAAAAAATAAAGACGAGAAAGAAGAAAAAACTGAAGACCCATCCATCGACTTGATGCAGATTCCCGCCAACCGGAAGGATATCGCCCCCGTGCAATACCAGGCCACCCTGGAGGAAGCGCTGCAAGCCTTCGAAAAAAGCCAGGCCCAGGCGCTTTATGTACAACGCCCGGCGGCGCCGATGATACAGCGGATCTACGGCGTGGTGCTTAAATCCGACATCGAAAGCTATTATAGATACAAGGGCAAGTAAGCAACGTAAGCCTTGGCAACACGTTCACAACCGCGGTTAAAAGGAAATATTATGCTCTGGGTAAAAGCCTTTCACATCATTGCCATGGTGTGTTGGTTCGCAGGTTTGTTCTATCTGCCAAGGCTCTTCGTATACCACGCCGCCTGCCCGGATCAGCCCGGCCGCGAGCGTTTCAAGATCATGGAGCGCAAGCTTTACCGGGGCATTACAACGCCGTCCATGGTGGCAACGCTCGTGTTCGGCTTCTGGCTTATCAGTTTCAACCCGGCCGGCTATCTGAGCCAGGGCTGGCTGCAGGCAAAACTGGTATTGGTGGCAACGCTGGTGGTCTATCATTTTTATTGTGGCCACCTGGTCAAGGTCTTCAAGACCGATCAGAACCGGCGCAGCCACGTTTTTTATCGGTGGTTTAACGAAATGCCGGTGCTGGCTTTGGTGGCCGTGGTTATTCTGGCCTCGGTCAAACCCTTTTAAGGCTGAGGGTACCGGCACTCATCAATCAATAACGGAGGCAATCCTATCAAACTGCATCAACGTCCCCAGGTACTGGTACTGTCAGGGCTGGACCCATCCGGTGGCGCCGGCATCCAGGCCGACATTCAGGCCATCACCGCTCTGGGCTGCCACCCCCTGCCGATCGTGACCTGCTTGACCGTCCAGGACACCCGCAACGTTTATAACAGCGCAGCCGTTGATCCTGAGTTCATCGCCGAGCAACTTGAGTGTGTCGCCGCCGACGCGCCTATCCACGCAATCAAGACCGGCGCGCTGGGCAACGGTGATATCGTCGATGTTTTGGTGCATTTTCTGAACGAACATAAAATCAGCGTGCCCCTGATCACCGACCCGGTCATCAAGGCTGCCGGTGGAGGCGACCTGGCCGATGAAGCCCTCATTGACCGCATGCGCACGACGCTGTTTGCCCTTGCCGACGTCATTACCCCGAACGGTATCGAACTGGCCATGCTGGGCGGGCACGATGACCTCCCCCAATCGGCGGAGGCCCTGCTTGCCGGCGGCTGCCACAGTGTTCTGGCCACCGGCGGTCACGGCACCGGCCAGCACATCGTCAATACGCTTTATCGCCAGGGCCAGGCGCCCGGCCAATGGCCAATACAGCGTATCGGCGGTGAGTACCATGGCACCGGTTGTACCTTGGCGGCCGCCATCGCCGCCGGGCGGGCCGAGGGCTTGAGGCTGGAAGAGGCTATCGAGCGCGCCCAGGAATTTGTTCAGGGCGCCATTACCAGCTCTCTCAAGGTCGGAGAAGGCCAGCCGGTGCCTGACCGCAGCTTCAAGGGAGTGCCTTAATGGCTGTGAACTTTACTAACGGCATTAGGGCCGGGCTTTATGCGGTAACAGACACGGACCTGCTGCCCGGCGACCGGCTGTTTACCGAAGTGGCAGCGGCGCTTCGCGGCGGGGCGGTGATTGTTCAGTACCGGGACAAGGGCAGCACCAGCACCGAACGCCTGCACCAGGCCGAAGGCTTACAGGCGCTGTGCCGGGACGCTGGCGTGCCTCTGCTGATTAATGACGACACCGACCTGGCGTTGCGCGTTGGCGCGGCCGGTGTGCATCTGGGCCAGGACGATACCGACCTGGCCGAAGCCCGGCGCAAGCTGGGTGACGACGCTATCATTGGCGCCACCTGTCATGGCGATCTCAGCCTTGCCAAAAAAGCGGTCGCCGCCTCGGCCGACTATGTCGCCTTTGGCCGTTTCTTCGCCTCGGGCACCAAGCCCGATGCCGTGACGGCAAACACGCAGGTTCTTACCGACGCCCGGGCCCTGGGTGTGCCCGTGGTTGCGATTGGCGGCATCACGGCGGAGAATGGCGCTTTGTTAGTTCGCGCCGGCGCCGATTGCCTGGCCGTTGTTGGCGGCCTGTTTGGCACCGCGGACACCGAACACCAGGCCCGGGTCCTGGCCGGTCTTATCAACCAGCACCGCCCGGCCGCCTTTTAATCCGTAAGTTGAAACATTAATTTTTTATCCACCAGCCAGTCGCACCATGCGGGAGCCAGAATTCATGACGCAGTCCGAAACCCTGTTTGAACAAGCGCAAAAATACATTCCGGGAGGCGTTAACTCCCCTGTTCGTGCATTCAAGGGCGTGGGCGGCACACCGCTATTCTTCAAGCACGCCAAGGGCGCCTACCTCTATGACGAGGACGGCAAGCGCTACATTGATTTCATCGGGTCCTGGGGCCCGATGATCCTGGGCCACGGCGACCAGCGCATCATTGACGCCCTTCACGCCCAGATCGATCTGGGCGTTGGCTACGGCGCGCCCACAGCCATCGAAACCGCCATGGCCAAGAAGGTCTGCGAGCTTGTGCCCTCCATCGACCTGGTGCGCATGGTCAATTCCGGCACCGAAGCCACCATGAGCGCGATCCGCCTGGCCCGCGGCTATACGGGCCGGGACAAGATCGTCAAATTCGAGGGCTGCTACCACGGCCACGTGGATTCGCTGCTGGTCAAGGCCGGCTCGGGTGCGCTTACCCTGGGCGAGCCCAACTCGCCCGGCATACCGGCAAGCCTGGCGGCACAGACCCTGACAGTCACCTTCAACGACATTGACAGCGTAAAGAAGGTCTTCGCGGAGATGGGCGACGAGATTGCCGCCATCATCGTGGAACCGGTCGCCGGCAACATGAACTGCATCCCGCCGGTGCCAGGCTTCCTGGAAGGCCTGAGGGACGTTTGTGACGAGCACGGCTCGGTGCTGATCTTCGACGAAGTCATGTCCGGGTTCCGGGTCGCCCTCGGTGGCGCCCAGGGCCATTACGGCGTCACGCCAGACCTGACCTGCCTGGGCAAAGTGCTCGGCGGCGGCCTGCCCGTCGGTGCTTTTGGTGGCAAGCGCAAAATCATGGAACAGATTTCGCCACTGGGGCCGGTTTATCAGGCGGGCACGCTTTCGGGCAATCCACTGGCCATGACCGCCGGCCTGACCACGCTTGAGGCTATCTCTGAGCCCGGATTCCATGACCGGCTGGGGCAGAAAACCGCGGACCTGTGCAAGGGCCTGGAGGCCGCTGCGGCTAAAAACGGCATCCCCCTGGTGACACAGCGCCTGGGTGGCATGTTCGGCATTTTCTTCACGGAGGAATCTGCGGTCACACGCTTTGATCAGGTCATGGGCTGTAACGTGGAGCGCTTCAAGGCGTTCTTCCAGGGCATGCTCAAAGAGGGCGTTTACCTGGCGCCTTCGGCCTTCGAGGCGGGCTTTGCCTGCGCTGTCCTGTCCGATGCGGATATAGAGCATACCCTTGCCGCGGCCGACAGGGTCATGGCGACGTTTGCAGCCTAGAACAGATAACCCAGGCTCAGTTGGTAAACCTGATTGTCGTAGTCGAACTGTTGCAGTGAACTGTCGTTTTCCCGATAGGTGCCTTCGGCGGTGATGGACCAATCCGCCGAAAGGTCGTAGATCGCCCTGATGCCCGCGGAATAACGATGGTCAATCCGGCTTCCCGAGTCCCTGCCCTCGGCTTCCGGGCGTTGGTTCGGGTCAGCGTAATCGCTGTAGCGGTAGCCCAACTCAGGACCGACAGACAGATTCGCCCAGCCGGTATAACGGAACCCGAGGCCAAACTCGTAGCGCCTCGGCGACAGGCTGACAAACTGCCCGCCCTCGGCGATGTCGTCACGGTCGTTGTCCTCCAGGCGAACGCGAGCCGACGCCTCCCAGGTGTCCCCGTAATGTTGGTAAAAACCGCCGAGCCGATACCGCATGCCTTCATAACCCTCGAACGTTTCAAACGCCGTGACCCGGGCAACCTCGAACGTCAGACCGCAACGGTCGGTGACCGAATCGCCCCGGCAATGTCGCCGCCGATAGTTGATTGCCAGCGTGGTCTGGAATTCCCGGGAATCGCCACCGATGCGAAAATAAGACTGTTGTAATCCAACCTCAGCCCGGTCGTCTTCGCCACGGGAAACCCAGGCCGCACCGAGTTGCAGGGCGTCGTTACTGAATTCCTCTTCAGAATGATAATGGCGCCGGTAGACGCTGCCTGACAGATCGAGGGAATCGGACCGCCCCTTGTCACTGGCTGGCGACCAGACAGCGCCGTTGCCCACCAGCAGCGCTTCATTGAAACTGTCGGAAATATCCGAAGGCGCGGTCTCTGGAAGCAACGCCAGGTTGTCTTCATAGCCGCCCCCGAGGGAGGCAAATATTACCCAGCGCCGGGCTGAAGCGGCACCGGTCTGCTGCAGGGCCAATCTGGCCAATTTTCGAAGCTTGTCCTGCCCGGCCTGATCAGCCACCCGTTCAAAATACCGCTGAGCCACGGCGTTCTGGCCGGCGGCCTTTGCCACCAGGCCGAGGTTATACAGGGCGAGATCCTGGTGAGAACTGCCAAGCAGCGACTGAAAGGCCTTGCGGGCGCGGTCGTAGAGCTCCATACGGTAATAAAGCACGCCCATGTTGTATTGCAGGGAAGCACTGTCAACTCCGGCCGCGCGGGCGCGCTCAAGCAGAAGCCGGGCACGTTCAAGCTCGCCCTCATTGAAAGCTGCAACGCCTTTATTAATCAGCACGCGTGCATCAGGCGCGGTATTTGCGGTCGCGGAATCATCAGCGGGAAGTGGCAACGTCCAGAACGATGCAATCAGCAGCAGGGCGGAAGCCCGGAAACACGCCAAACAAAACTCCTACCAGATCTTCCTCGCGATTCTCGGGAAGAGAACGGCAAAACGGTAAAGGAGTATAGCAGCATGGGAATAATTGCCAAGAACCGCGCCGGGCGGATTTTCCGGAGCCCCTGATGGCATCAGGCAGGCACAAAACAGATGGTCGGAGGGGATTAGTCGGTCAGAGGGGTATGGAGTTTTCGCTCAGTCCACTCGGGGTCCGGGCGATTAACGGCCCTGGCCGGCCTCGGGCCGAGGATTGGTTTCCGGGCGGGAGTCGGGCCCGGAATCCAGATCCGGCTCGGTATCCGACAGACCCCGGTCGGTGTTGTCTACCCGGCGGCCGGCCGGAAGGTCCTCGCGTTTGCCGCGAGCCTCCTCGGAGATCTGCCGGCCCAACGCCCGGCCCTGCTCACGGGCTTCCTCGGCCCGTGCACGGCCATTCGAACCGCGCTCAGCACCGCCGCTTTGATTCATTGCCGGTTCCGGCAACTGCAATTCCTGCACCACCCGGCCGGAAAGATCCTCGTCGTCAATTACCATGCGCATGGTAACATCCAGATCATCGGGGCTCTGGGCCATCAGGTTGGCCGACATTGCCATCAAACACAGACTGGATAGGGCCCATACCAGCCTGCGGCCAATCCAGGTTTTTACGTTCACGGTGACGGCTCCTGATCCGGCTTATCGATACCGGGAATGTGGGTTCGGAATGTCTTACGTCTGGCGCCGTCGTCCAGATGAGCCACCAATTCGCCCGCTTCCGGATAAATAATGCGCAATGGCAGAGCAATCACATTTTCCCCTGCTTTAAGGTCGACCTGCCAGCTAAGCTGACGATGCCCCGGAAACCGGGCCAATTCCACGTTGGCCGGCAGTTCCAGTGTGAGGCTGACGTCGTCAAGCTCCGAGGCGGCGGTAAACGCCAGCCGCACGGTCTGTTCGCGGGGTTCGTCTTGCGCGGCGCCGCTTTCAGCCAGAGTCACCGGCTGCGAATGCTCGTTATCCGCCAATACCTGTGACGACGGCTCAGACCTGTCAAAGCCGCCCGTGAGAAACACACCAAGGGCAAACGAGGCCGCAATGGCTGCTCCGATGACCGGCCCTGAGCGCCAGCCAGAAGAGCGGTCCGTCTTCCGGCCCATCGCGGCCGCCAAAACCCGCGACTCAAAATCCGCTGACGGCGCCGGAACGGCCTGGTGGCGAAGTTCACTCTGAATACGTTTTTGCCAACGCAAACGCAGGGCGCAGGGCCGGCAAGACGCCACATGTTCTTCCAGGGCACGCGAATCTTCCGGCGGCAGCGCGTCTCCCGCAGTGTGTAGTTCTATGAATTCATGGGCCTGGCGGCAAGTCGTCATTTCAATCACCTCAGTCCTCTACACGCATGCCGGTAACAAAAGGTTCCAACTGCTCACCCAGATTTTTCCTCAAGCCCGCCCGACACCGGTGCAAACGGGACTTGACCGTTCCCACCGCGACATCCAGGACCTTGGCAATGTCTTCCTGGTTCCAGCCGTCTACGTCATGCAGCAGCAGCAGGCTGCGCTGGTCCGGCGGCAAGCTGTTGAGGGCCTCGTCCATGGCCAGCCGGAGCTGGCGATCGCTCAACTGGCGGTCAGGCTCGGCACCCCTATCCACCAGGCTGTCGAGAAAGTTTTGCCCGGCTTCCTCCGACATCAGGCTGCTCGCCGGCCGGTCCGCGCGCCGGCCCTGCTTGCGGGTGAGATCGATAAAATGCCGGTACAGCACCCGGTTCAGCCAGGCGCCGTGCTGCTCAACCGCAAACAGCTCCTCCGCTTTGGGAAAAAGCTTGGCGAGCACATCCTGCACCAGGTCCTCGGCGTCGTCCCTCTGCCCGGTAAGACGGAAGGCAAACCGATACATACCGGCCAGATGCGGCTGAACGCAATGTTCAAACCGCTTGGCGCGGGATCGCCCGAATGGAATCAGAGTCAAAATAACAACCTGCGGTTCTCTACTGTAAACCGCCTTATACCAGAAAAGGCAAGCTGGTGCTCTGAAATGCCCGGAAGTTGACTGGCAGGAGTCATTTTACGTTTAAAAATATCTTTTAACACCCTGTAACACCAAAACCCGGAACCTTCGCGCTCATGTCGGCGTTAGCTACACAGGATGCGGACTTCCAAGGGGAATAGGCATCGAACAAATTAACTTGCCCGGCCAGATATTCACTTACAGGGCAACTGCGGAGAAATTTTATGAGAAACGCACTGATCAAAGGTTTTACAGTTGCAGCATTGGCCGCAGGTATTTCAGCTTGTGGTGGTAGTG
>JAGXLV010000137.1 GCA_018334495.1 Oleiphilaceae bacterium
TCTGCCATAAAAAACGCCAGCGATGAGGTCCCATGGGGCGGCTCTGGAATTTACCCGGGCGGAACCAGCGAGGGTCCACTACGAATACGCAAAGCAAGAGGTCGGCCCTGGCGGCCTCGGTCAGGCCAGGGTTGTCATGCAGCCGCAGGTCTCGGGTGAACCAGTAGAGTGAGCGCACTGGGTTTTCCTTTTGTTAAGAACGACGAATAGTTATTAATACGTTCAGGGCGCCAGGCCGGATGCCCGGGCAAGGTTAGGGAAAGGACCCTTAATAGGCGGATGGCGCTCATGGAACTGCGGGCCACTGTCACGTGGCGGCGACAACCTGATTACGACCCTCTTCTTTTGCCTCGTAAAGCCGGTTATCCGCCGCCGCCAGCAATGAGCGCAGGTCATCGCCGTCTTTTCCGTACTCAGCAACGCCGATGCTCATGGTCAGGTTAATGGTTTTCCCGTTCCAGGGGAACGGCGACTCTTCCAGGGCGCGCCGCAGGTCTTCGGCGACGGTGACGGCTTGCTGGCTGGTCGTGTCGGAAAGCAGAATGCCAAACTCCTCGCCACCCAGTCGACTGGCAAAGTCTGAGGAACGGATACGGCGCGACAGTATGTCAGCAACAAAAACAAGAGCCGCATCGCCCGCTTCATGGCCGAAACGGTCATTAACGGCTTTAAAAAAATCCAGATCGATGAGTAGCACGGATACGGGGCTGTTTTTACGGTTGGCCCGGGACATTTCACGGTCAAACATGCTGTTAAACCCGGAGCGATTAGTCAGGCCGGTAAGAAAATCCGTTTGTGCCAGGCGAAAAAGCCTCGTTTCGGAACGTTCCCGGCTGACTTCGTAAACATGTGAAAAAATCACGATGCACAAGCAGACAATGATGAGATTGGCGATCGGCAAAACCTGCATGAGTTGGGGATCATGGCCATTTTTGACCAGAAACAGGCCTCCAGCCGCTGCCAGAAAAAAGATGGAAAACGCCAGCCCCAGCCTACGCCCCAATAAGAGATGAGAAATAATCGGGATTAAAAGAACCCATGCGAACACCGTAATCGTTGTTCTGGGAATTGCCATGGCGAACATCATGACTATGAAAAACGGCACTAAAAACGCCATTGTCCAGTAGTCCAGGTGTCGGGTGTTTCGGATCATACGGAGGATGAACGCAGAATAGGCCGCCATCACCAGTTCGGCCACCGCCAGCGCAAGGGAACCCAGCAGAATATTCAGGACCGCGAATAACAGCCCGGCGCTTAAGGTAAGCCATAACAAGGCTGTGAGCACCATGCGTCTGTGGGGTTGGGCAAGTAGCTGCGGCGCTTCGGGGATATTATCCATAAGCCAATGCTTTTAAAGTGAGTTGTTGAAGCTGAAACACAGACGTTTCCCTGGCAAAGTATACTGTGACGGTAAATCCAATAGTCTAGTCGATGGGTAGATTCCCGATGTATAAACGAGTTGAAAAAATCCACCACGCGTTTTGGTTTTCCGCCTGGACCAGAATGCCCCGGAATGCAGAAGCAGGCTTATCATGATGCTGCAACGGACAAACCTCTACTGTGTATTACTTGTCACTTTGCTGCTTGCAACAGCCTGCGGTTCTGCGCCTCAGAAGCCGTCAAATGCTCCAGATTCCGGGCGTCAGCCCCCGCCCGATGCGCCCTTGACCAACACTTACTGGAAGCTTCTCAGTCTGAATGGCGACAGCGTCAACATTGAGAATGCTCGCCAGGAGCCGCATCTTATTTTTATGGACGATGGCCAGGTCCGGGGTCACACTGGCTGCAATTCGCTTAAGGGCCGGTATGGTGTAAAAGACGGGAAAGTCCGGCTTCTCGCCTTGGCAGCGACCCGAATGGCCTGTCCGGACTATGACGCTGAAGCCGAGTATATAGCCGCCATGGAAGCCGCAGACGCTATGGCCATCAGCGGAAAACAGCTGCAGTTGCTTGATGACTCGGGTATGCCCCTGGCGACTCTGGTCACCACGCGCCCCCAGTAATCATTTAGGATTGAGCCCAGGCCGATCACGCATTCAGGGCGAGCAGACTGAGCCAACGGGTGTTGGCTCGTCAGACTCTTCAAATAACCAGAGTAGGACATTTTGCCGTGCTGGCCACCCGGTGGGAGACGCTGCCCAGAAACATCCCTTCCGTGTCGCTGTTGGTGCCGTGGGCGCCAATCACGATAAGATCGGCGCCCTTGTCCTGTGCAAATTTCACAATTTCCTTGGATGGCTTGCCGCTTCTGACAAAGCCGCGGACTTTTGTGGCACCGTGTTCCCTGGCGCGGTTTTTGGCATCTTCCACGACTTCTTTGGCGAATTGCGAGAGCGCGTCATCCGCGATCTGCACGTTAGGCGGGCGTTCGATCGATAGCGAGGCCTGAAACAGGCTGTGGTGCTTGTATACACAGATCAGGTATAACTCGGCATCGGTCATTGCCCGAAGCTCAACGGCTTTATCCAGTGCTTCAAGCGCCAACTTTGAGCCGTCAATGGCGACCACGATTCTTTTGAACATGTGTTGCTCCCCTTGGATTATCGTCCTGGCCGGTTAGGGCTCCAGCTGGCCAGCAAGCAGGCAGGCGCCGGGTTCAACGGAATGCCAGGTCGCGCAAAAACAGGGCGATCTGCGGGAAGGCAATCAACAGTCCGGCCGCCGCGATCAGCATGAAAATAAAGGGTGGCGTGCCGCGGATAACCTCCCAGTAAGGCCGTTTGAAAATGGCAATGGCGGTAAAGATATCGCAGCCGAAAGGCGGCGTGGCCGAGCCAATGGCCACCTGCAATGTAATCAGAACACCGACGAGCACCGGGTCGAGGCCTGTGGCCGCGATGGCCGGTGCAAATATCGGCGTCAGCACCAGGATGACCACAATGGGGTCGACGAACATACAGGCGACAAAGAAGGAAATGCAGATCGCAATCATGACACCGACCGGACCGGCCTCATTGACGCCCACGCTTTCGAGAATGGCTTGTGGAATCTGGGCAAAGGAAATGATCCAGGAGAAGCCGTTGCCGGCCGCCACCAGGATAAAGACCACCGCCGTGATCAGGCCGGTGGATTTCGAAATACGATAGATGTCCGGAATTTTCAGTGAACGAAATACAACAAATTCAAGAAAAAAGGCATAAAGAACGCAGACCGCTGCCGCTTCGGTCGGGCTGAAAATCCCTCCGTAGATACCGCCTACGATAATAACCGGAAAAAAGAGTGGCCAGAGGGCGCCACGGGTTGAGATAGCACGCTCCTTCCAGGTTGATTTGGCCTCCGTTGGTACATTGTTCCTGTAGGCGTATATGAGGCAGTAAATAGAGAACATGACCAGGATCATCAGCCCCGGCCCGATACCGGCGATGAAGAGCTCGGCAATGGAAGTCTGGGAAATGACGCCGTAAATGATCATGCCGATGCTGGGCGGTATCAGGAAGGCGATGTCACTGGCGTTTATGATCAGGGCCAGAGTAAAGGAGTCGGAGTAACCGGCCTTCAGCATCTTGGGCCGCAGAGGTGAACCCACGGCAACCACCGTGGCCTGGGTTGAGCCTGACACGGCACCGAAGAGCGTACAGGATGTCGCGGTACTGATGGCAAGTCCGCCTTTCACATGGCCGATAAAAGACATGACCATGGCGATAAGACGATCCGCGGACTGCCCCCGGGTCATGATATCGGCGGCGAGAATAAACATGGGCACCGCGATCAACGAAGCCGGCCGGATACCGCCCATCATTTGCTGGATGAAGGTTTCGGTCTGGCCAAAACCGTCGAACATCATGACAAAGCCCACGATGGCTGCGGTTATCAGCGGTACCATCATGGGGAAGCCCAGAAGCAGCAGCACAATCATGATGGTGACTAGGATTGTTGTCATGTGTACGTCCCTTTTCTTTTTTTATCTCGTGCGCTCAAACTTCGGTTTCGTTATCGGAGTATCCGTCAACGACGCCGGTGGAAAGGTACACATCCCTGGAGGTCAGGTTTTTAATGGCAGTCAGCAGGTATTGAATGCCTGTGATGGCGAAGCCGATCGGCACCCAGATATAAATGATCCACATGGGTACCCCGGTTGAGGGCAGAATACGGCCCCGACCATACAGGGTTTCAACGTAGCCGATTGAATAATAACAAAGGAAAAACATCACCGCAGAGGTAAAGAGCGCGATGAAGATCATCAAAATTTTGCGCCCGCCCATCGGCAGAGCGTCGTAGATAGCGGACATTCGGATGTGGCGGCCGTGTCGGGCCGCATAACCGAGTCCGGCAAAGGTTATCAGGATAATAAGTACCCGGTTGATTTCACCGGCAAAAAACAACCCCTCGCCAAA
>JAGXLV010000138.1 GCA_018334495.1 Oleiphilaceae bacterium
ACTGAAGTCGCTCCGTTTCTGCCCTCGGTAGGAGCGGCTTCAGCCGCGATAGCCTCGACGGGCGCCGAGCTGTTTCGCGGTTAAAACCGCTCCTACCGTAAACCCATCCCGCGCAGGAGCGGCTTCAGCCGCGAATTCGTGGATGCCGCGTCCAGTTCGCGGTTAAACCGCTCCTACGAAAATCGGTTCTTGTCCCGGGCGGACGGAATTTTTCTGTCCACTCTATTGACAAGATCCCTGTTACAAACGTATGTTTCAAACAACTGTTTGATAAAATTCCTTGTAGCACAACACAACGCTCAAGACCTGACACTGCCGCCCGAGCTGCAGTCGGACCGAAAAACCGAGGTGAATCCCATGCCCGAATACAAAGCCCCCCTGCGTGATATCAAGTTTGTCATGACCGAACTGCTCAACAGCGAGCAGCATTATGCCAATCTGGAAGGCGCTGAAGACGCCTCGCCGGATATGATCGATGCGATCATCCAGGAAGGTGCCAAGTTCTGCGAGCAGGTGTTGTCGCCGCTGAATCAGGTGGGCGACCGGGAAGGCTGCACCCTGACTGACGGCAGCGTTAAGACCCCGACCGGTTTCCGTGAGGCCTATCAGCAATACATCGAAGGCGGCTGGCCCTCCATGACCGCAGATGTGGATCACGGTGGCCAGGGCCTGCCAGAGTCGGTGGGCCTGGTCATGCGGGAGATGATTGGTACTGCCAACTGGTCCTGGGGCATGTATCCCGGTCTGAGCCATGGCGCCATCAACACCCTTGAGCAGCACGGCACTGGCGCCCAGAAAGAAACCTATCTGAACCCCATGGTCAGCGGCGAATGGACCGGCACCATGTGCCTGACCGAGGCCCACTGCGGTTCCGACCTGGGCACCTTGCGCAGCAAGGCCGAACCCAACGCGGACGGCTCCTACAGTATCACCGGCACCAAGATTTTCATTTCCGCCGGCGAGCACGACATGGCGGACAACATCGTTCACATCGTGCTGGCGCGCCTGCCGGACGCACCGGCCGGTACCAAGGGCATTTCCCTGTTTATCGTGCCTAAAATTTTGCCCGCCGAAGATGGCAGCCTCGGCGACAAAAACGCGGTTTCCTGCGGCTCTCTCGAACACAAAATGGGCATCCATGGCAACGCCACCTGCGTAATGAACTTCGACGGCGCCAGGGGCTGGTTGATCGGCCCTGAGAACCGTGGCCTGAACTGCATGTTCACCTTTATGAACGTGGCTCGCCTGGGCACCGCCATCCAGGGCCTGGGCGCGGCGGAATTGTCTTTCCAGGGGTCGTTGGCCTATGCCAAGGACCGTCTGGCCATGCGGTCACTGACCGGCCCCAAGAACCCGGAAGGCCCGGCCGACCCGATCATTGTTCACCCGGATGTACGCCGCATGTTGCTGACCCAGAAAGCAGTAGCGGAGGGCGCCCGGGCCATGATCTATTACACCGCGCAGCAGGGCGACATCGTCCTGCGGGGCAAAACCGACGAAGAGCGTCATCAGGCCGACGGTCTCATGAGCTTTTTGACGCCCATTGCCAAAGCGTTTTTGACCGAGATCGGTCACGAAGCTTCCAACCTGGGCATGCAGGTCTTCGGCGGCCATGGCTTTATCTCCGAGTGGGGCATGGAGCAGGTGGTTCGCGATGCCCGCATCGGCACCATCTATGAGGGCACCACCGGCATTCAGGCTCTGGACCTTCTCGGGCGCAAGGTGTTGATGAGCAAGGGCGAATCTCTCAGGGGCTTCACAAAACAGGTGCATCTGTTCTGCAAGGCCCACAGTGACGAGCCCCAGATGAAGCAATTTATCGAGCCGCTGCAGGCGCTCAACAAGGAGTGGGCTGACATCACCACGCAAGTGGGCATGAGCGCTATGAAAAATCGGGAAGAAGTGGGCTCGGCGTCATTCGATTACCTGATGTATTCCGGTTATGTGGTCTTTGCCTACCTTTGGGCCCGCATGGCGCAGGTCGCCTTGGAAGCCATGGCTGACGGCACATCGGAAGAAACCTTCTATAACGCCAAAGTGCAGACCGCACGTTTCTATTTCACCCGGATACTGCCGCGCACCAAGGGTCACGCCGCCAGCATGCTGGCCGGCGCCGACACCCTGATGGACATGCCCGAAGAAGCCTTTGTTTTTTAAAGCGCGGGTAGAAGGCGGTCGGGTATTGGCCCGGCCGGCACCAATAACAAAGCCCGCGCTCCCCGGAGGCGGGCTTTGTTATGTTCAGTCCATGAAATTACCAATGGTTTTTGGTTAAACTAACAGCACGCCGCAGCCGGGACTCGAATAGCGGTTCCTTAACTTTATCGTGGCATATTGGAGACAATTGAATGGCAAACTATCAGGCCCCTCTGCGGGATATCCGCTTTGTCCTTAACGAAGTATTCGATATCCCGGCCCTCTGGGCTTCGTTGCCAAAACTGGCAGAGCAGGTAGACCCGGAAACCGCCGATGCGATTCTGGAAGAAGCCGCCAAAATCACCAGTGGCGTGCTGGCGCCACTGAATCGGGAAGGCGATGAGCAGGGTTGCAAATGGAAGGACGGCGACGTCACCACGCCGGCAGGCTTTCGCGAGGCTTACCAGACGCTTGTGGAAGGTGGCTGGACGGGGCTGGGCGGTAACCCGGACTTTGGCGGAATGGGCATGCCCAAGACGCTGGTGGCCCAGTTTGAGGAAATGCTCCAGGCGTCCAATATGTCCCTGGGCCTGGCCCCCATGCTGACCGCCGGCGCCTGCCTGGCCCTGGATGCCCACGGCAGCGACGAGCTGAAATCGGCTTATCTGCCCAACCTGTATTCCGGCGTCTGGTCTGGCGCCATGGATCTGACCGAGCCCCACGCCGGCACCGACCTGGGCATTATCCGCACCAAGGCCGAACCCCTGGACGACGGTTCCTACAACATCACCGGCACCAAGATTTTCATCAGTTGGGGCGAGCACGACATGGCCGAAAACATCATTCACATGGTGTTGGCCAAATTGCCGGACGCGCCCAAGGGACCCAAGGGCATTTCCCTGTTCCTGGTGCCCAAGTTCCTGATCAACGACGATGGCTCCCTTGCCGATCGCAACAGCGTAAGCTGCGGCTCGATCGAAAAGAAAATGGGCATCAAAGGCTGCGCCACCTGCGTGATGAACTACGACGGCGCCAAGGGCTGGCTGGTAGGCGAGGCCAACAAGGGCCTGGCGGCCATGTTCACCATGATGAACTACGAGCGCCTGGGTGTCGGCATTCAGGGCATGGCGGCGGCGGACGCCTCGCTGCAGAATGCCCGTGATTACGCTCTGGACCGCATCCAGAGCCGGGCGCCGGGCGGCGCTCAGGAAAAAGACAAAGCCGCTGATCCCATCATCGTGCATCCGGATGTGCGCCGCATGCTGCTGACCATGAAAGGCTATGTCGAAGGGGGCAGGGCGTTTTCCACCTACGTCGCCCAGTGGCTCGATATCGCCAAATTCAGCGAAGACGCCGACCTTAAAACCATGGCCGAGGGCATGGTGGCATTGCTGACGCCGGTCGCCAAGGCGTTCATGACCGATCGCGGCCTTGATGCCTGTATCATTGGCCAGCAGGTGTTCGGCGGCCACGGTTATGTTCGCGAATGGGGCCAGGAGCAACTGGTCCGTGATGCACGGATCACCCAGATTTACGAAGGCACCAACGGCATTCAGGCACTGGACCTGATGGGCCGAAAAGTGGTCGGAACGGAAGGGCGGCTGTACGAGTTGTTCGCCGCCGACATGGCCGGATTCATCGAGGAAAACGCCACTAACCCGGTGCTTCGACCTT
This sequence comes from Oleiphilaceae bacterium, assembly GCA_018334495.1. GTDB lineage: Bacteria > Pseudomonadota > Gammaproteobacteria > Pseudomonadales > Oleiphilaceae > Marinobacter. The sequence continues at coordinate 3,811 of JAGXLV010000138.1, forward strand.
ACCTGGAGCCTTTGGCGGCAGCGCTGGAGCGCCTGTCGGATGTCACCGAACAGGTGATCGGCCAGTCCGGGAAAAACCCGGAAGCCATCGGCGCGGCCTCGGTGGAATACCTCGACCTGTTCGGGCTCACAGCTTTCGCTTACATGTGGGCCAAAATCGTCAAGGCCGCAGCCCCGAAAGCCGAAGGCGACACTTCAGGTTTTTACACCGGCAAGCTTAAAACCGCCCGGTTCTATTTCGACCGGATGCTACCGAAAACCGTCGGTCTGGCCGAAAGCATCCGCAGTGGCAGCGATTCAATGATGGCGCTGACAGCAGAGGAGTTCTGACGGGTGATTCAGCCTCTCCTGTTCCATTGCACAGGAGAGGCTGTCATTGTCTGAATTCTTTAAGCGCGCGTCTTTCGATATTCCTTCATGCTCCCGGCAAGCCGTGCGATGAACACCAGTATCACGCCGAGCATTCCGCCCAGTACCAGGGAAAGCGCGAGAATCAGGGCCTTTTTGGGGGAGTCCGG
>JAGXLV010000067.1 GCA_018334495.1 Oleiphilaceae bacterium
TCCGATCACCGATTCTGGAAAACCGGCAAAAATGATCGGATAAAACCAGAATCAATGATCGGAAAGTTCCAGAATGGGTGATCGGATTAAACCGGAATCAGTGATCGGAATGGGCCAGAATATGCAGCAGGACGTCCTGGAATGAACGCTTACTCTCGGCCAGTCGTTGGGTTAAACGATGTTGTTTGTCGACTTCGCGCAATAACAACAGGCCGGCATCGGAGGTGATGTGGCCACCGGAGAAATCGGCTTCAATCTGGCGGCGGGAAAGTGGCGTGAAGGTCAGTTTTTGAGATACCATTCTCGCTGCGGCTTTTAGTGGTGAGCTTCTTTTGTAAAGTCTTGAAATTATAACACTTTAAGCCTATTTCTTTTATACCTTGGTGAGAAATTCGGGCTAGTCGATGGAGGACGCTGGGTGTTCTTAACGTATACGAACACGGTCCACGCAGATAAGTCGAAAAAGTGCAAGGTTCAGGTGTTGCCGGACCCGTTCCGAAGTTCCGCTTCCTGAAGCTTACGGGGATGACTCAATGGAAGGTTTGAACCTGTCCCGCAGGCCCTGAATCCATTGATAGAAAACCGGCACCATCAGGGTTCCGAGAATGGTTGCCGCAACCATCCCGCTGAGCACGGTGATACCCAGACTGACCCGGCTGGAAGCCCCCGCGCCGCTGGCGAACACCAGTGGCAGAACACCAAGCACAAAGGAAAATGCCGTCATCAAGACAGCCCGGAAGCGAAGCACGGCCGCTTTTCTGGCAGCCTCCCCTGTCGACAGGCCGGATTGGCGGAGCTGCATCGCAAATTCCACGATCAGAATGGCCGTTTTGGTCGACAGGCCGATCAACAGCACCAGCCCTACCTGGGCGTAGATGTTGTTGGCCATACCGAGCAGCCAGAGCCCGCCCATGGCACCGAACATAGCCAGAGGCACGGCGCCGATAACGGCTAGCGGAAGACTCCAGCTTTCGTACTGGGCAACCAGAAACAGGTACACGAAGACAATGGCCAGCAGAAATATCACCGTTGCGAGGCTGCCGGCCTGTATTTCCTGCAGACTTTGCCCAGCCCAGCTGAATTCATAGCCCTGGGGTAATTTCCCTGACAGGGTTTCCATCGCTTTGATCGCGTCCCCACTGGCGTATCCGGCGGCAGCTTCACCGGATATGGTCACTGAACGCTTGAGATTGAAATGCTGGATGGTTGATGGCCCAAGAACCGGCGCAAGGGATGCCAGGGTCGTGAGTGGCACCATGTCACCCTGCTGGTTACGCACCTGGTAATAAGACAGGTCTTCAGGCCCTTGGCGGTAACGGCCTTCCGCCTGCAGCAAGACCCTGTAATTCTTGCCGAAGCGGGTGAAGTCGTTTACATAAAGCGAGCCCATTTGCGTCTGCAGGGTGGAAAAAATATCCGACAGCTGGATTCCCATCGCTTTCGCTTTATTGCGGTCCACCTGCAACAGGTATTGAGGGATATTGGCACGATAGGTGCTGTAAACCCGTGACAGTGCCTCGTGCTCGTTGGCCTCGAAAATCAGGCCGTTCATGACCTGGGACAGATCGGAGACGTCCCGCCCCTGATTGTCCTGAAGGCGGAAGTCGAAGCCTGATGAGGTGCCCAGGCCGGGAATGGGCGGCGGATTGAACACCATCACCTGCGCCTCCGCAATTGACCAGAGCCGCGACGACAGACGGGGGATAACCTGCTCAAGGCCCAGCGCATCGTCCTCCCGCTCTTCCCAATCTTTCAGCGTCACAATACCGAGACCGTTGTTGGAGTTGGCACCACCTAACAGCGAAAATCCCGACACGGTGATTAAATCGGTCACCGCAGGATCTTCCAAAACCATATCCGTCACTTTTTCAAGCACATCATCCGTGCGCTCAAGTGCTGCTGCATCCGGCAGCTGCACATCCACAAACAGGAACCCCTGATCTTCCGGGGGTACAAACGCCGCGGGCACCGCCTTGAACAAACCAGCGCTGGCAAGCAGGATCGCCGCCAATGCCACACCCATCAAGGCGCTTTTGCGAAGCAGCCGCGTTACCAGTCCGTCGTAGCCTCTGGTGCCACTGGCAATCAACTTCTCGAAAGGGCCCAACCAGCGAACGGTCTGGCTGCCGCCCCGGCCCAACAGAGAAACGCAAAGCGCCGGGCTCAGGGTCAAAGCGTTGATGGATGAAATAATCACCGCCACTGAAATGGTGACGGAGAACTGTTTGTACAGCTCACCGGTGATACCCGGCATGAAGCCCACCGGGACAAACACGGCCAAAAGTACCAGCGTTGTAGCAATGACCGGCCCGGTAACCTCAGCCATGGCTTTGGTCACCGCCTCGCGAATGGGTAGCTTTTCTTCCTTCAGCAGGCGTTCGACGTTTTCGATCACCACTATCGCATCATCCACCACGATACCGATGGCAAGCACCAGCCCGAACAGGGTGATGGTGTTGATGGAATACCCAAGCACCGCCATGACTGCAAAGGTGCCAATGAGCGAGACCGGGATGGCGATACTGGGGATCAGTGTGGCCCGCCAGTTCTGCAGGAACAGAAACACCACAAGGATTACCAATGCGACCGCCTGCAGCAGGGTAACAATCACTTCATCGATGGAGCGGCTGATAAATTCGGTGCTGTCGAAAAGAATGCTGTGTTGGACACCGTCCGGAAAACCGGAAGCGGCACCCTCAACAACCTGTTTTACGTTTTCCGCGACCTCAAGGGCGTTGGCATCGGGCAACTGATAAATCACTACAAATGCCGTATCCCGATTGTTCAGTTTGGCGGTGGACGCATAGGAGCGCGAACCCAGTTCGATGCGCCCCACATCCCTTAACCGCACAAATCCGCCATCGGATTTTGCCCGGAGAATGGTCTGGGCAAACTCGTCAGGGTCGGAAAGCCGTTCACGGCTCTGGATGCTGTAAACAAATTGCTGCCCGGCAGGCACCGGCGGCTGGCCGAGCTTGCCGGCGGCAACAATCTGGTTTTGCTCTCGCAGCGCCGAAGCCACCTCGGCGACTGTAATATCGAGAGACGACATTCGCTGCGGGTCCAGCCAGACCCGCATACTGTAATCTTTTGCCCCCATTACCTCGGCGGAGCCAACGCCGGGCACACGCCCCAATGCTTCCACCAGATTGTTGGAGGCGTAGTTGCTGAGAAAAACACCATCAAGGTCAGGTCGATCAGACGTCAGGTTAATGCCCATTAACATGTTGCCGGCCTGCTTGCTGACAACCACTCCCTGCCGGCGCACTTCATCCGGCAGGAAGGGTTCCGCCAGCGCGACGCGGTTCTGTACGTTTACCTGGGCAATATCGGTATCCGTGCCGCTTTCGAATGTCAGGGTTATCTTTGCGGCGCCATCACTGGAGGCTGTCGACTCAATATAGATCATCCCTTCGACACCATTGAGCTGCTGCTCAATCGGGCGGATAACCGCCTCCTCCACCACCTGGGAGCTGGCACCGGGCAAAGACGCGGACACCTGGATCTGGGGTGGTGCCATATCGGGATACATATTCACAGGCAGTTCCCGGAGCGCGAGCAGGCCTGCGAGAGTGATCAGGATGGAAATAACAAAGGCGAACTTCGGCCGCTGGATGAAAACGCCACTGATCATTGCTCGATCTCTTCTGCTTCGGCGAGCACACCCGACTCAGAGTCGATACGCTTTTGTACCGGATTGACAGTCACCCCGGAGCGAACCTTTTGCATCCCCTCCACGACGACCCGTTCGCCAGCATCAAGGCCTGTTTCCGCCACCACCATGGCACCCTGACGTGGCCCGGTTTTGATAAAGCGCTGGACTACCTGTTGCTGTTCGTCCACCACCAGCACAAATTTGCCCTCAATAGTCTCCTGAACAGCCACCTGTGGCACGAGGATCCGGGGCTCGCCAGCCTGTCCTTCCACGTGCAGCTTCACGTACAATCCGGGCACCAGAACGGCAGAGGAATTGGGGAAGACGGCCCTCATGGCAACGGTCCCTGTCGTGGCGTCAGTGCTGACATTTGCGAAATCCAGCACACCGCCCTGGGAATAACGCTCCCCATCCGGTAACGTCAGATACAAAGCCAGATTACTAACCAGATTCTCGGCAGCATCCCTTCCTGCCCGCCGAAACGCCACATACTCGGCTTCATTAAGCTGGAATTCCACGTAAATGGGGTCCGTTACCAGGATTTCGGTGATGGCTCCACTGGCAGGGCTTACCACCGAACCCACATCAAAATTCAGTTTACCGACCCAGCCGTCAAAGGGTGCCCGTATTTCGGTGTAACCCAGGTTATTTGAAGCCTTTTGCACGGCGGCTTCCGCCGTCTTTAATCGCCCCTCGGCCGCATTGAAGCGATCTTTCAGCTTGTCCAGGTCAGCGGCCGAAAGGAAACCCTTCCCTGCCACTTCCTCTCCTCGCTGGAGGTTTCTGGTGGCCGACTGCAATTCCGCCCGGGAGGCCGTCAGTTCTGCTTCGGCTTGCCTGAGATCCGCGCCGGCACTGCTATCTTCCAAACGCACCAGCAATTGGTCCTGTTCGACCCGGGCCCCCTCCTTGAAACTGATTTCCCTGATTTCTCCCTCAATACGAGCAGAAATGTCGGCCCTCGCTGAGGAGGCGGTTCTGGCGACAAACTCCCGGGATGGCCGCACTTCGGCGCTCTCCAGCGTCACCACTGAGACCGCGGTCGCTGCGCTCTGGGGCGGGTCGACGGGGTCGGAGCATCCTGCAATGAGGGAAAGACAAACAATCAAGGCAAAAAACATCCCAGGCTGTTTCCGGGAGGGCTGGCAGGCGTATCGGTGCTTTAACATTCGTTTTGTTCCTTCATTACACGCGGAGGCCCGAGTCACTTCCGCGGGTTTAAGTGAAAGAATGGCCAACCCTTTCAACTCTGGCCATTGTTCGATATTCAGCCTGTCAATTCATTGCATGTCAGACATAATTACGGTAAACCAAAACAAACAGACCTCCAATCACAAATGCTTGGTGGAGAAAATGACGATGACCCGATTGTCTCTGTCCCTTACCTTATCCGCCCTTGCTCTGACCGGATGTACTGTCCAGGACACAATTCAAAGCGGCACGGACGACCCCTGCGCCACTCTGCAAAACATTGTGGCGGACTACCCGACCGAGTTTGCGGCTTTTCGGAAAGGCGGCTCGAATTTCAGATCCTTGACGATCTATCAGGCGAAAGAAGAACTGATCAGGGGCCATTGCGAAGTCTGGGCATGGGGCAACGGCGATTCCGCCTATGTATGCACCGTTGGCGCCCCGAACCTCGATGTCGCAAACTCGCGCTACAACCAAGCCGTGGGAAAAGTGTCGGGGTGTCTCGGTCCGGAATGGGGACCTGAAGAACAGGTTCGCGAGCGGGAAGGTGAAGCTGCCGGTATGGCCACCCGATTTCGACATGAGGGCAAGAGGTCACCCGTGGTTTCGGTACACAGGGTTGAAGATCGCTCAAGCCAATCGGTTTATCTCTACATTGGCAGCTCCGGACGCAAGCTCTAACAGCTGACCCCTGAGGAACCTACAATGAAAAACACAATTTTGGCGGTAACTTACCTCACACTCATTGTCGGTTTTACGGCACTTTCAGGATGCTCTTCCGGCCCTGAGGTGAAGAGTGTCGAGAAGGCGTCGGGCGTCAATAAAGCACCGACCCATCTGTTGGTGCTGGCCATCAGCTCCAGCAAGGAACATCGGGCTTTGCTTGAATCCATCCTGGTTTCACGCCTTCAGAATTCAGACTTTCAAGCGACTGAATACGGCCCTGACACCTCCCTGCAGTGGCAGGACCCACAACAGCTCCGACAACAGGTAGAAGAGCGGCTGCAGGCTGAAGAAGCTGACGGCGTACTGACTGTTTCCCTGGTTAACAAAAATAAAAAAGTCGAACACATTCCCCACCATGTCGTTTACAGCCCGGTCACCGTAAACTATGGCCCGCTGGCTTCGATCACTTACATGGAAACCATAAGCGTGCCCGATTCATACACGGAATCGACCGAGTATATTCTTCGCACCACTCTGTTTGACGCGGTTTCAGGAGATAGCATCTGGCAAATGTTCTCCAGCACGGTCGATCCAGAGTCCCTCGAAAAGGCTGCGAAGGAATATGCCCGGGTCGTTGTTCGGGAACTCAGTCACTCTTTTAACGATGGCGAACCCTGAATGAAAGCCCCTAAAAGAATTTTTTGGCATCGGAGTCTCGATATTGTCGGCTAAGGAGCAGGCGTGTCATTACGGAGAAGAAAAAAGCTGCGGACAGACTGCACATTACAATGCCGGTCAATCCTTCTATCGTTGCAATGATGCGCCAGGGGGAAGCCACCAGTACGTCGCCATACCCTATCGTTGTGTAGGTGACGCCTGAGAAATAGGTAGCAGACTCAAGATCGGGAAGCGCTCCCCCCCAGAAATAGAAGTAAGCCCAGATTGCTATTTGCAGTGTGTGGCTGATCAGAAGAAACCACACCAGTCTTACGAAAAGCCAGGTAAGGGGCCAGAAAGCGAAGTCACGAACGTTGTCAGAACTGCGCCCGGAAATCCATCGTAACGACAAAGCGAGGAAAGTCGTATGAATCAATACGGTCACTGCTACCAGGGCAAAAGCCAATACCAGAATGGAAGTCATCGTCGTTCCCCGCACATTTTACGTTCAGACATTCTAAGGCAGTTTTAAAAGGGTATTCACCCGGAGAGTTCTCGTGAATTCATCGCACCGGCGCTGCTATCAGGAAATCGAGGAGTTTCAGGAAGCTTTAGGGCAGATCTGGGACGTGGAGATCACCCGATCGGCCCCGGGCCCAATGGAAACCTTTATTACGGCCGGCCAGGTTGACGATTGTCTTGTTTATGAGTGCGGTTCAAGCACATCCTTACTTTGTTCGGGGTCCCGTTCCGAAGATTTCTGGACCATTTCCCCTATTACTGACACCTGCGCCGGAGGCCGGTTTCGAGGCCAGCAACTCGACGCTGGACAGATCCTGTTACTGGATCCCGGCGGCGAAGTCTATCAACAGATAGCGGCCGGACAGCGTCAACAGGCCCTGTCGATCCCCCTTGACCTTGCGGAGCGGATCTGTGAAATAGAGTACGGGTTTTCTTCTGACGCCATGTGGGGGCACTGGTGCATGAAGACTGACAAGGCCGCCACGGCCCATATCGCCGGGCTTCTTGGGCGGCTGCTGTCCAGGCCCTGGATGGCAGAGGGCTGGGATATCCGCAATGGGGCCGACCTTGCCGGACACATCATTTCTCTGGCGGCGGGTGCCCCCCAGAACCGCCTTCCCCGGTCCAGCCTGGCCCATCGGCGGCAGATCGTCGGCCAGGCCGAGGAACTGATACGAAGCCGGCTGGATAATCCCCCAAGTGTCAGCGAACTCTGCGAAATCACTCACAGTAGTCGACGATTGCTGTTTTACGCTTTCCGGGAGCTGCTGGGGCGAACCCCGTCCGCACACGCCAAGATTCTTCGGCTCCACGCGGCAAGACGTCAGATTGTCGCCAGAAGCAACGAACGGTGCGTTCAGCAAATCGCTTTTGGCCTGGGGTTCTGTCACCTCGGGCAATTCGCTATCGATTACGCCCGCCTGTTCGGGGAATCGCCCAGCAAGACCCGCCAGAGCAGATGGAGCGGGCTGAGCCAACCCCTGGTTCGGTCCTTCAATGAAGGGCAACCATCTCGAAGCGCAACTGCAGTTTAGCCGGGGCATCCAGCAATTCCAGATGCTGGCCAATAACCCGGTATGACCTGACGGCACCAAGCGTGTCCAGGAACTGTTTGGCCTGTTCCATGCCTTCCGGGCATGCCTTTCGGGTTGTGGCCAGCCTGGAGAACTCCATCTTCGAGTCGTCCGCCCTGTAGCCTCCCGTAAGAGCGTTGCAGCCATCGGAACCGGTTACACGTCCGTCCTCGCGGAATACAAGGTGCGGTTCACGCTGGTTCGGCACGCGCTGAACCCCCTCTGAACCCAGAAGGGTCAGCCGCCAGTAGGTATTCTCCAACGTCGCACGCTGGATTGGAGAGGAGCAGGACTGTTCCGGCCAGACACCGATGAAACGCTCCGGGACGAGGGTACGAACGGGGCTAGGACCCTCCATTGGCATACGCTGGGCCAGTTGGCCTTCAAGGCTGACTATCATCTCCTCGCCGGGCTCTTCCCTGGCTGCTAGGTAGGCCTCTTCCAGAGCGCGGTTATCAGCTTCGGTCGCCACCGGCATTTCCAGTCCGGTCAGGCACTCCCGGAATATGCCCGCATCCGCCAGATAACGATATTTGCCCCGGAGCAGCAGGCGCGGTTCGAGGGCCCGAAATTCCGGCTCTCGCAAAAGGCTGTAGTTGAGTTCGGATTCGATGCGTTGACCATCCCTGTCGAGTAACCGCAACTCATCCGGGCCTACCCTTTCAAACCGCTTGGGGGCTTCCCTTCCACCGTAGAGAATGATTTCCCGACCATCCGATGAGCGGAGGTAGCGACCGATATCAAAAAACGGACCCCCGTCGCGATCCTGATACGTCTTCCGCAGCAGGTACACACCATCGGCCAGCAGATTCAGATGCAGGTCAATGCCCGGGCAATCGGCGCAGGGTAGCGTCCCTGAAAACGTTGCCGGCAACGCGGTGATCCGCGTCTGGTCCAGTCCTTCGGCTGTATCGCTGGCGGTTTTAGGCTGACCGGCTGAGGAGGCGCAGCCGGTCAGCAACAGAAGTGCAAACACGCTCACTAAAACTTTCATGTTCAATCTGCCTCGTGGCATTTTCAGGAGTTGGTGTTATCCCGGCGAACCGAATCCACCGACCCCTCTGGCGGATAATCGAGGGAGTCTCTCAACTCGGTCCGGGTCTGCAGGTCAAACTCGGGGAACGGCAACTTTTGCCCCTGACGTAACTCTCGCATAATCTCTTCAATGCGCGTGGTGCGCTCGGTGTCCACACCAGAGTCCTGAGCCAGGTAATTCACGGTAGACGGGAACGCAAATGTGGTGCCGGACTCCTCGACAATGTCGATAAGGCGAAGAAAAATATCCTCACGCACACCAAAGAATTTATTAAAGTCACTGGTTTGCACATAAGCGAATATCTCGATATCGACCGAATGGTTACCAAAACCGGCGAATCGCGCCCGTGCGGGCTCCGGCGTCACCATCGGATGCCGGAGTAACAGCTTGCGAATCTCCGCCAGAAGCCAGCGCAGCTGGTCCGGGCTGGTTTCATAGCGAAACCCGATCGTGGTTTTTAACAACATCCGGTCACGTCGCGTGAGATTCTCGATATTCAGATTCACAAACTCGGCGTTGGGGACCGTGATGACCGACTGATCCAGAGAGCGTACTTTTACAGATCGCAGTCCGATGCCCTCGATGACCCCGAGGTGGTCTCCGAAACAACAAAAGTCGCCAACCTCGACCGGCTTGTCAGCATAAAGCGTAATGCCACCTATCAGGTTTTCCAGTGTGCTGCGAGCCGCCAGTGCGACCGCAAGACCGCCGATGCCAAGGCCGGCGATCACGCCCTGGTAGGGAATCGAGAGAATCTCTGCGAGAAACAGGATGGCACCGATGACTACCGCGAGTTTGGCAATCGACGTAGCCAGCGAACGCAGGATCTCGTCCCGGTAGCGCTGATTGCTGTGAGAGTGGCCGTCGAGCATCTCGCTGACCTTGTCCACCAGATGATAGGCGAGCCAGCCGCCGGCGATGGACAGGGTTACCCCGATGAAAACGCGCAGTGGTATGTCCACGGCCTGGGGCAGGCCCAGTGTCCGAAGCGCCAACAAACCCAGACCTGCAATCAGTATCAGTCGTAACGGCCATAGAAAACGGGCTCTGGCCGATAGTGAATGACTTTCATCGCTTTTCTTAAGCTGGAAGATCTGCACAATGATCCATGTAAAAAGCCAACTCAACGGAATACTGATTATCAGCAATAGGGCCAGCGCAATCCATTGCCACACTTCCACTCCCGCACCGGCCTCTCGCAGCAGATCGCGATGTATTGAACGGGCATTGTTGCGGATTTCAAAGAACGGTGTCGATTCCCGGCGCTGGTTTACCTGTGCCAACGGCATATCTTCCATTGCCATGAACAGCTGGCGCGCGCTGGCCATGGTTTCTGTGCTGAACTGCCATCTGAAAGAGCCGTTTTCCTGTTCCACTGGCTGGATTTCGATCTTCCCGGCGGGGTGGACAAAGTGTGTATAGGCTGCCTGTCGGTTCGGATCGTCAGGAATTTCCTGGCGTAATGGCAGGCCAATACGATAGAGAACCTCAATAAGATACTCACCAAGCAAAAAACCCTCGTCCTCCCGCACAGCCGCCGCAATCTGCGACAGATCCATAGTTTTCAGGAAAAGCTCACGTTTGCCGTTTCGAGCATTATTCCACTGTTCAAGGAAGGTGCGCATGGTGTCGCGTGGTGACGCAAGTTCGTGGTGCTCACGCGAGTGCGGGACCGCGCCATCATGATTCTCAAGCAGCGCTTCAAGTGATTCCCGCATCTCCGCTTCCGGGGGCACAACAATTCGCCAGACCTCTGAACCTGTCCCGTTTATCGACGCTCCGGGCCGGAACGTAAGCGAGTAAGGAAGGTTGGTGCCTGCCTGGGTGAGGTTGACCGTATACTCCTCGGCCCCGCTAAGGTCGCCATTTGGTCGCAGCTCCCAGATTCGAAAAGTCAGGCGATCAACGATCTGGAACAGCAGGCGCGCGAGATCGATACGGTCATAGGGTGTCAGGGAATCGTCAAACGCTGAAAAGTCCAGCAGCTGGAAAACCACACCAAGCCGGTCGCTTCTCCCCTCTCCCGCCTGGTTTCCGGCTTTCAGGAACGACAGCAGCGTCAGTTCAGCACTGGAGGCATCAAGTTTTCCAAACAGGGTTTCCTGTATTTTTTTGTCCGTGCGGACACCCGTCCACCACTCCCCCGTTCCGAAACGCCCCATGAAACTTTGCTGGTCCGGCGACATCACGAAGGTAAAAACACCCTCGCCTGCAGCATCCGACCATTTGCCGGATAACTCGCTGCCGTCGATTCTGCCCTCAACTTCACCACCGAAACCGGGGTAGGTTCCGACAACCTCATTTGCATTCTGCCGCAGTTCCATAACCGCACCCCCGCCCCGCCACTGAGTGTCCCACACGCCGGTCCAATCGCGGGGTTCGGCAGCCATGGCGCCGAAGAAGGGCAGCGCGCTCAGTACCAGAGCCAGGGCCCTGAGGCCGGGAAAGACCCTAGCCAACGCATACTCCATCGGTTTCACCTGTGCTGGTCACGGTTGGTTATCTCAGTCCTGCTCTGCCGGCTGCCACGGTGTCCAGGGCATCTCGGCATCCTCCGGGAGACTGCGCGACACCGGTGGACCGTAAGAGGGGTCAGTGCCGTCAGCGTACGGATCGGTGAGCATGATCATTTCGGTGAAGCCCGTCGCTACAATCGGGCCGTCGGGCGAACCTTCCCGCAACTGAATAACACCCTCGATATAGGGACCGGCCAGGCCATAGCCTTCCTGTTCAGGATAGGTCGGTTCGTAGTAGTAGGTTCCCTGTGGTGTCTCGATGCGACCCCACCAGGGATAATGCTTGCCCGACTTGGGGGAGATCCACATTTCCGAGGGGATAAGCTTGAACGATTCACCGAAGGCATAGGATCGTTCGTGGGTTTCGCCGTCCATAAACAGGTAACGATTCACATGATAGTGCGGGTCCCGAAAGCTGTCGTCCTTGTAATACTGGCGAAAGGTCATCACATCATCGTTATCAAAGCGGAACCAGGCCCAGAAGTACCGGTACTGGAAGGTGTTTCGGAAATTGCCCCACTGATGCTCGAACCAGCCTTCTGCATCGAACTCGATGGTTCGCCCTCCCACTTCCACAGTGCCCTGCACCGCCATACTCGGGGCCGCGTAATAGTAGGTCAGCCCATACATGGTTTCAGGGTTCTGGCGGTTTTGCGGATCAACGCCGATGCTTTCCAGCCCCCAGTAGGCAAGCGGTACATAACCCGGTTCCTGCAGGCTTGCCGTCATGTCGAGCCTGAACGGCTGGTTCCACTTATCGTCCTTGGTGTTGTAACCGGAAAACGTCCAGGTTTCACTGGGATGGTCATACTCCGTCGTGAAGCCGTTGTTACCATCATCGATTGAATACCTGAACCTGAAATCGTCCGCCTCCGGGTCTGATCCTTCGGTCTGAAGTGGGCCGGTCAGATAGGGCATGGAGGTATGGAACTCGCCCGTATCCAGATTGTGGAAAGCGAAAAGCACATTATGCAGGGGACGTTCTTTCTCTTCCCTGCTCATCCAGCCCTGGGCAAGGGGAACCCAGAAAATCGACACACGATCACCCGTCTCAACGTCCTCGCCAATGGCTGTGATATAGTGCCACTCGTTGTAATCGTTGGATTGATAGAAGGCGCCGCCATGCCAGGCGTGATCGCGGGGAAGCCGATAGGCAGCCTGACCGCTCAGGGTTTCAATACCCGGGCCCTCAACGGGTGGTGGCACCTCGGCGGTCGCTGCCTGTGTGAATCCGGCTACAGATAAAACTGCAGCGAGAAAGATTTTTTTATTCATCCGTGAGCTCCTGTGCGCTTTCGACCTGTCTCAACGGGTGACAACCCGTATCAGAGGGGCGGCCATTGCCTTTCTATAAAGTATAAAGAAGCCGTCTGCACAGATAAGTCGAAAAAGTGCAAAGTTTCAGTGGCCTCCTATCCCATCCGGGGGATGTACATAACGGAGTGGCGTACAAGCCGGGATCTGCAGCCGCCGGGAAGCAAGGAACCGGGACAAAAAATAAAAAAAGGGCCACTCCTGAGAGCAGCCCTTGTGTATTTCCAGATGGTTTGCTGTCGATTTTAGCTCAGGTTCTTCCGCATGAAGTTCTGGATTTCTCCCACAATACCTGAGCGGAAGGCCAGTACTGTCAGCACGAAGATGGCACCAAGGATGGGATCGACCCAGTCGCCGAGCGGGCCCTGCGACAGCTGGTATTCCAGGTTCACCACGGTTTTCAATGAGCCTGCAAGGCCCGCCAGGCCGGCAGAAATCACGAACGCAATCACCTTGTAGCGGTCAACGTTGTAACCCAGCGACACGGCGCGTGGCTCGTTCTGTTTGATGGCTTTAAGAACCTGCCCATAGGGCGAGTTAACAATACTCTGTACCAACAGATACCCGCCGATAAACACGGCCAGCACAAAGTAGTACATGGCCACGTTGTTCTCCAGGTCGATGAGGCCAAACAGATGTCCGCGGGGAACGCCATGCAGACCGTCTTCACCCCCGGTGAACGGAATAGCAAGGCAGGCACCACTAAAAGTGTTCTTGCGTGTCGTTTTTCAGGTTGCCTTCAAAAGACAGGAGCGGATTCATTGGTAGGTCAAAATTATTGAGAAATAACTGGCCGGTTTGCGCCCTCACCGCCTCAGCCAACTGAAAAGTCGGCGCTTGTCCGGTCAGGTCTTTCCGGCGTTTCCGCCAAGGCGGCAAAAACCGGATCCAGGTCGACACAGGCCATGCAACTGACCCGAGCTTTTGCGATAAGCATGGCATGGAACCTGGAACGGGGTTCGGGTTAGACAGGCGCCGGCAATCAGCTCCAGAAGTTCCACCATGCCTGTGAGCTTTCGCGCTTTTTCTCAATGCCTTGCTCGCTGCCCTTGTTGCCCGGATCCGCCTGTCTTTCAGCGTCGGCGCCCTGTTGCCTTTGGCCACGTTCTTCGGCTTCGTCGATACGTTCGTCAGCTCTTTCGCGCTCACCTTCAGCGCGCTTTTGGGCCTCTTTGCGGCGCTCTTTGGCATTTTCACGTTCGCGCTCGCCACGTTCTTCAGCTTTCTCTCTGCGTTCTTCGGCAGCTTCGCGCTCACGTTCAGCCCTTTCCTCGGCCGCTTCACGACGCTCTTCGGCTGTATCACGTTCTTGTTCGTCGCGTTCCTGGGCGGCGTCGCGACGCTTTTCTGCATTCTTTCGCGCTTCTTTGCCCTTTTCCTGGCCTTTTTTACGCGCGGTGTCCGCTTTTTTAAGGGCTTTGTCGCGGCGGGCTTCACCCGCCTGCTTGCCCTGCTCCGGCACGGAGGCTCCGGCGTCCTTGGGCGATTCATTCTGTGCGAGAACCGGAGTGGAGACGAAGATTGCGGCAATAACGATTCCCGCTGCCGTCGCTTGAAGGCTGTTAAAGCGTTTCATGATAAAAGTTCCTGTATTAACGCATTCGAAATGGCAATGTAGTACAGACGCCCTAATCGGGAACCTGGTTCCATTAAATTAGCCAGGGTCGGCACCGCTTAATGTGCATCTTTCCGGTGGCCAGGCAAACCCCCAAAGGACATGCGGGACATGCACTCAGAAAAGAAGTTACCAAACCCTGGCCACGCCAGGACAGACACCCATTAGAAAAGCCGCGCCTTCTCGGCTCTTGTATCATCGTCAGAGGAAACATTATGAAGCTACCGCTGTTTTGTGCCGCTGCCCTGACAATGGGGATGGCCAATGCCCAGCCTTCGGACGCTCCCGCTGGCCAGGCCCTGTATGAGAGCGCATGCGCCCAGTGTCATGGCTCCAAAGGGCGCGGCAATATGGGCCTCCCATCGATTGCGGGCAATGATACGGACTACATTGTCTCTCGCCTCAAACAGTACCGTGCCGGTGAAAAGGTCGGCGCGGCTTCCGCCATGATGATGGCGAACGCCGCCGACTTGTCGGATGCGGACATCAAAAATCTTGCCGCCTTTATTTCCGCCAACTTTCTGTAATTCGAGGCTTGTTGACCCGCGTCACGTGACAGATTGCACCTTAAGTAATGATCAAGTTGTTCGCTGACAAACAAACTCAAGAGCTCTACGCCAAGGGTAAGTCAAAAAGTTCCCCTCGGATGTTGCTCCGAGAGCTGCCAGAAAACTTGAATACGTGAATCTGGCCGAACAGCTGGAGGATTTGAAAGTGCCGCCCGGCAATCGCCTTCATCAAGTTTTCGGAAACAGGTAAGGGCAGCAAGTGATTTCAATAAATGATCGGTAGCGTATCTGCTTTCGTTTTAGAGATGGTGATGCGTACGAGGGCTGCATAACCAGGGCATGCATCAGGTGTTAAATCCTCGCCCCAAAATACATACAGCACAAATAAATATAGGACACGCACTCATAAACACTCCACTGATGTGTGTATCCTTGTATCACGACCAAACGGTGTGGTTTGGGTAAACCGGGTGCCTGGTGAGTGTATACGAGCAAAAACACTGATCCATATAAATTATTATTGTTCCGTCAATTTTTAAAGTAATCTAGAATAATTCATTGATATTCTCCCGATCCGTACTATCTTGGTGTGGAAGAAAATGCAACTCATGCTTTTTCGATTTTGGCTTTCGTGATGAGCTACAGCGCAGAATTTCAGAAGCCGGCGGACGCAAACACTCACGCCCGGCGTTATGCTTTGAACGCCCTGCTCTTTATATTCACCTTCTGGGCTGTCAATCAGGTGGCTTACCTGTTTACAGTGACCGAGGGCGTGAGCCTGTTCTACCCTCCTTCCGCCTATGCGATGTTTTTAATTTTTCTCTTGGGAGGAAAATATCTACCTGTTCATTTTCTGGCGATTTATCTGGGAGGCCTGCCGTATCGGGATGTTTTCAATTACGACCTTGAGATGTTCATCCCGGATTTAAGGCAGTTTGTCATTTATGGTTCGGCCGGTCTGATACTTAGAAAAATAAACTCGCAAAAAAAGATGTTCGACGGGAAGTTTTTTTACTCGGTAATGGTTGCTTCCTTTTTAACAGCGCTCATATCGACGGCTATATTTCTGAGCAGCATCGGTTTAAACACTCTCTCCTTTTCCTCACTGATTGAGAAATCTTCCTTGTTCTTTGTCGGCAACCTCACGGGTGCTGTCACCGCAATTCCTG
>JAGXLV010000139.1 GCA_018334495.1 Oleiphilaceae bacterium
CCCTGGACAAACAGGAAGCCAAGTTTCAGATCAGTTTCAAAGTGCCGCTGCTAACCGGCCTGTTCGATGATCGCACCACGCTCTGGTTTGGCTATACCCAGCTGTCTTTCTGGCAGGTCTTGAATGAGGACAGTTCGCGGCCCTTCCGGGAGACAAATTTTAACCCCGAGCTGTTCGCCCGGTATCAGACCGATTTCGAGATAGGCCCCGGTGTTGTGAATCATGTGACCCTTGGCATTGATCACGAGTCCAACGGCCGCGCCGACCCCAGATCCCGCAGCTGGAACCGGATTACCGGCAGCGCCAGCTACAGTTACAATCGCTGGTTATTCATTGTGGCGCCCTGGTACCGCATCCCGGAAGACAGCCAAGATGACGACAACCCGGATATCGAGAAGTTTCTGGGCCATGGCGATTACTGGGCAGTCTACAAAATGGCGGAAGACAGGACAGTTTCAGTCAAACTGCGCAACAACTTTCGCTCCGACAACAACAAAACGTCCGTTCAGTTGGGCTACAGCTTTCCCATGGGGGATTTGCGAGGCTATGTCCAGTATTACAACGGTTACGGCGAAAGCCTAATCGACTATAACGAACGCATCCATCGCATTGGCGTGGGCATCATGCTGAACGACTGGCTGTAAGCCGGCGATGGTTCAGGGAGAACCATCGCCTTACCGATTTATTGGGCTTTATCGAGCCGATCCATCTCAGCGAGCAGTTGCTCGGTTTTCTCCCGCATCAGCGGAATGTTTGCCCGTGACTCAACGTTCAACCTGACGACAGGTTCGGTGTTGGACATGCGCAGGTTGAAGCGCCAATCGTCAAACTCCACGCTCAGCCCGTCCACATGGCTGACGGACTTGGCATCGGCGCCGTACCGTTTTTCAATCGCTGAAATCACGGCGGCGGGGTCCCGGATCGTGCGATTGATCTCGCCACTGGCCGGATAGGCCTCGATCCGGGCATCAATCAGCGACGACAGAGTCTGGCCGGACTGACACAGACGCTCGGCCACCAGAAGCCAGGGAATCATGCCGCTGTCGCAATAGGCGAAGTCGCGGAAATAGTGGTGAGCGCTCATTTCACCACCGTAAAGGGCGTCTTCGTCACGCATGCGCTGTTTGATGAATGCGTGTCCAGTTTTGCTTTCCACCGCGACGCCGCCAGCGGCCTCAACCAGGTCCTGGGTATTCCAGATCAGGCGCGGGTCGTGGATAATGCGATGGCCGTTGCCGCCGGCTTTGCGCAAAAACTGATCCGCCAGCAGGCCGACAATGTAGTAGCCCTCAATAAACCGGCCGTTTTCATCAAAGAAAAAGCAACGATCGTAATCCCCGTCCCAGGCGATGCCCATGGCCGCTTTCTGGGAGATCACGGCCTGTGCCGTGACCGCGCGGTTCTCCTCCACAATCGGATTGGGCACCCCGGCCGGAAACGTACCGTCAGGCTGATGATTCAGCTTCACGTATTCGAACGGCAGGTGCGGCTCAAGCTTATCGATAACAAGACCGGCGCCGCCATTGCCTGCGTTGACCACGATCTTCAACGGCTTGAGACTGCTGGCGTCAATATAACCCAGCAGGTGCTCTACATAAGCGGCTTCCACATCCAACGACTCGCGTTTACCTTTCACCGGCGCATCGGCAAACGGCTCCAGCACCCGGTCACGAATGGCATTCAGGCCGTTATCCGAGCTGATGGGACGGGACTCGGGGCCGACCATCTTCATGCCGTTGTGATCACGGGGGTTATGGCTGGCGGTCACCATGATGCCGCCATCCATGTTGTAGTGACTGGTGGCAAAATAGATCTGTTCAGTACCACAGAGGCCGATGTCGAACACATCCGCACCAGCCGCCATCAGGCCGGCCGAAAGCGCCTCGGTGATTTCCACACTGGTCAACCGGATATCGTAGCCCACCACCACTTTGCGAGCGCCGGTAATCGCGACATAAGCCCGGCCAATCAGCTCGGCCAACACCGGATTGAGTTGATCAGGTACGCGCCCACGCAGGTCATAGGCTTTGAAACAGGACAGATCCATTGCAATCTCCTTGAGTCGTCCATCGGGGGACCATTAGAAGCGTTCCCTGGAGTGTAGCCTCTTCCCACCAGGGACGCCGATCTTCTTGTTACTCCGCTGGGGAAGACTGGAGTTTGATGTAGTTCTGAATGCCAATCTGCCCAATCAGCTCAAGCTGAGTTTCCAGGAAATCGATATGCTCTTCCTCACTGTCGAGAATGCTCCGGAACAACTCACGGCTGGTGAAATCGCCCACCTGCTCACAGTGCTGCACAGCTTCTTTCAGGTCCTTGTGAGCGATCATTTCCAGCTTCAGATCCAGTTCAATCATTTCCTGGACATTCTCGCCAATCAACAGCTTGTTGAGATCCTGCAGGTTCGGCAACCCTTCCAGAAAAAGAATGCGCTCGATCAGCTGGTCCGCATGCTTCATCTCATCAATGGACTCTTCATATTCCTTGGCCGCAAGATGGGTGATCCCCCAGTCCCGGTACATGCGGGAATGCAGAAAATACTGGTTGATTGCGGTTAACTCATTGGTCAGTACCTTGTTCAGGTATTGAATAACCTTCTTATCGCCTTTCATCGCCGTAAAACTCCTGTGTATTAATCGAAACCCTTTGAGTGAGGCAAGGTTAGCCTTATTTCCGGCGATAAAAAACCGCATCGGAAAATGATTCCCGATACGGTTATTCGCTCCAAACTCTGTAAGCCGCTTTAAACCACACTAACAGGCGGGCTGGGCCAACATTGAGACAAGCTTCATGTAATCCAGCGACTGCGATTCACGCAAAATCTCCCGGGCCGAGCAGGCACAACGGCCACACTGGCGACCTACACCGAGCTCCTTGCCCAACTGGCGCATGGAGCTACAACCATTCTCGGCGGCCGCCCGGATTTGATGATCAGTGACACCTGTGCAGAGGCAAACATACATAAGGCGGCTCTCGATTGGTTAGCGTTGAACAATGATGATAATTATTGTCATTCGCATACCGTAATGCAACCCTCTCAATGTGATTTTGTGCAAATAACCTCAAAAAAGCTCGTAAAGCCCACCTGAAACACCCCGGAATAAAAAAACGACAGCCCGGCCGATAAAACAGATCACGAACGCAGCCAGTTAGCTGCACAGGGAAAGAACCGGCAGGGCTGGACAGAACCAGGCTGCACAAGTAAGATTGCGCTCTCAAATTTGGTGGTTCAATCACCAGACAACCGCCCGTAGCTCAGCTGGATAGAGCGCTGCCCTCCGGAGGCAGAGGTCAGAGGTTCGAATCCTCTCGGGCGGGCCATATTGCACAAAAAAGCCCACTTAATGTGGGCTTTTTTGTGGAACTTTGGTCTGCTTGAGGGCAGATGAGAACCTCCGGTTCGACAAACTGCGCCAGCAGTTTGGGCGCCGCAGCAAAGCGAAGGCGGGGCAAAGCCCCGAAGATCGCCCACTAGGCGATCTGAGTCCATCCTCTCGGGCAGGTCAAATTTTTCAAGGACTTGCGTGAGCCGTTCTTGATCGCAAAATCCTTCAGAGACTTCCCCCGGCATAGCCGACTCGGTGTCATGGGGATATCGAGCCGCCTTACCAGCTGCACGGCAGTAATCCCAAGATCGACAGATTTTTCTTTAAGACAATCTGGCATAGTGTCCCGACCGTGAAAATGAATGGTCAGCGCTTGCTCAACAGATAAAGGAGAGAGGGGTGCCTCATTGGTCATCAGGTGCACCACCCGATGGTCGTCCACCTTCTCACCATTAATATAAAGCTCACCGACACCCCACAATGCAGCCACCGTATCCACTTTCGGCATCAGCGGGCTACCAGTGCCGGTGCCGCCATGATGAACAGAGTCGAGCATTACGCCACCTGCAGCCTCATAACCCGAAAATGGCGACCGGCCGGATTTTCAATGGTCGTTCAGCAGAAACGAAATCGTCAGCTAGACCGGCAGCGCTAAAAAACGCCAGTATTACACAGGCCAGAAAGTAGGCATCGCCACCAGGAGACGCAGGGGTACATGTTATTCCAGCCGTTTGAACAGCAGCTCCTGGCTGCGCACGGTTTCCCGGAGGGTGCGGGACAGAGACGGGAGAGTGGACATGCTCAGTGCGGGTTTTGAGTTCCGCCAGCCGCTGTTTCTGCTCCGGTGCGGCTTGCGAATCCCCGACTTCCCTTGGCAGTTTCCAGAGGCATGTTCCCGCGGTCTAGCGTG
>JAGXLV010000068.1 GCA_018334495.1 Oleiphilaceae bacterium
AGCTGCAGGAAGCCCAGGTCCAGATGCAGTCGGTCAAATTGCAGTACCGGCTCACCACTGCCATCCCGGGCCGCCAGATCACTGACAGTGACCGTCATGGCAAAAGGATTGACCTCTACCCCGGGCGTTTCCGCCGACCAGCCCATATGTTGTTGCAGACGCTCGGGCACCGCCTGACCCAGCCACCAGGGCAACAGGGTAAAACCGAGAACGCCATACAGTGCAATCAGCAGCAGGAGCCAGAATGTCAGTCTTGTGTAAAACGGTTTACGGGCCGCAGATTTGGCCAAAACGATCCTCCTTGCCGGAACGGGTTGTCCGTTCTCCGGAATATAAAACCTGAGGCCAAAGGATAGTCGCCAGACCGGCTACTTGTCATTGTAACCACAGGGCGGACGTCCGAAAGGGACCTTGCTCTGTTTTCAGCGCCTCATTCCACGTATAAACTGAAGCGTTTATTGATCAAAAGGCAAAACTCATGGACATTGGTGACATGCGACGGGACTTCGAGAGCAGCGGTCTGCACCGGGATGCTCTCGATCCCGACCCGGTAAGACAGTTCGAAATCTGGTTCACGGACACCCAGGAGGCAGGCATCCTTGAACCCAACGCCATGTCACTGGCCACGGCGGGCAGCGACGGTTTGCCGGACGTTCGCACCGTGCTGCTGAAATACTTCGATACCGGCGGTTTTGTATTCTATACCAATTATGGCAGCCGCAAAGCCGCAGAACTGAAGCAGAACCCGCAAGCGGCACTGCTTTTCCCCTGGTTGGGTCTGAACCGCCAGGTGGTGCTGCAGGGTCGGGTGGAAAAGGTTGGCCAAGCCGAATCGCTGAGGTATTTTGCCACTCGGCCCCGCGGCAGTCAGATCGGTGCCTGGGTATCAGAACAAAGCCGGAGTGTTGAATCCAGGGCGCTACTGGAACAGAAAGTCGCCGAGATTAAAAGCAGATTCGGACAGGATGACATACCTTTGCCGTCTTTCTGGGGCGGCTACCGAATCATTCCCGACCGAATCGAATTCTGGCAAGGCCGGCCCAGCCGCCTGCATGACCGGTTCGAGTACTTGAGGCAGGACAATGGCTGGCACATCCAACGGCTACAACCCTGAGCCGACGCTATCCGTCTGGCTCAGCCGTGAACCCGAGCAGCCTGACTGGCAGGCCCTGACCCGCTGCCTGACACCAGTGGAGCAGGCCCGAATGGATACACTGAGCCCGCCGCGACAACTGGAATACTGCCACAGCCGATGGTTGCTGCGTCAGGCACTTGGCCATGCAAGCGGACAGGGCCCTGACCAGTGCTATCCCGAGGCAGGACGGCCGGTCCGTTCCGCGAGCCCCCGAGGCTGGGCGCTGTCCCTGAGCCACAGCCATGGCGTGTCCGCCTGCGCGGTCTCCAGCCATGCCAGCATAGGCGTTGATATTGAACCAAGCGTCCGACGCTCGGACTGGCAACGCATCGTAAAACGCTGGTTTAACGAGACCGAACAAGCCTGGTTGCTTGAAGCCGACAGCGCCACCGATTTTTTGAGGGTGTGGACCCTTAAGGAAGCCTGGCTGAAAGCCACGAAACGCGGTATCGCGGGCAACCTTCAAACCTTATCCGTATGTCCTGCCGGCAAATTACAGGGCGACGACCGGAGCAGATTGTGGGCAGGCGGAACCGGTGAAGTGGACGGCATCACCCTGGGGGTAGTCTACGGGATTCTAACCAGAGCAACCGCTGTTCAGGTGCCCCCAGTTTTCTGGGTGGACCCGCCCAGTCTTTCCCGCGAAAAGGCCTTGTCGGCCATAACACCGGGCCGGATTCAATGGTGGACGACCCGGGCAATTACAACGGAAGGCAACCATGACTGATCCCGGAACCGGGCGCTGTGGCTGGTGCGGCACAGACCCTCTTTACGTGAGTTATCACGACCATGTCTGGGGACGGCCCGAATACGATGATCTGGCCCTGTTCGAAAAACTCTGCCTGGATGGCCAGCAGGCCGGCCTGAGCTGGCTCACGATACTGCGCAAACAGGCGGGCTACCGGGCAGCCTATGACTACTTCGACCCGGTTGCTATTGCCGCCTATGATGAGATAAAAATCGCGGAATTACTCGCAAACCCGGCGATCGTCCGAAACAAGCTGAAAATCCAGTCGATCATCAAGAACGCCCGGGGTTACTTACAAATGCAGGAGGAGGGCCTGTCCTTCAGCCGGTTCCTGTGGTCCTTTGTTGACGGCCAGCCCCGCCAGAATGCCTGGGGGAACTTGATGGACGTCCCTGTCCAGACTGCGCAATCCCGGGCGCTGTCCAAAGCCCTGCGGCAATACAACTTCACTTTTGTCGGCCCAACCATTGTGTACGCTTTTATGCAGGCGACGGGCATGGTCAACGATCATCTCGTCCAGTGTCCGGCCCATGAAAAATGTCGTGTCCTCGCTTCAATCTGATCTTGTATCCGTTCCCTGTCGTATTGGCTAGCATACTTTCACACCGGAGCTGAATAACCGTGAAAATCTCCCTGGCTGAATTGCGTGCAACGGACCGCCTCGTCATTGATTTTGTCGAAATACTGTCTCTGGAGGGGCAGCGCTACATGGCTCGGCTGCGTATTAATGACGACCTGCTAACCCTCTCCAGCGAAACGGGCGAGACCTTGCTCTTCCGCGGCAGCTCCGAAGCGAAAAATGCGCTCAGTGAATTCGAGATCACCGCCATCGAGTTGGTTCACCCTTCGGCTTACGACGAGATGATTGGCCTGCCTGCGGAAAAACCGGATGCCATGCGAATTCCTTTAACCGGAGATAACACATGATAGCCGTCGCAAGACTGGCCATTGCCATCGGCCTGGCCGGCCTGCTGCCTTTTATCCTGGGGGCAAGCGCCCTGTTTATCTGGCCCGAGAACAGCCTGGCAGTGGTGAGTTACTTTTTCCTCTACAGCGCGGGCATTCTGGCGTTTATGGCGGGCGTATACTGGCCCATTGCGTTGCAATTGGAAGATCGTTCTTATCCCATGTCGCCGCTGTCCACGATGTTGATCAGCCAGACGTTTTTCCTGATTGCCGGCATTGGTTTGTTGCTCCCCGTGGCGGTGCAGATGATTATCTATCCCTTGGCCTTCCTGGCGCTCTATTTTGTCGACGTGCGCTGGATGACACTCTACTGGCCAGATTGGTATCGCAAAATGCGGATGATGCTGACCGGCGTGGCGGTTATTACGCAGCTTGTGGTGGCGACCTGGCTGGTAAGCGCCCATTAATCATTGCACTGCAGAGAAGTACATAAAGCAAAAAGCCCCTGAAGCAGTTCTTCAGGGGCTTTTTTGGCATTAGCTTAGGCACCTCTTTTCGGATGGCCCCCAGCTTCCTAATTCCCTACCATGTCGCCAAAACCGGCGTACTGCTCCCGCAGCTTCGCCAACGCCGTTTTTTCAATTTGTCGCACACGCTCGCGACTGATGCCCATATCGTCTGAAATCACCTGCAGTGTTTCAGGCTCCCTGCGATCCAGACCAAAACGCCGGGCGACAACAATCTGTTCGCGGCTATTGAGATGTTCCAGAATACCGTCCAGGACACGGCGACGGTCTCTTGGTACCAGTGATCGCTCAGGCGCCTGGTCTTCACCCAGCGTCAGGGAGTCTCCCAACACCAGACTGCCCTCGTCATTTGAAGGCGCCTCGGTTGAAAGCTCAGTGCCCGCATAAGTCATCAACTCGTTGATCCGCCCTGGCGTGACTTCCAGCTCCTGAGCCAGCTCACTCTGCCGTGGCGTGCGGCCAAGCTGGCGGTTAAGTCGCAAGGTGGTGGATTGCAGGGCCCGCAGCTCGTCCACAATATGGTCTGGCGTGCGAACCACGCTTTTGCCCCGCTTCAGACAGCGCTTGACCTCTTCGCTGATCCACCAGTACGCATAGGTTGAAAAGCGAAATCCTTTGGCCGGGTCAAACCGTTCAACGGCTTTGATAAGGCCGACATTGCCGTCCTGGATCAGGTCCGACATGGGCAAACCGCGATTGGCATGGCGACGCGCTATATGCACCGCCAGCCGAAGATTGCTCTGGATTAGCTCTTGCCGACTGGCGCGAACCAGGCGATAGGCCCGCCTGGCCCTGATACCGTGAAGATCCGCTTCCTGCAGGCCGCCCACTATATCCCGGATGGTGCGCGGGACCTCGTCGCTCAAACGCTGATCCGAGGCAATGATCTCGAAACACCGCATGAGGCGACGCCCCAGTTTGCGTTCTCCGGGCTCCGTCAGCATTTGGTGCCGCGACGCATCCCGGAAATAGTGCCCTACCAGGGTTCCCAGATCATTGTTCCGCGCATTGGCAGCGACAGGGGGGCTGCCTCGCTCTTGAAGTTCATTCATGAGTTTTCCGTCTCCAAAAGGTTTAAAGGAGATACGCACAAACTGGACAGGCGGATTGCTGAAAACGGCCTTTCCAGGCGGTTGTAGGCCGGGGAAAGCCAGACGGGGGAGTGTGGGCAATATAAACCCGGAGGCGCGTCATCAGACGCCGCTCCGGGCTTCTAGAACAAAGCGGGTTTCCGCCTTACCGATTAAGCCGCAACGATTGCATACTCATGCTTATGAGGTTCAATCAGGGTCTGGTGCAGCTTAACAATGGCTTTCTTGTAATGGGATTCGCTTACGACGAATTGCATATCCACCTGGCGCAGGCACTGGTGGATTGCCAGAATGCTGATATCTTCATCAGCCAGGGACTTCACCGTCTTGGCCAGGATACCGGGAACCTGCATGTCGCTGCCAATGGCAGAGACCAGCGCCACCTTGCGAGTGCTCACCTCGGCGTTGGGAAACTCTTCCTGCAGCGCTTTGAGTACCCGTTTCGCGTGTTTGAGGGTACTGTCGATGTAGTGAGTAATCGTGTTGGCGTTGGTGTCTTTGGTCACGAAACGCACCTTGAACCGGCTCAGTACATCCAGAATGCGCCGATCATAGCCTGGCTCACCCTGCATATCCTGGTCGAATACCTCGATGGCGAACACGCCCTTGTGACCGGCAATGATCTCCACCTGCGGCTTTTCACTGACGTAGTCACGGGTGATGAGCGTGCCTGTATGCTCGGGCTCGAAGGTATTCTTCACGCGAAGCGGAATATCGTTCTGACGCAGTCCCTTGGCGGCTCTGGGATGAATAGCCTCCATACCCAGATTCGCGAGTTGATCGGCCACATCGTAGTTCGTGCGACCTATGGGCACTACCTTGTCTTCGCCCACGATTCTCGGGTCTGCGGAACTAAGATGGTATTCCTTATGGATAACGGCTTCGGCCGCTTCGGTGATCACCGCGATACGGCTGAACGTCATTTCGCTGTAGCCGCGATCAAACGTGCGCATCAGTCCTTCCTTACACTGGGCGTATCCCGTCACGATGGGCATTTCCCGAGTAAGATCGATAGCGTCAAAGGCACGTTTGAGTTTTTCATCCAACGGCAAGAGTTCGTTGTCACGCCAGCCGGTCAGATCGACAAAGCGGGCATTGACGCCTTCATGCTGGAGCTTGAGGGAGGTATTGAACGCGCTGTGGGCTTCGCCGATACCCGCCAGCATCTCCCGTACGGTTAACAAGTGCTCTTCAATCTGAAACTGGCCATAGGAACACAGCCGCTGCAAATCGATCAGGCAGCCCCGAACGCCTTCCGCACGGTCCATGATGAACTGATCCGCCTGTTGCCGAAGCATTGCGTCTTCAAAAAGTTCGGCGTTGAGATCGGTGAGAAACTTGACCAGCTTGCTCAGATCATCGCCCCAGGCCCAGTCTGATTCGGCGTCGGCAAACAGGGCATAAACCCCCGGCTCGCCGGTCTTCTTGTGTTCCAGCAGCTCGTCGGTCACACCACCATAGGCCGATACCACGAAAATCCGGTTGTAGAGGTCTTCGTTATCTTCTTGTCCGCCGCGAATGATGTTGTCCCGCACGGCTTCGTAGTTGGTCATTGAGGTACCGCCGATTTTCTCAACGGTGTGCCCTGGATTGCTACTTTGAGCTGAATTATTGCTCTGTGCTTGAGTTGTCATATTTTCGTCTTCGGTCGCGTTGAGTTAAGCGCCGACCCCTCTGTATACGGCATGTTGAGTTAATTACGACTTGGCTAAAGGTCCTATTCGCAGCAGGTATTCCGAGTCATGTTCACCGCCGAAATGGGTGTCTTTTTCAAAAAATTCCCGGTGAGTCAGCTCTGCCCCCCTGTCCCGGGCAAACGACCGAAACAAAGCCCAGGAGGCCTGGTTGTCTTCCGTTATGGTGGTTTCCATGTGGGTGACGTCGCTGCAGGCGTCCCGGGCTACAATCTCGTTAAGCATGCGCTTGGCCAGGCCCTGGCCGCGGCCTTTCTCATGCACCGCTACTTGCCATACAAAAATAGTGTCAGGTTGACGGGGAGGGATATAACCGGAAATAAAGCCGACCAGGTCGCCGTTTTTTTCTGCGGCCACACCGGTTTCTGCAAAATGTGAACACTGCAACAGATTGCAGTAAATGGAGTTCTCATCCAGCGGCGGACATTGCGCCACGAGTTGATGAAGCCTGTAGCCATCATCCTTGTGCGGAACCCGCAGTTCGATGGGGCTTTTATCCGGGCTTTTGTCAGTCATATAAGGTCAGTTCGCTGCTAACGTTGGCAATAATTATATAGACCACAAAATAAAAATCAACACAAGGCCCGGCCCAGGCTCACGCAAGGAAACCGCTAGTGGCGCTTCAACCGCTTTCTATTCCGCCCTTTCAGGCGCCCATGTATAACTCGCCAGCGGTCAGCCTGGTGCCGGAAACCAGGCGTTGCCGGTAAGACAGGGCCGCGTCCGAACCCGTCGGCCAAAGCCGGTCGAACAAGCTTAACCAGCGCTTCAGGTCAAAGGCAATCGGATCGAGGGATAATCGCAGATCCGTCAGGCGATGAAAGGCGACCGGCCCATGTGGCGACTCCGAGGCACCTAACCGCACCAGGAAGCCTCTGGCATCGCCCTCAAGGTTGGCCATGCCGGCGGAGCCATTGTTCAACAAACACCGGTTACGGCCATCGACTTCACCGCTCCAGGTCAAGGGCAGGCAAGTATGGGTACAGAGGATAACGTCCGCTCCGGTACGGCGGAACCAGTCGGCCAACCGGTTCCCGTCCGACTGTGCGAGGACCTCCCGGGACAAGCCCCAGCCTGCCAGGGACTCGGGATCACCATGGAGCACCAAAACCTTTAGGCCACCAAAGATAATGCTGCGCCAGCGGGGCAGCGAGCCGAGTTTTTGCCGATTCTTAACGTCATTTCCCGCCACTTGCTGCAACTTTTGCATAATGCGGTTTGAGCGTTCGACTGTCCCGTCATCAACAAAGGCCGGATAGGCGCAGCCACAACCAGCCTCGCCACCGGGGTTGGCCAATTCGTACTCGACATTACCCAACATGGCCTCGTGCCCGAGCACCCGGTCATTGATGCTGGCAAACAGGCGTCGGTCTGCATTGAACCAGTTAAAATCACCATTAAACAGGATTCTGACGCTAAGGCCCGCCGCTCTCTCCCGGTCAGCCATGGCCTCAATCTCATCAAGCGCGAAAGGATTGCCGTAAAGCCCACCAACAACATACACCACGTCGTCATTCCAGAACTCGGGGCGCCTTAGCAACTCTTCCGGCTTATAACGGTAGTGAATCGGACAGCTACGCCCTTCGCTGGCTGTCATGCTTAACCCCTGGCCTGCCCGACGGCCACAGAACGGCCCGCAAGCCGGCGCAAGACCAGAGGCAGAAAAAAACCGGCGGAACAGATCAGAAAACCGTAGGCATTCACACCCAACAATCCGGCGTAACTGCCTTCTCCGATATGCCAACTGGCGGGAATCAGCCCCACAGCCAGCAGAAGCCCAAGAAGGATGCCGGTCCAGAAGCTCAAATGAAAACTCCAGGGCGACCATCGGGTGAAGCTGTAAAACAGAAATATCGGCGCAAGGCCCATCACCATAGTGCCGGAAATGGTCGTGGCTTTGAGTATGTCGGTGCCGGCGAACATGGGCAGGTTGCCGAGAATGGCAAAAATGATCATAACCACCGCGCCAACACGGATGCTGGGCATGCGGCCGGAAGCGCGTTGAATCAATTGTGGCAGATCCACCGCCAGGGATTTGGACAGGGAGCTGAAGGTGGAATCCAGAGTGGAGCCGGCGGAAGTCATCATGACCACGCTCATGAAGAACAGGGCGGCCAGGCCCAGCGACTGACCCACGGCAGCGGGCGCGTTGCCGTTGACGGCGATGCCGTTCAACTGGGCATGAACGCCCACCAGACTGAAGACAAAGACGGCGACGAATCCCAATAACCCGGCCACGACGAAGCTCTTGAGCATGGTTTTTTCCTTGTTCACGAAGCCCCGGTCAGTCAGGACCGGATCGTGAAAGGGGTAACTGAAAATCTGCAGGCCGGCCACCAACAGCAGGTCGGCACCGGCATCAAGGCGGAATGCGCCGGTGCTGAGCATGGTGCTGGTGTCGTTGGCCGGTACGATAAGGAAGAGCACGGCCCCAATGAAGAAGACGAACACCACGGCCTGGATGGCGTCGGTGAAGATGGAGCTGCGAAGGCCGCCTTTCAGGCTGTAGGCCAGAGTGAAGGCGGTAAACAGCATGGCGGCGGTGTAGTATTCCCAGTCGCCGGGAAGGCCGAAATAACCACCGACGACGGCGGTGTTACTCCAGACTTCGTTATAAAGCCGGATCAGGATGGCGGCGGCGAAGCTCAAGGAGGCGAGTCGGCCGAATCGTGAGGTCAGGAACTGCTGCAGGCTGGAGGCGCCGGTCTGGGTTCGAATCAGGTAGATGATGTAGCCGGCGACGGGGATGGACAGCCAGTAGGTGGCGTAGGCCAGGCCACCCACGACGCCATAGGCTTCACCCAGGTTGGCGGCGTTGGTGACCGACTTGGCGAATATCCAGCTGATAAAGATGCTGGCGGTGAGTGACCACTGACCCACCGGGTTGCCCTTGTCGTCGGCGCCCCTGTAAAACGAGGCGGCGTTCTTGCTACGTGGTGATAGCGCATACATAACGACGCCGTAAACCACCAGGAATCCCCAAAACAGGGTGGCTTCTGTGAATAGCATGTTCTTTTTTTCTCCGGTTGTTTGGGCTTACGTGCCCATCGGTTTTAGTCGATCGATCCGGTCTGAGCCTCTCGCTCTAAAGCCTCGCCTGGGCACTTAGTGAAGGTCACCGGCGAAGTGAACGCTTTCCCGGACACGCTACAAGCACGTCCGTGTGCGCTTGATCTCCGGCCATCCATGGCCTCCGACAGTCCGGGAAAGCGTTCACTCCACCGGTTCCCTCAAAACCGGAAGTAGCGCCCTCTTGCTTAAAAGGACAATTCAACAGCCAATTCATTCGGTAAGTGGGAAATCACAACGACCCGAACCCCCACTTTCCAGACATGTTCTCCACATCAAGCTTCCCGTTACGCTTCACAAACATTCAAACTCAGACAAGTTCGCTTTGAGACCTGAACATTGTAAGAAGCGGACGGTGGGGAGGGCCTTTCGGAAACCGTGAGCGGCCAAGGATGGCCGCGCCCGAGCCCTACAGGGGTGAGGCAAGCGTTTATGAAGCAAAGCTTCATGCGCCGCCGAACGCCCGCAATCTGAGATTGCGGGCCGGACCCCTTGCGGGTATTTACGGGCGTGTTTCCGAAAGGCCCTCCCTGCCGGCCGCCAGCATGCAAGCCAAGCCCCAAACACCGAAGCAATCTCTAATCTTTAATCTTTAACTCAGAAACTCTAAGCGGGAGCCGAACAACTGGCCCCGAACCGGTAACAGGCAAAACACCGGTGATGCCGAAGCATGATGCGTTCATCCATACTTTCCCTGAGAGTGCCACCCAGATCGTATTCCGGATCATCGTCCACCAATGTGCAGGCATACACCCTGACTTTGTCGGCCTTTTTCACCAGCATGCGAGTGTAAGTGCACATGAAATGGGAGCGGCTTTCTTTTGTCGGATACTTTTCCATGCAGCCTTCGGTAATCTCCGGGCTGCCGTCGTCGGAGCCAGGCACGCCCAGGTCCGGGAAAGCCGTAAAAGCCAGATTCTCCGGAATCCCCCACTCGCGGAAGATAGCGCGAAAAGCGGCCAACACCTGACCCAACACCTCATCGTCATCGGTCTGACGGGCAATAGACACCTCAAAGCCCTGATCGTGTAGCCAGCGGATGCCTTCAAGCGCCTTGTGAAAACTGCCGTCACCGCGATCCTTGTCGTGGCGGGCGCGATCGGGGAAGTCCAGGCTGACCCGGAAATGAATCGGGTAGGGATTGTCCAGTAACGGCAGAACCTGATGGGTGCGCTTGAGCAGGGGGTCGGTGGCGTTGGTCAGCACGAAACAGGGCCGGTGCTGGCTGGCGTAATTCAGGATGTTGACGAAATCCTTGATGACGAAAGGCTCGCCGCCGGTGAAGGAAAACTGCTCCACGCCCATGTCCAGCGCTTCGTGGATGAACGGCTTGACGTCAGAGAGCTTCATGCCGGGAATGCGGCCGTCACCGGGGTGGGAACCCTCCAGGCAAAAGGGACAAGCCAGGTTGCAGGCGGTGCCGGTATGAATCCAGAGTTCCTGAAGTTTGTCCGCGTCGATGTAACCGCGAGGCTCGCCGGCGCGGGTGTGGGTCCAGCTATCCACGGCTCTTGGGGCGCTGATTTGAACGGCCGGAATCCGGTTCGCTTTTTTTCTGCTTGGCGCCTTTTCGCTCACCGTATCAAGTGCCATAGGGTGAATCTCCGGTTAGTTTGAATCTGTTGAGTTTGATAGATCGTTCAGCGCCCAATCGTAATCCAGGAATTCGATATCCGCGCCGATAACAAGGAAACGCTGGGGCACGGCTCCGGTGCTGAGACGCTCCAGATGGCTCATAAAGAAGCCCCGGATACCCTCGGGGTAACCGCTTTCCGCATTCCAGTCTTCCCCATACCAGTTAAAGATAGGCGACACCTCGAACGTTTTTTCCGCGCTGTTGTAACGGTTGCGGGTCTTGTCCGCCATGAAGCGATGTTCCGCCGTGGTAAGCTGGCCATCCAGCTGGTCAGGCACATAAGCCGTGGTCGCCAGCGCGGGGCAACCCACAGACGCACAGTTGACTGCCATGTGGATACGAGGCTCCTGGAATTCCACACGGATCATCTCGTGCTCCACTTCGTCCAGAGTACGCTCCGCTCCCCGCAGAGAGAAGAATGCCTTGCTCCAGGGCGAACTGAGAAAACCGCCCAGGTCCTTTATGGAATCCAGGTCCGGGTATTCGGTCAGAATCAGTTCCACCGTAAAGGCATTGTACGCATTGATCAGGAAGGCGAGCTTTTCATCACCGCTCCAACCCTGGTATTGCGATTCCGACACATCCGACAGATCGTCCAGATAGGTCTTCAGTCGGCTGCGATCTTCCTTGAAGCTGGCGTAGTCCACTTCGGAGGCGACACCGCCCCGGACCCAGACCACATGTTCCTGCACAAGTTCATGCCATTGAATGTGGCTATGATCAAAGTCAGCGGCAAACGTCAGACCACTGAAGGCCAGAGCAAGTGCCAGCAGCATGCTTTTTCCGATAGACCCGGCAATCAAACTTTTCAAATCCTTGCTCCTGCGCCTGCGCCTGCGCCCAAAATTCACCCAGTTTTACGTTACGACTCGCTACGCGCGCTTTTGCTGCTCTTGTTCACGGCGGTGCCGGTTTTGCCGCGACGCCAGCCATGCAGCTTTTCCAGCAAGCGCAGAATGCCCTGAGGGGCGTTCGCCTGTTTCCACTCGCCGGCCGTAAACTTGGCGGCTTCGTTCCAGGTCGGGTAGGGGTGCACCGTGCCAAGAATCTTGTTCAGACCTAAACCGTGCTTCATCGCCAGGGTAAACTCCGCCAGGATTTCAGCACCCTGAGGGCCGACCACCACCGCGCCAAGAATCTTGTCCTTGCCCGGCGGGGTCAAAACCTTGATGAAGCCGGCGCTGCGGCTCTCGGCGATGGCGCGGTCCAGATCGCCCAGGTCGTAACGGGTCACTTCGACCTTGGTGCCTTGCGCTTCGGCCTCGGCTTCACTCAGGCCCACCCGTGCCACTTCCGGCTGCGTGAAGGTCACCCAGGGTAAGACACGGTAGTCCACCCGAAAGCGTTTGAAACTGCCAAACAGGCCGTTCACAGCCGCGTACCAGGCCTGATGCGCGGCGGCGTGGGTAAACTGGTAAGGGCCCACCACATCGCCACAGGCGAAGATGTTGGGATAGACCACGCTCATGTCCTCATTCGCCGGCAGTGTGCCGCCTTTTTCAGGTTTGATGCCCAGTGCCTCAAGATTCAGGGAAGCGGTGTTCGCGGTTCTGCCCAGGGCTACCAGAACACGGTCAAACGCAATCCGTACCTGCTCGCCCTTGTGATCGCAATACACCACCCGCTCGCCCTCTTCTTCAACAAATTCCGAAGCTTTATGGTCCAGGCGCAGGTCGATGCCATCGGCGCGGAAATAATCCTGTATCAGGTTTGCGACGTCTTCATCTTCTTTGCCCAGTATACGACCGGCCATTTCCACTTGGGTCACCTGGCTGCCAAGACGCTGGAAGGCCTGGCTCAGTTCACAGCCTATGGGGCCGCCACCGAGCACCAGCAAACGCTCGGGCCGGTCCCGGAGATCCCACAGGTTATCGGAGGTCAGAGGGTCCATCCGGTCCAGGCCCGGAATCGGCGGCATTGCCGGCCGGCCGCCCGTGGCAATGACAATGCTGCGCGCCGACAGGCGTTCGCGACGGCCGTCATTGTGTACAACATCCAGTTCCCAAGGTGATACGAAGCGGGCTTCGCCTGAGATGCAATCGACACCCAGTTTTCGGTAACGTTCGGGAGAATCGTGGGGCTCGATCTCGGCAATCACGTTTTTAACCCGGTCCATAATTTTGCTGAACGAACCTTTGACGGGCACGGAGTCCAGGCCGTAACGATCGGCATGGCGCATGGTATCCGCGACTTTGGCGCTCTGAATCACTGCTTTCGAGGGCACGCAACCGGTGTTGAGACAGTCACCGCCCATTTTGTCGCGCTCGATCAGAGCCACTTTGGCTTTAACGGCCGCGGCGATGTAAGCGGACACCAGGCCGGCGGAGCCGCCGCCGATGACCAGCAGGTTGTAGTCGAAGAATTCGGGTTTCTCGAATTTTTTGTAGAGCCGGCGACGCCGGATAACGCTGACAACAACCTTGGCGATCAGTGGGAACAGCCCCAGGAGTGCAAAGGCCAGCAGCACATCCGCTGATACTACGTCGCCGACAGACTCGATTTGGGCCAACTGGGTACCCGCGTTGACATAGACAAAGGTGCCGGGAATCATGGCCAGCCAACTGACCAGCGCGTAGGTGGCCAACTTCATGCCAGTCAGGCCCATGGCCAGGTTGATCAGGAAAAAGGGGAAAACTGGCACCAGCCGCAAAGTCGCCAGGTAAAAAGCGCCGTCTCTGGCGATGCCCTCGTCCATCCGGGCCACTGTTTTGGCATAGCGTCTTTTCAGCGTGTCTCGCAGCAGGAAGCGAGCTGCGAGAAAAGCCAGAGAGGCACCCGCGGTAGAGGCGATAGAGGCGGCCAGGACGCCATAAAGGTTGCCGAAGAACGCGCCGGCCGCCAGGGTCATAATCGCTGCGCCAGGCAACGACAATGCCGTCACCGCAATGTAAATCAGGATAAAACCGAGCAGGGCCGTGGCGGTATTCGCGGCAATCCACTGATCAATTGAGCTCTGGTGGCGCTGCAGATTTTCAAGAGTTAGCAGTTCGGGGCCGCCGAACGCGATAAACAATCCCACCAATACGGCGATAACTGCGATGATAATGAGCTTTTTGCGGTTCATAACGCGAATTCATCCCTAATGTGCAGTGCGATCAGTTGTACCAATGGACACCCGACCGCTCGAAACGTTACACATTAACTCACGGATAATAACCCGCAAAAGATAAATTCCCGGTAGCGCACCCGTTTTTTATTTTTAGCGCAGGTCCGGGTTGAGAGTATAGGTACCCGTTACCCGGGCACTGTCCAGAACGTGCCCCGACATGGCCTGCCGCACCGCAGGACCATCAAACTCCCCGCTTAGCCCCAACGAGGATACATCCAGCGCGTGCACCTCAAAATGGTAATGGTGGACGATTTCATCGTTCCAGGGCGGACAGGGTCCATCGTAGCCGGCATAAGTGCCCGCCATATCAGGGTTACCCTGAAGAAAATGGGTGAAATCATTGATGCCGCGAATCCCCACCGGGCCTTCCCCGGCAGGCTTGCCCTTGGGAATGACGCCGTCACTGTCCGTACCTTCGGGAATGCGGTTAACATCCGCAGGGACATCGACCAGAAGCCAGTGAAAGAAATCCACCCGGGGAATATCCTTTGAGATGGTTTTCCCCTCCTGGTTGGCGTCCTCCGCTTCACTGGGAACATCCGGGTCAAACATCATAACCACGAAACTTTTGGCACCCGCCGGCGCGTCAGACCACTCCAACTCGGGGTTACGGTTGGGCCCGAAGTTCATGTGGTTGTCTTCGCTGAACACACCAAACGCGAATTTTTCGGGGATCGGCTGGTTTTCCAGAATGCCCCTGACGTTAAGGTTCACGGTCTTCTCCTCAATCGGATTCCATAATTTGAACAACTGTACGTTTTTATCTTTTTATCAGGCACCGGGGAATTGTGTCCAGTACGAATGCGAGCCTCTCGTCTCGCAGGCTTCTGCTGCCTGCTTCATTGCTCTGACTTTGCCAGCCTGCTAACATATTTTGCTGTCATTATGCACCCTGTATTTTCTCAAATTGATTGACTGCCGTATTGATGGCGAGTGAAGACAGCCATGGGCTCTGCTTGAAGGCCGAACCCATGGCTATCTTTACTGTTTCAGGGAAGCTAGCAAAATGACAAACAAAAATCGTATTGTGGTTGTCGGTGGCGGTGCCGGTGGGATGGAACTGGTTACGCGGCTGGGCAAAAAATTCGGCAAGAAAGGCAAGGCCCACATCACGCTGGTGGATGCTGTTCTTACCCACGTGTGGAAACCGCTTTTGCATGAAGTGGCCGCAGGCTCACTGGATGCCAACTCCAATGAAATCAACTTTAGGGCCCATGCCCGCAAACATCATTACGAATTTCAGCTTGGCAAGATGCAGGGCCTCAACCGCGAGCGCAAAGAAATCATCCTGGCGCCGATCCTAGATGACGACGGCAGGGAAGTGGTGCCGGAACGGCGCTTGCCCTATGACACCCTCGTCATAGCCGTAGGCAGCACTGCCAATGACTTCGGCACACCCGGAGCCCAGGATAACTGCCTGTTTCTGGACAGCCTGGCCCAGGCCCAGCGCTTCCACAACCTGATGCTGAGCGCGTTTCTGCGCAAGAACCACTTTGCCCAGCAAGGCAGTGAAACCGGCCTCAGGATTGCCATCATCGGTGCTGGCGCTACCGGCGTTGAGCTGGCCGCTGAACTCCGGTTAGCATCCCGGGAACTGCCGGTCTACGGCATGAACAACCTCAAGCCCGCCGACATCTCGATAAGCC
>JAGXLV010000069.1 GCA_018334495.1 Oleiphilaceae bacterium
ATCCGGACAGGGAGTCCCGGAGGATGTTTTTACGGATCTTGCCGGTGGCGGTTTTTGGCAGCTCGCCAAGCACCACTCGCCGGGGCACCTTGAAGTGCGCCATGTGCTCCCGGCAAAAGGCTATGATCTCCTCCTGGGTGAGCTCCCTACCCTCCTCGAGCGGTTTGACAAAGGCACAGGGCACTTCGCCCCATTTGTCATCAGCCATTGCCACCACCGCCGCCTCGGAGACTTCCGGGTGCCGGTAAAGAACCTCCTCCACTTCCAGGCTGGAGATGTTTTCGCCACCGGAGATGATCACATCCTTGGCCCGGTCCCGGATTTCCACATAGTGATCCGGGTGCATGACGGCCAGGTCTTCGGTGTGGAACCAGCCCTCCCTGAACGCCTGGTCCGTGGCATCCGGATTCTTGAGATAGCCCTTCATCACCGTATTGCCGCGGATACAGATCTCGCCCAGAGTGTTGCCGTCAGGGGGGACAGGCGTCCCGCTGACCATATCCAGTACCGCGACCTCGTCCAGACCCTGGGTCGGGACACCCTGGCGGGACATTTTCACCGCCCGCTCCTCCAGCGGCAGTTGCTGCCATTCGGGCTGGGCTACACACAATGCCGACGGCCCGAATGTCTCGGTAAGGCCATACAGGTGGGTTATTTGAAAACCGATCTCTTCTGATTTGCGGATCACGCTGCTGGGGGGTGCCGCGCCGCCCATGGCAAAGCGGACCGGGCGGGACAGCGTCAGATTCTGGCGACCCAGATCCTGCAGCAACAGGTTCATCACAACCGGCGCACCGCACATGTGGCTCACACCGTGATCCTCGATCCGGCGGTAGATTTCCCGGGTGTCGACCTCCCGGAGGCACACATGCGTGCCGCCCACGGCCGTGATGGCCCATGTGTAGGCCCAGCCGTTGCAATGGAACATCGGCAAAGTCCACAGGTAGACGGTCTCGGCGGTCATGTCGAACACCATAGCGTTGGTCATGGCCGCCAGGTAGGCGCCCCGATGGTGGTAGACCACACCTTTGGGATTGCCGGTGGTGCCGGACGTGTAATTCAGGGTAATGGCATCCCACTCGTCTAAGGGCCGCTGCCAGGAGGCTTCCGGGTCCCCCTCCATCAAGAGGCTTTCATAATCCAGATCAGCCAGGCCCTCACTTGCCCCCGCATTGCGCTCGATCGACACCAGCAACGGCGGCACCTCCAGCTCTGCAATCGCGGCCCGGACCTGGCTCTCCCACTGGGTGTCGTAAAACAACACCCGGGCTTCACCATGTGCCAGGATGAAGGACAAGGTGGCCGCATCCAGGCGGATATTGAGGGAATTAAGCACAGCGCCCGCCATGGGCACGGCGTAGTGGGACTCCAGCATCTCGTGGCTGTTCGGGCAAAGGACGGCAACCGTGTCACCGGCATTGATGTTGCGGCGGCGAAGCGAATCACCCATCCGGCGACAACGCCGGTAAAGTTCCCGGTAGGAAAATGACCGGTCATCGTCAATGACTGCCGGTTTGTCCGGAAACACCTGCGCCGAGCGCTGGAGCAGACTCAGAGGTGTCAGCGCAGAATGGTTGGCGGCGGTCTTGTCGAGGTTGTTGTATTTATTCATGGATCACCGTTTCAGAAAGCCGGGATTGTTGACCCGCAAACGGGCCTCGGTGAGGGTCCGAAGCACGGACTGCAGGCCCGGGTCAGTGCTATCCAGGCGACGTTCCCGAATGGCTCCGGCAAGCGCGGCCTCATCCTCACCGGCTTTGGCTTCGATAGACCGTTCTGCGAGGAATGCTGTAACAGTCCGGTCGGTTTCCTCGGGCTGGCCCTGCGCTCGTTGTTCAAGTTCCCGGATCGCCATGCCCATAGCATTGGCAACCATCAACGCTTCGTATTTGCGCTGCCCCGTCAACTCCGGGGCCAGCGAATCCAGCAATACCTGTCGAGCCTCGGTCAGCAGATCCCGGGTTTCTGGTTGGTTGATCATTGCCCGTCCTCCAATTCCTGAATCTGGTTCAGAAGGTCCAGTTCCATCTGGGCCACCATACGGCCGGTTAGTGCCAGCTCTAATGAGCGCTGTTCACCCGACATATGTCGGCGCGACTGTTGCAGCGCAATCATCGCCCAGCGCACCAGGGCCATGACTTCCCAGTAGCTTACCGCTGCCGGATCAAGGCCAGTGCCGCTCACTTCCCGGTAACCGTCCAGAAGATCCTGTTTGTCTCCGATGCCACCGACTTCACGGTCATCAGCCCCAAAGCGCCAACTGCGGCAACAGAGCCAGCCCAGATCCTCACAAGGATCGCTCCAGGCGGCGAATTCCCAGTCCAGGACAGCGGTCAGTTCGTCACCGTCCATCATGTAATTGCCGGTCCGGAAATCACAGTGGCAAAGCACCGTTGGGCCCGGTTCCGGCACGTTGTCTTCAAGCCAGTTCAGCGCCCACTCCAGCACCGGGTGTGGCTCACCGATTTGGTTCAGGTAACGGCGATAGAGCGCTACCCGGCTCAGGGCCGGATCACCCTGGTCTGGTAACACCAGGAACGCCAACGACGCCTGCGGGGGCCTTATGGTGTGCAGCCTGGCAAGCTCCGCGCCCAACCGGCGTACGATCTTGCGACGCTGCTCATCGGTGAAATCCGCCTTGACCAGCTTGCGAGGAGACGCACTGCCTCCCGCCCGGGTCATGACATAGAACACCCGCCCGCTGACCTCGGGATCCTCGCACAGCCAGAGTGGTTCCGGGGCGGTAACGCCGGCCTTGAATGCCGCCTGAAGAACCCGGAATTCCTCGGGCCTGGACAGGCTCTCTGACACCCCGGAGGGGGCGTCCTGCCGCACCACAAATTCCTGCCGTCTCGTCCGGCTGCCGCCTTCCAGATCCAGCGTCAGACCGAAATTGTCCTGGATGGCGCCCCCGGAGAGCTTGTCAAACTCGATAACCTCCGCACTCCGGGCACCGGTTTTGCCGGCTATAAAGGTACTGAAGATGTCGGCAAACGCAGACATCATGCCTTCAGTCCCCAGTGCCAGAAGTCGGTACGCTCCGCCAGCAGGGTCTTCGAGAACACCATCTTGTGAATTTCCGACGCACCATCCACCAAGCGCGCCTGGCGGGCATACCGGTAGATCCATTCCAGCGGTGTATCCTTGGAATAACCCCGGGCGCCGCAAAGCTGAATGGCCGTGTCCACCGCCTTGTGCAACGTGTCGGCCACCGCAACCTTCGCCATGGAAACTTCCTTGCGGGCGAAATCGCCCTGGTCCAGTTTCCAGGCGGCGTGCATGGTCAGCAGCCGGCCGATCTGAATTTCCATCGCGGCCTCGCCCAGCAGCCACTGCACACCTTCACGCTGGGACAGGGTCTGACCGAACGATTCCCGGTTGTCGACATAGTCGGTTGCAATTTCCAGGGAGCGACGGGCCAGGCCGAGCCACCGCATGCAGTGGGTCAGGCGCGCCGTACCCAATCGGATCTGGGTCAGCTTGAGGCCATCCCCGACTTCCATCAGCCGGTTCTCGTCCGGGATCTCCAGACCATCAAACCGAAGTTCGCAATGGCCACCGTGCTCTTCCGGCCCCATGATCGGGATCCGACGGACGATCTGCCAGCCTGGATCGTCCTTATGGAACATGAAGGCGCTCAGGCCCTTGCGGGTATCGTCGGAAGTGCGGGCAATCAGAATGAAATGGGATGCTTCAGCGGCGCCGGTAATATAGTGCTTATAGCCGTGAATGACCCATCGGTCGCCCTTGCGGGTGGCCGTCGTCTGCATCATGCCGGGATCCGACCCGCAGCCAGGGGGCGGCTCGGTCATCGCAAACGATGAACTGACCTCTCCCGCCACGATGGGCTTGAGCCAGCGCTCCTGCTGGGCCTCGCTCGCAACCTTCGCCAGCACGGTCATGTTGCCGTCGTCCGGTGCGGCGGAATTGAACACCACCGGACCGAAAATGGAGCGGTTCATTTCCTCATAACAAGCGGCCATGCCCGCAACATCGAGCCCCTGGCCGCCCAGATTCGAGGGAATCTGCAGACACCAGAGCCCCTGCTCTTTTGCTTTGGCGCGCATCTTCTCCAGATAATCACGCGCAATATTCTCATGCTCATCGTACGCCTCCGGGTTTTGCTCCAGAGGCAACAATTCCTGTTCCACAAAATCCCGGATGCGTTGTCGGAACGACTCATTCCTGGGTGTCAGATTGAAGTCCACAGCCTACTCCTTACAACGAGGATTGAAGATGCCCGCCATCCACCACAAGGGTGCTGCCGGTCATATAGTCGGAAAGCCCTGAAGCGAGAAGCAGCAGCGGACCGCTTAGATCACCCGCCTGCCCCAGGCGGCGCTGAGGTATGCGGCGAATCATTTTTTGCCCGGGCTCACTGGCGAAGAAGTCACGGTTCAGGTCGGTTTCAATGTAGCCCGGCGCCAGCGCATTGACGCGGATTCCGTAACGGGCCCATTCCAGCGCAAGGGCACGGGTCAGTTGCTCAACGCCGGCCTTGGCGACGGCATAGGGTGCCACATTACCCGCGACCCGATGGCCGAGGATGGAGGAAATCATGATGATGCTGCCGCCCCGATTCAGCGCCGCGAGCCGGCGAGCCGCTTCGTTGCCGACCAGCCAGCAGCCCTTGAGATTGGTGTCGATCACCTGGTCCCAATCTGCGCTGGTCAAGTCCAGCGCTTTCTTGCTGGTTGCCACGCCGGCATTGGAGACCACCACATCCGGAATGGCGATCTCATCCGCCATAATGTCG
Source organism: Oleiphilaceae bacterium (assembly GCA_018334495.1). GTDB lineage: Bacteria > Pseudomonadota > Gammaproteobacteria > Pseudomonadales > Oleiphilaceae > Marinobacter. The sequence continues at coordinate 4,757 of JAGXLV010000069.1, forward strand.
AACGCTTCGGCGACGCTTGCCTCGTCCGTGACATCCATGGTGACTGCATGAATCCGATCGGCATACTCCGGAATGTCCTTTTTGAGAGACTCCAGTGCCTCCTGGCGACGGCCGCTGACAATGACCGTTGCACCAGCCTGAAGCAGACACTCGGTAAAGCTGCGGCCCAGCCCCCCGGCGGCGCCAGTCACCAGCGCAGTCTTGCCGTCAACGCGCAGACACCAGTCTGTGTTTTCAGGCTTTGTGTTATTGGAATTGTTCATGGCTAAACCTCCGATCCCTAAAAATAAAACGAACGCTCGATTTATTCAAGTGAAACTTTCAGTTGGGATCAAGATAAAAAAATCCTCTCAGCTCTTCCTTGGCCGAATTCTTGTCCGAAATTCCCTCATACAGGAAATCCAGTCTATTTTTTTACCGCGCAAACCTGCTAATTTGAAAGAACGCGCCGGAGAACAGAGAGGGCGCGGAACTTGCCGGGGACCAACATGGATGATGGCCTTTCACAACAACCGCGTTATTTTCTCCCGCGACAAAGCTTTCAGTCGCTAATTGACCAGCTGACCTTGCAAGGTTTCGGTTGTGTTGGCCCTGTCGTGCGTGACGCGGCCATTGTCTTTGATCAGCTCAGGTCGGTTAGTGAATTACCGCAGGGGACTCGGGATCGCCAGGAGCCTGGCTACTATCGGCTGGAAAACAGTGAGAGTCCGCGCTGGTTCTCCTGGGCGAACGGGCCTCAGGCGCTGAAACCTTACCTCTTTCCGTCTCGCGAGGTCCTCTGGGAAGGGAGTGTTGATGAGGATGGCAGCCTCAGCTTTAAAGAACGAATAACTGAGCCGCAACCCCTGGCCGTCCTGGGTGTGCGCGCCTGTGACCTGGCGGCGCTTGCCATACACGACGCGCACTTTCTGAACGGCCCCTCTCCGGACGCTCACTACGCGCGCCGACGCGAGCAACTGTTTCTCGTGGCCGTCCATTGCAGTCACCCGGCGTCAACCTGCTTTTGTGTTTCTACGGGAGATGGTCCGGCGCCCACCTGCGGCTATGATATGGCGCTGGCTGAACTGGACGAAGGCTTCATTATCGATGCCGGCAGCGAACGCGGCAAACGGATCCTTGATCAGCTGCCCCTAGTGGAAGTTAGCGCCGAGCAGCTTGATCAGGCTGGCCGCGAACTTGACGCCGCGCAAAAAGCCCAGACACGGGAACTGCCGGATGGCCCCCTTAACCGGATACTTTTCCAGAATCTGGATCACCCCCGTTGGGATGACGTCGCGGAGCGCTGCCTGGCATGCGGCAACTGCACCTCCGTGTGCCCAACCTGTTTTTGTGCAAGCGAAAACGACGTGCCTTCGCTGGACGGTCTGACCAGCGAACACAGTCGTGAATGGAGTTCCTGCTTTACGGAGGGTCATTCGTTCATCAGCGGCCAGGCTATCCGACCGGACATCCGCACGCGCTATCGCCAGTGGCTGACCCATAAACTCGGCAGCTGGATCGACCAGTATGGGCGTAGCGGATGTGTCGGTTGCGGCCGTTGTATCGCCTGGTGCCCGGTCGGCATTGACCTGACGGAGGAGGTTGGAGCGATCTGCAAGGACGCCAGTCATGACTGATTCTACGCCGTCCCAAAGCGCCAGTGTTTCGCCCCAGTCGCCATCTGGCAATCTTCGTATGCCAATGGTGGCGGAGGTTATCGACCGTATCCAGGAATCAGACAGGATCTTCACCCTGCGCCTGCGTCTGCGCAATCCGGAGCAGCGGCGGAATTACCGGTTCGCGCCGGGCCAATTCAACATGCTGTATCTGCACGGGGTTGGAGAAGTTGCCATTTCTGTGGCTTCCGACCCGGATGAGCCCGAGATTCTCGGTCATACCGTCAGGGCGATCGGGCGGGTTACCGAAGCCATGAATAGGCTGGATGTCGGCTCGCAGATCGGGCTTCGTGGTCCTTACGGTCAGTCCTGGCCACTATTACAGGCCGAGGGAGCCGACGTATTAGTCGTCACCGGTGGTATTGGTTGCGCGCCCACCGTCGGCGTCATTAACTATGTTCTCATGCGCCGGCAGCGCTACGGCAGGCTCACTATTATCCAGGGCGTAAAGCACGCCCAAGACCTGATCTGGCGGGAACGCTACGATTACTGGCGCACCTTCCCCAATACCCAGGTTCTGGTAGCGGCCGATCACGGTGGCCCCCTCTGGCCCTTCCACGTCGGCCCCGTGACCGAGGTATTTGATGATGCCGCAATTGATTCTGAAGGCACCACCGTGATGATGTGCGGTCCGGAGGGCATGATGATCGCCGGCACGAGGGACCTTATAGAGAGAGGCGTGCCAGAGCAACGTATTTACCTGAGCATGGAGCGCAACATGCAGTGCGCCGTGGGCCATTGCGGGCACTGCCAGTTCGGAAGTCAATTCCTTTGTCGCCAGGGGCCCATCTTTAAATATTCCGATATCAAGCCCCTGTTGGGCATGGAGGGGTTTTAATGGACACAAGCCCACCCGGAATCAAACCTCGCCTGGCGGTGCATAAGTTCGCCTCCTGTGACGGTTGCCAGCTCACGTTTCTGAATATGGGCGAGACCTTGCTGCAACTGGCGGACATGGTCGAACTGGTGCATTTCGCAGAGGCCGGGCCTGTAGCTCCGGACGCGGACGTCGATATCGCATTTATCGAAGGGTCAGTAACCACAGAGCATGACCTGGAACGCATCCGGCAGATCCGGTCTCACAGCGGCTTCATTGTCGCCTTCGGGGCCTGCGCCACGGCTGGAGGCATCCAGGCATTGCGGAATTTTGCGGATGCCGCCGAATGGGTCAGTGCCGTTTACGCCAGCCCGGAATATATCGACAGCCTCGCCACCTCCACCCCCATGTCAGACCACATTACCGTAGACCTGGAAATCTGGGGCTGTCCGCCTAACCGGGACCAGGTCCTTGGCGCCATACGGGCGTGGCTGTATGGCACTCTGCCGGCGCAAAGTCAGGACAAGGTTTGTATGGAATGCAAGCGCCAGCAAGCCGTGTGTGTACTTGTGGCCAGGGGCATGCCATGCATGGGACCTGTCACCCAGACTGGTTGCGGAGCGCTTTGTCCGAGCTTTGGCCGGGGCTGTTATTCCTGTTACGGACCCGCAGAGGCGCTTAATACGGACTCACTCTGCGGCTGGTTTGAAGGTCTGGGCCTCTTGCCGGCGGACATCACGCGGCAATTCCGGCATGTGAGTAACAGTGCGCCCCAGTTTCGGGATGCTGCCGCAAACATCATAGCGACGGACGCCGGCCATGGTCACTAATACCCGAACCGTCGCCGTGCATGTACCGGTTCTGGCGCGTGTCGAGGGCGAGGGTGCCCTGCACCTGCGGATCCGTGACAGTCAGATCGAAGAGCTGCGCCTGGAGATATACGAGCCCCCTCGCCTGTTCGAGAAATTTCTTGAAGGCCGGTCCTATGAGGAACTGCCGGAACTGGTGGCGCGGATCTGCGGTATATGCCCGGTTGCCTATCAGATGAGCGCCATAAATGCTGTAGAGAGCCTGGCGGAGACCGATCCCGGCCCCTGGGTGAAGGCCATGCGACGGCTCATGTATTACGGTGAATGGATTCAAAGCCATGCACTGCATATTCATTTGCTGGCCGCGCCGGATTTCTTCGGTTACGACAGCGCAATCGCCATGGCCAAAGACCATCCCCGGCTCGTCAGGCGAGGCATGCGCCTGCAGGATCTTGGCAATGCGCTGATCCGCTTGCTGGGCGCAAGATCCATTCACCCTGTCGGCGTCAAGATGGGCGGTTTTCACCGGGCGCCGGCCCTGAAAGAGGCGACGGCACTGAAAGTCCAGCTTGAGGATGCCTTGCAGGATGCCGAGGACCTTGTTGCCTGGGCGGCAGGCGTTGGAGTCCCGGCACGTGACCAGGATGTGACTCTGCTGGCACTTGACGAACCCGGTAACTATCCGATCCTCGACGGCAACATTGCCTCCAATCGGGGCCAATCCTTTGCCGTCTCCGAGTTTGAAGAGCATATTTTCGAACATCAGGTGGCCGGCTCCACCGCCCTGTTCAGCCTGTTCGATCACCAGCCTTATCTGGTGGGCCCTCTGGCCCGCCTCAACCTGAACCTGGACTTTTTGCCCGAATCCGTGCGCAAACTTGCCGTAAAAACCGGCATTCACTGGCCCTCCGGCAACATGTTCCACAGCATGACGGCCCGCGCCATCGAGATCTGCTATGGCATCACCGACGCCATCCGGATCCTTGAGGACTACGGTGAGCCAGGCCATGCGTCTGTCCCTGTCAGGCCTCCAGAAGGCGTCGGGTATGGCGCTACCGAGGCTCCGCGGGGCCTGCTCTGGCATAAATACGAGCTGGACGGAAAAGGCCTGATCCGAAGCGCCCGTATTGTGCCTCCGACCAGTCAGAATCAGGCGCGCATCGAGCAGGATTTGCAGCATTCCCTTACGGCCTTTGGCCTGGACCGGCCGGACAAAGAGCTGCAACTGCACTGTGAACAGGTCATTCGCAATTTCGATCCCTGTATTTCCTGCGCCACCCACTTTCTCAGATTGTCCACGGAGCGCCTATGAGCTACTGGCGGGTGTTGGGCATAGGGTCGCCTTTCGGCGACGACCAGTTGGGTTGGCACCTGGTTTCGGCGCTTGAGTCTCTGCTGGGAACCACAGAATCCGGCACTGCCGCGCCATTCTCGGTGATGGCTCTCGACAGGCCCGGCAGCGGACTAATCCAGGCGCTGACGGGAGCGCAGGGCGTGGTCGTGGTTGATGCACTTCAGCATATGGGGCAAACCGGACGTATTCATCGCCTGACGGTGGCCGACCTGGCACAGGTTCGTGGCTGTTTTTCTTGCCACAGCTTTGGCGTGGCCGAGGCACTGGCTCTTGCGGATGAACTCGACCTGCTTCCAGAGCATTTGCTGATTCTTGGCGTGGAAATGTCGGCATCAGCGCTCGGTGACGAGGTTTCGCCAGCGGTTGCTGCCGCCGTTCCCGAGCTTTGCGTTCTCATTAATCAAACCGTGACCGAATGGCACAGCCACTGGCCGGGCCTCGACAGAGAGGTGAAAACATGTGTCTAGGCGTACCCATGAGGATCGACAGCATTGGCGACGGCGTGGCTCGCTGTCAGGCCAGGGGCATTTCTCGCGACGTCAACCTGATGTTGATGGAAGGAACGGCACTGGTCCTGGGCGACTTCGTCATGGTGCACGTCGGTTATGCGATCCAGAAAGTCGGCAAGGCAGAAGCTCGCACTTCCTGGCAGCTTCATGACGAAATGGCGCAGGGTCGCAATGCATGAGCTGAGCCTTTGCCGCAGCCTGCTCCGCCAGATTCTGGAAGTCGCAGAACAGCATCGGGCGCTGGCCGTAACCCTTGTGCGCCTGCGGATGGGACCTTTGTCCGGAGTCGAGGCCGAACTGCTGAAAACCGCCTTTCCTCTAGCGGCAGCCGGCACCATCGCTGAATCAGCGGAGCTTGATTTGACCGCAACCTGCGTCGAGGTCTATTGCGAAAACTGCTGGAAAAACTGCCGCGCCGGTCCCAACCAGCTCTGCTGTGCCAGGTGCGGTAGCTGTGTTACTCAGCTGGTAAGCGGTGATGAATTGATACTGGACAGTGTCGAGCTGACTCTCGACCAACCTTCGGCGCTACAGAATCCTTAATTGAAGGAGTAAATCATGTGCGTAGACTGCGGTTGTAGTGGGCCTCCGGAAATGTCCGGACCACAGAAAACAGCGTCCGTGTCACTATTGCAAAACCTGCACCAGCAGAATCAGAACCTCGCAGCTCACAATCGCGAGCACTTCCGTTCGGCCGGCACACTGGTGTTGAACCTGATGTCGTCACCGGGAGCAGGCAAGACGGCACTGCTGGAAGCCACGCTCCGGACACTGCAGAAAACCTGTCGATGCGCGGTTCTGGAGGGCGACCTGGAGACCGAGTTGGACGCCCAGCGTATCCGCGCCCTGAATATTCCGGTTATTCAAATCACCACCGGCAGCGCCTGCCACCTTGATGCCCAACTGGTACACAAAGCTCTCCACGGCCTGGATCTGGCGGAAATTGACATTCTTTTTATCGAAAATGTCGGCAACCTCGTCTGTCCTGCAAGTTTCGATCTGGGCCAACATCTGAACATCGTTCTGCTGTCGGTGACCGAGGGCGACGATAAGCCCGCAAAGTACCCTGTTATGTTCCGGACCGCCGACCTTCTTGTCATCAGCAAACTGGACCTGCTGCCTTATGTGGGCGATTTCCGGGTTGATCGGGCTGAAAATTTTCTGCGGACCCTGGCCAGTCGCGCGCCCGTCATATCGCTGTCTGCGCGAAGCGGAGCCGGCCTCGATGAATGGCTTGTGTGGGTGCACACACAAAAAGCCGAATCGTCCGTTAATAAAGACATGACGGTTGAGCATGGAGGCGCAGGGTGACCGCTGAAGCCCGGCACTGGCTGGAACTTATTCGCGAGCTGCCGCTGGATCGCCACATCAAAATCATGAATGTCTGCGGCGGCCATGAACGATCCATAAGCCAGGCCGGACTGCGCGCCCTATTGCCCCGTCAGGTCGAGATCATACCGGGACCGGGATGCCCGGTCTGTATCTGCCCGGAGGAAGACCTTTACCAGGCCCTGCGCTTAGCACTTGATGAGCAGGCCCTGTTGCTAGCGTTTGGAGACATGCTGCGGGTGCCCGTCAACCTGCCCCGCTCACAGCCACGTTCACTGGAAGCAGCGCGGGCCTCTGGAGCCGACATTCTGCCAATTGCCAGCCCTATGGAGGCGGTTGCCATTGCACGGCAACACCCGGAGCGCGACGTTGTCTTTTTTGCGGCGGGTTTCGAAACTACCATGGCGCCGGTCGCGGCATTGCTCAGTCAGGATCTTCCGCCTAATCTTTCTCTGCTCATATCAGGGCGACTCACCTGGCCTGCTATCGCAATGCTACTTGAGTCGGAAAGGTGCGAGTTTGATGGTCTCATTGCGCCCGGTCATGTCGCGACCATTATGGGGCCTGAAGAATGGCAGTTCGTGCCGAAGCAGCATTCTGTGCCGGCAGCCGTGGCCGGGTTTACGCCCGAATCCCTGCTTGCAGCGATTTATTCATGCCTCCGACAGACGCTGGAGAGCCGCCCCTTTCTCGATAATTGCTACGCTGAAGTAGCGCTCCCGCATGGCAATCCGACGGCCCAACGCTTACTCGTAAACGCTTTTGATGTTACCGCCGCCAACTGGCGGGGCATCGGCGCCCTTCCCCGCTCCGGTTTCAATTTGCGGGCGGTTCACCGTCAACATGATGCGCGAGAACGTTTTCCTGATCACACCAGCGATTCGCGTCGGCGCGCCGGAGAGATGCCGCCCGGTTGCGCCTGCGCCAAAGTCGTCATGGGACAGATTTATCCCAACCAGTGTCCGCTCTACGGTCGGGGCTGCACCCCCAGGAACCCGGTCGGCCCCTGCATGGTTTCCGATGAAGGCGCTTGCCGGATCTGGTGGGCCAGCGGTGTCCGCACTCGCATAGAGGCGCCGACATGCCCGGATTAGACGAACGGAGGGCCTGTCGCTGGTTGATATCCGGCCGGGTCCAGGGGGTGGGATTCCGGCCCTTCATCTATCGCCTCGCCACAGAACTTGGACTGAGTGGCTTTGTTCGAAACCGATCCGGAACAGTGGAGATTCTGACCGAAGGGGACGCCCGCAACCTCGACGCTTTCGGGTTGGCGGTGCAACAACAGGCACCCGCGTTGGCCCGGCCCGATCTCACTTGCCGTGAGAAAATCCCGGTCCGGCCTTATTCGGGCTTTCGAATCCTCCCAAGCAGCGCCAGCAATGCGGACATTCATATTCCACCGGACTATTCCGTGTGTCGTCCTTGCTCCGAAGAAATGCAGGACGCCGGGAACCGCCGCTATCGCTATCCGTTTATCAACTGCACTGAATGCGGCCCGCGCTATAGCCTTATCAAGGCGATGCCCTATGATCGCACCCGGACCACCATGAGCGAATTTCAGTTATGCAATGCATGCAAGGTTGAATATGAAAACCCGAATGACCGTCGCTTCCATGCCGAACCCCTTGCCTGCGCCGATTGCGGTCCCGCGCTCTGGTTCCAGCAGCCGGGCCGCGTTGCTGTTCATGGCAATGAGAACGCCCTGGCGAACGCCGTGGCTCAGCTTAAGTCAGGCCTGATCGTCGCCGTAAAAGGCGTAGGTGGCTACCATCTGATGGTTGATGCAGGCAACGAAAGCGCCCTGGCCAGGCTCAGGGTCCGCAAACACCGCCCGAGTAAGCCGTTCGCGGTTATGTTTCCTCTGACGGACGATTTAATCGCCCTGCATCAAGCAGTCATCGCAGACCCCCTGGCTCTGTCGGCGCTAACGGCACCGGACCGGCCTGTGGTCATTCTCACCAAAAAGCCACAGACAGGCCTGGCGGACGGCATTGCTCCCGGACTCAGCCAATGGGGCGCGATGCTGCCTCACAGTCCTTTGCATCAACTACTTTTGCAGACCTTCGGCGGGGCTCTGGTCGCTACGTCCGCAAATATCAGTGGTGAACCGGTGGTGACCGACCCGGCCGAGGCTCAAAGGCTGCTTGCAAGAGTGGCAGACGGTTTCTTACATCATAACCGCCCGATTCTGCGCCCGATCGACGACTCTGTGGTTCAACCCTGTGCCGAAAACATTCGCGCCATACGACTCGGTCGAGGGCTTGCGCCAATAGAGCTGAAGCTGCCGCGCCCGATGCCTTTTCCCGTATTGGCCACCGGCGCCCACCTGAAAAACGCGCTGGCTCTGGCCTGGGACTACCGGGTTGTTATATCCCCGCACATCGGTGATCTCGACAACCGGCGTTCCCAGGCCTTATTGGCGCATACAGCGACGGACCTCCAGAGACTTTATGACGTCCGCGCAAACGCCATTATTTGTGACGCCCACGACGGTTACGCCAGCACACGCTGGGCCAGACGCCGGGCGAGGGAGTCCGGCCTTACGCTGAAGCGCGTCGGCCACCATCCGGCGCATGCCTCGGCACTGGTGGGCGAATGGCCCCGGACTGTCGGTCACTGGCTGGTGTTTACATGGGATGGCATGGGCCTCGGCCCGGACGGCACTCTCTGGGGTGGCGAAGCGTTTCTCGGAAAGCCGGGACAATGGCGGCGTACCGCCTCCTTTCGTCCCTTTCGTCTTGCAGGAGGCGACCGTGCGGGACGCGAACCCTGGCGCAGCGCCGCGGCGCTTTGCTGGACGGCGGGGTTCAACTGGAACACCAGCGCGATGGCCAAAGAAGCCTGGCAGAAGGGTCTTAACTGTCATGAAACCTCTTCCGCCGGTCGTCTTTTCGATGCCGCTGCGGCCATGATTGGATTAACTGAAATGGCGAGTTTCGAGGGCGAGGCACCTATGCGGCTTGAGGCGGTTGCGGATCCGGATATTTCGGCTTTGCCCCTGCCTTTGAATCAAGATGCAGAAAACGTCTGGCGCACGGACTGGGCGCCACTGATTCCTTTCCTGATGGATGGCCGGAGAAGCGCTGCTGCCCGGGCCGGCCTGTTTCAGGCCAGCATGGCACTGGCTCTGGTGCAACAGGCACTCCGGATCCGCGCAGAGCATGGTGAAATCAATATCGGCCTGGCGGGCGGCGTCTTCCAGAATCGTCTTCTTGTAGAGCAAGCCCTGAGGCTGCTGGACGAACAGGGTTTTACCGTCCGGCTCAACGAACAAGTACCCTGTAACGATGCCGGAATCTCTTTTGGCCAGATCGTCGAGGCTCTTTATGGCGGCTTCTGAGGAAGGTTTGATCGAGTTATGCCACGGCAACGGTGGCCGGCTGATGCACGAGCTAATTGAGCAGGTTATCCGCCCCGCCCTGGCTAACCCCCTGTTGGATACGCAACTGGATGCAGCAAAGCTACCGGCCCTGGAGGGCCTGCCGGTCATAACCACCGACGGGTTTACGGTTCAGCCCCTTGAATTTCCCGGTGGCGACATTGGCTCGCTGGCGGTACATGGCACCATAAACGACCTGGCCGTCAGTGGCGCGATCCCGCTTTACCTGACCCTGAACCTGTTCATTGAGGAAGGATTCGGGATAAACCGTCTGGCAAGGCTCATGACAAGCCTGGGAGGGGCCGCGGCATCGGCGGGCGTTGTCGTCGTCGCGGGTGATACAAAAGTACTTCCGCGCGGCCAGTGCGGTGGCCTGTATCTGGCCACCACAGGCATAGGCACGCTGCCCCCCGCCACTCACTTGGGTACGGATTTTGTGCAGCCAGGCGATAAGGTCCTGATAAGCGGACCTGTCGGCGATCACGGCACTGCCGTGATGCTGGCCCGCGAGCAGTTCGGCCTGTCCGGTAACCTGCTATCCGATTCCGCCAGCGTGCTTCCCCTGACCCTCGCTCTCCGCAGCCTGGGAGGCGTTCGCTTCATGCGGGACCCCACCCGGGGCGGCCTGGCAACCGTTGCCCACGAGGTGTGTCGAAGCAGCAGCCTCGGGATAAACCTCTGGCAGGACGCAATACCGGTCAGCGATCAGGTTCGAGGCGTCTGCGAGTTGCTTGGGTACGACCCCTACTACCTGGCCTGTGAGGGCCGCGTGATGGCTATTGTCTCAGCGACCGACGCCCAGCCGGCGCTGAGACGCTGGCGGGAACTGTCGTCTGGTTCAGAAGCTGCGATCATCGGTGAAATCCAGTCAACGCATGCTCAGGTCGTATTAACGACAGACTATGGCGGTGAGCGCATC
>JAGXLV010000070.1 GCA_018334495.1 Oleiphilaceae bacterium
TCGGCGCCTGTGAGCAAATCTTTTGTTAAAAACGTGGATTCAACTAATAACCGCAGCACCGCTCATTTATAGTGTTCCGGAATATTCACCCCAGAACACCTCTGCCGGTGTCCAATGTCAGCGTTTTCGCAGCACCTCGGATTGGCTTCAAAAGCCTGATCACAGTGCGCGTTGTCTGGTTGGCCGTAAACCGCTTCAGGCGACCTGCGAGTAGGTAACCACTGCGACGCTCCACCAGCGTCACCAAGCCGGATTGTTTGTGGCCCTGGAGTACTGTGTCGTTTTCCCAGTGGCCAAGCGCGGCACGATGCTCAATCTCTTTGGGGCGGCAATCTATTCCGACCCGATTCGGGATTTTACCAAGGCCCGCTTCCTTCGCTCTGCGTTTTCGACCACGGTTATTCCGGTGCCGACAGAAGCTCCAGAGGCGACCACCCAGGAGACGATCACGATGGATCAAGTCATAGACCCACTGGTGACTGACTTGCACTGGAATGTTCTTGCGGCGCATAAAGCCTGCAATCTGTTCCGGACTCCAATGCTCCTTCAGTCGTTCAGTTACCCAGTCCGTCAGCCACTGCACCCGTTTGTGACGCTTGAAGGCGGTTCTACGCCGGGTGTTTGCCTGATGTTGAGCCCTCTCGGGCTCGTAGCCTCGAATGCTGTTCCGTCGCAACTCGCGGCTGATCGTGCTGTTGTGGCAGCCAAGCATTGCTGCGATCTGTCGTTGGCTTTTGCCGGCCACACGCAGGGCCGAAATCTGGTATCGTTGTGTTTGGGTCAGTTGTCGGTACTTCATCACTGCTTCACTTTGGTCGGTAAAGCCCGTGAGGGTACCGGCGACGGCCCTCCCGCCTCTACCTGGTTACGCCAAAATGCTGCAGTTATTATCTGAATTCACGAATAGAGGAGGTGTGTCAGGGTTAATTTGATACCCATACAGAAACCCAGCGTACCATACCACCATGTTAATAAACTCATCAGTTCCAATATGAAGACTGTGATGAATAATATGACAGCACAACATCGCGTCGCTTGGCGGTCCTTCCCGCCAGGCCCCGTGACAGCAGCGTATAAACGCATGGTGGATTCGGGGGAGGTGCGACGAGATGACGCGCAGGTCGCTCTGGCGGCAAAATTCGATGCCCTGCACGAGTCTCTTACCTCGCTCCCGCCAGTATCAGTACGCAGCGACGAACCGACAGAGAGCAGCTTTAAAAACAGCAGTCCACTGTTACGGTTACTGGCGCGATCCTTGGCACACGCTCAGTCTTTTCTTCGAAAGAAGTTCCATTTGTGGTCTTTTGGTCCACCACCGCGAGGCATGTACATTCATGGACCGGTCGGGGTCGGCAAGAGCTTTCTAATGGATCTCTTTTACGCGTCGGTTTCTGTTCCTGATGATAATTCTTGCTGTACTAATGACAGCCACAAACACATAAACATAACCAAACGCCGCGTCCACTTTCATGAGTTCATGCTAGACGTCCATCATCGCATCTTTGCCTACAAACAGGAGTACCCACGAGGTGATGCGATTCCCATCATCGCGCAACAATTGGCACAAGAAGCCCAACTCCTCTGTTTCGATGAATTTCAAGTGACAGACGTTGCCGATGCCATGATTTTGAAGCGACTTTTTTCATTATTATTGGATTTGAATGTGGTGGTAGTGGCTACCTCGAATCGCTCTCCCGATGCCTTGTATGAGGGAGGCATTAACCGCTCCCTCTTTTTGCCTTTCATAGACATGTTAAAACACACATTCGACATTATTTCCATGGAGGATTCCAGCAAGGATTATCGACTTGAAAATCGAGCGGATGGTCAATCCTATTTTTGGTCAAACAAGAAAGTTCATAGTGATAATAATAGTAAAAACAACATGCAAGCGCAGTTGGAAAAAATATTTGGTAGCACTGCATCCGGAACTGAGGCCGAGATCATTCCCGTCCTCTTTGGTCGCACCGTCCAGGTGACCCGATTGAATGACCGGTGCGCCTGGTTTGACTTTTCCGAGTTGTGCTACCAACCGCTCGGGGCGGCCGATTATATTTCTCTCTGCCGCCGATTTCCGGTCATCATCATGGAGCGCGTCCCCCAACTGGACGCCAATCACCTCAACGAAGCACGACGATTCGTGACCCTCATTGACGCGTGTTATGAATCTCGCACCCGCTTGGTGCTGGCGGCACAAGTCCCGCTCGACGAGTTGTTTGTTGATTTTGAAGCGCAAGCCGAAAGCAGCGACGGAGATGAAGAATTGATTGTCAATGAAAAGGGAGGAAACTCAAGTTCCTTTGCGACCACCATGATTCGCACCAAAGAGGGAGAATATTATGAGTGGTCGGCGACGGGTCGAATTGGCGTGTCGCTGGCACAATTATCGTCTGCCAATGATCTCGCCTTTTCCTTTCGACGAGCCGCTTCTCGGTTGGTTGAAATGGGAGGAAATGAATGGGGACGGCAATGACTAAAGGTCTTTATCTTGCAAACCTATGTCAGGGCAGTTCATGAATCTGATCTGGCCGATGGATTTGGGCTCACTTCAGTTCCTGCCTCTCTGCACAAAAAGTACGGGCCCGTAATGAAAGACCTCGGATGGCAATACTTGTTTCCTTCATCAACCCGATGCGTTCATCCAATAGCCGGTTATGTGTGCCGACATCATCTTCACCATTCAACCTATTCGCGGCAATTAAGATAGGCAGTTATAGCCAGTGGCATTAATAAACGAGTCACGGCACATACCTTTCGGCATGCCTTTGCGACAGAGTTATTAAGATCTGGAAGTGATATTCGAACGGTGCAGGAAATACTCGGGCACAGCGATATCAGAACAACTGAAATCTACACGCATATATTGGGCGATCGACGGGCGGGAACCGTGAGTCCTTTTGATCGATTGCCAGGTTCATAATGCGCTTCATTTCGATCGTTTTGGTGGAAAAAAAGCCATCATTTTTGATCGTCGCGAATGTTCGCTTTTGTTTAAAAGCCCAACTTTATGACTGCTCAAAAGTCTCGAATGATCATATTCTATGAGACAGCGCCCTCCTTCCACTTTTTAGTCAAATTCCGAACTTTTAGGAGCCCCGCCTCAGGGGCAATGCCAGCCACATAAGTGCATCTCTCAAACGCGCGGAATACAGCTGACTAAAGAACACCAAGCCGGGCACGGTTAGCCACAGGTTGATTTCTCAAGCGTCACCAACTCTGGCGAGCTTCTGGAAATATTTGCCGAGCAAGGAATCAATCCAGGCAGGCGCCGTAATCAGATCAAAAGATTCTTTTCTATCCGCGCGAACGATATCGTCGTAGTACCACTCTATCGCTCTGTGGCCTTTGGCTTTGCAACTGGAAACCGCTCCTACGAGACGGGCATTGCTAATGGAGAAAATCGTATTGGGGTCGAGTTCCCTCGCCATGATGATGGTTCCATTGTGCGCGTCCCTCGTACAGAACTGCCCGAGGCGCTGTCTACATGAGGCGTTAGGTCCGATATGACTCCAGCCTAATTTACAGTTAACGCTCTGGCTTTGCGGCGTTCCGGAGCGCCAGCGTAGGCGCGTCCGACAACAGCCACTGGTTAAGCTACTTCGAAATCCAGGGGCTGAATGCCATCCAGGTTGACCGTGTTGCGGGCCACCCAAAGATCGTACATATCCTGCATCGCCAACCAACTCTCAGGAGTACGCCCGAGAACCTTGGACAGTCGAAGAGACATTTCCGGGCTAATACCACTATCCCCTTTGAGCAACCGAGACAACGTGGAGGGTGAGACCCCCAGACTGGACGCAAGCTGCCGGGAGCTGATACCGAAAGACTCCAGGTAAACCTCCCGAATGAATTCACCAGGATGCGGTGGATTATGCATAGTCATTAGTGATAATCCTCATAATCAAGAATGTAGGCATTGCCGTCCTGAAATTCGAACGTTATGCGCCAATTTCCGTTAACCCGAATCGACCACCGCCCTTTGTCCTTACCCTTCAATGGGTGAAGTCGAAAACCCGGGATTTCCATGTCTTCCACCGAAGTGGCCGTATCCAGCGCAGCCAGCTGCATGCGCAGTTTTTGGGCGTGATCCGGCTGTATGCCAGATGTATTGCCGCTTGAGTAGAACCTCTTCAGTCCTTTGTGACGGAATGATTTAATCATGAGGGAACACTAGCATGTTGCGCATCGCGCAACAATAGAGCTTAACATCTGGCTCTAGGGAACTGTTCGCATATCATGCAGCGGCTATATCCAAAACCCCCAACGCACAGCCACCCAAAAAAACTAATGTTTTCAAATATCATCGATGATTTCTCATTTTGCGATCACGAAAATGTACGTGCGCGTTCGTTTTTTGCGCAGACTCATCGTGGGTATATCCTCATTGGCATTTCGAAATTCTTCTCGCGTGATCAGGTACCTACCCTTGAATTGATGACGGGAACTGCCAGCGAGCTCGTGCCTTGGCAGCCTCCCGGTCACCTACTCTTGCTGAGACTTATTTCCGCAAACGCTGCCGGAAAGGCCTGCCGAGGAAGAAAAGCGCACCATTAAGGCCTATCAGCGCGACGATGACAGCCTGAACGACACCGGCCTGCGCAGTACGGCGGACGTACCGGTGGAAGTCATTGAGCAACGGCCACCAGAACCGACCGAGGCGGACGCCGACCAGTACAACATCATTGGCACCAAAACGACTTATCGTCTCGCCCAGGGCGGCTCCAGCTATGTGGTGCTCAAGTTTGAGCGCCCGGTGTTCCGGCGTAAGCACACGGACCAAAAGCCCATGACAACGCCAGCGCCGTTCAACGTCCTGGACAACTAAGCTGGCAGAGTGGGCAGGTCTGGACTATCCAGTGGAGCCAAGGATCCGGGCCGGAATACGCAGGTGACCAAACGCACATCGATTGCCGATGGGATGATCACTTGACAGCCTGTTCGGTAAATTCTATCTTCTAGTCACACGGTCGAACCAATCACCGTGCCTCAGCAATAATTGCTGACAAAATTGGCTATAAAAGCCCCTGCTTATGCGCGACGTGCGTAGGCGGGGGCTTTTTTTTTGCGTTAATTTTTTTTGGAGCTTAACGAGTGAACCAGCAAACCTATTCGCCCAAAGACGGAGTTTCGCCGGATCTCATCGTGGCGAGCGTGCAAATGGAGCCTCAGGTCGGCCAGAAGGCTGACAATATATCGCGCTCCAGAGCGCTAATTGAAAAAGCGGCTGCCGGCGGAGCATCAATCGTCGTTCTCCCCGAGTTGACGACCAGCGGATATGTATTTGGCAGCCGCGAGGAGGCATTCACACTTGCCGAACAGATTCCGGAAGGTGATAGCACCAAGGTCTGGAGCGAACTGGCAGAACGGTTAAACATCTACATTATTGCCGGTATCGCCGAGCGTGACGGCAACCGACTCTACAACTCTGCCGTTTTTTTAGGTCCCCAGGGATACCTGGGCGTTTATCGCAAGCTCCACCTCTGGAATAACGAACACCTGTTTTTCGAATCCGGCAATCTTGGGCTTCCGGTTTTCGACACTGAAATCGGAAGACTCGCCGCTGTTATCTGTTACGACGGATGGTTCCCTGAAGTTTATCGCCTGCTCGCCATGAAAGGCGCCGACATCATCGGCATGCCAACCAACTGGGTGCCAATGGCCGGAGCACAGGAGGGAGCTCTGGCCATGGCCAATACCCTGGCCCTGGCGAATGCACACATCAATGGCGTGAATATCGTTTGCGCTAATCGTATCGGCACCGAGCGGGACCAACTTTTCATTGGCCGGAGCCTGATTGTTAACGCCCGGGGCGAGTGCCTGGCTGGCCCTGCCAGTCCCGATCAGGAAGAAATTCTGTACGCATCCATCAACCTCAAAGAAACGCGCCAGGCGCAACACGTGAACCTGTTCAACAGCAAACTGCGTGACCGGCGTAGCGATATTTACGACCCCATGCTGGGGACCGGCTGGTTGCCGCTACCAAGACATTAACCCTTGCACCAACAGTACAATTAAAAGGAAAGAACCATGAAAACCATCAAAAGAATTGCCCAGATTGGCATTGTGGGCATAAGCCTGCTTTCTTCACAGGTATTTGCCGCTGATCCCATCAAGATCGGTGTCGCGGTGGGATTGTCCGGCGCAAACAGCGTGGTTGCTCCGGGAGTGGTGCAATCCTCTGAGCTTGCTGTCTCGGAAATCAACGCCAATGGCGGCATCCTGGGCCGTCAGGTAGAGCTTGAAATTGTCGATGATGCCTCCGGGGCAGTAGGCGCACAGCAGGCATTTAACACACTCATTTTACGGAAAAACGTTGACGCTGTGATTGCCATGGAAACCAGCGCTGCCCGCAACGCGGCCCTGCCCGTAGTGTCCCGTGGCCAGGTGCCTTACATCTACACCTCATTTTATGAGGGCAAGTCCTGTAATAAATGGATGTACGTCAATGGCTGGGTACCCGAGCAGCAAGTCCAGCCTGTTGTGGATTACCTCAGTGAGAACGAGGGTGCCAAAACCTATTTCCTGGTGGGTAACGATTATTCATTTGGGCGGGGCATGTTGGGTTTCACCAAAGATTACATTGAAAAAATCGGTGGCGAAGTCATCGGCGAGGAATACCTGCCCATCGACAGCAGCAACTGGACCTCGATCATTTCCAGAATCCGCTCTGTAAAGCCGGACGCTCTGATCAGTGCCACGGCCGGCGGTGCGCCCAACGTGTCTTTAATCAAACAACTTCAAAGCTCGGGGATCCCGGTTCACTACGGCAACCTGGCCATTGACGAGGGTACCGCTCGCACGCTGGGAGACGACGCGACTGGCATGTATATGTCGGCGTCCTATTTGACCAGCATAGACTCCCCTGAAAACGAGGCATTCAAGAAAGCGCTGAAAGCAAAATTCGGTGACGAAATGAAAACGCCGAACGAGCTGTCTGTGCCGCAATACGAGGCTTTCTACCTTTACAAGGCCGCCGTTGAGAAGGTCGGATCGACTGATTCGTCCGAGGTCATCGAGGCACTGGATGACGTTTCCTATACCGGGCCCAGAGGGTTCATCCAGATGAACAAGAGCCGCCATACGCCGATCACCATGCGTCTTGCCCAGGTCCAGGATGACGGCTCCATCAGCATTCTGGAAACCTTTGCCAAAGTCGAGCCGAACGATCAGTGCCCGCAGTACTGATTGTCAGATAATTCCGAAAGCAACGGATTAGGAGAAGTTTCATGGCGTTGTTACTGGATTGGCTGAGCACGGCGGGCATATTGTTCATCATCGCTTCCGGCCTCTTGATGATCTTTGGCGTCATGAAGATTATCAACTTTGCTCACGGCGCTCTGCTCACACTGGGCGGTTACACCGCCTATGTAGTGACCCAGCTGGATGTTGCGCCCTGGCTAAGCTGGCCGTTGGCGTTTGTGACTGGCATAGCGGTGGGCATGTTGATTGAGTTTTTCATTATGCGGCCGCTGTACAAGCGACCGCTGGATGCAATCCTCGCCACCTGGGGGCTGAGCATTATTATCGGGCAACTGATCATAATGACCTTCGGGCGAGAGGTTAAATTTGCTGACACACCTTTACCAGGCACCTGGTCGGTTGCCGGAATGGATTATTCGGCCTATCGGCTGCTGTTAATTCTGGTTGCAGTCGTCCTGTGTGCGGCGCTGACAGCGTTACTGAGCGGCACGCGCTTCGGGGTGAAAACCCGGGCGGTCATCATGAATGAACACCTGGCAAGCGCGCTGGGCATTAACGCTGGCCGCATCCGTTTCATTACGTTCAGTCTGGGTGCCGGGCTCGGCACACTGGCCGGAACGCTGATTACACCATTGTCCAGTCTTGATCCGGCCATGGGAATCCCCTGGCTGGTCACAGCCTTTATGCTGGTTATGGTTTCCGGGCACTCGATGCTTAGCCTGATGGTGACCTGTGTGGTTCTCGGCGCCTGCCAGATGCTGGTGAGCACCTATACCACGCCGGTCATCGGGGGGCTCTCAATCGCCGTTCTTTCTGCACTGATTCTGCGCATCCGTCCCAAGGGGTTTGCTTATGGATAATGCCGCTGTTACCACGCCCGTCAGAGAGCGGGACAGATCTAAAAAGACGACACTCAGCTGGGGCGTGCCCATCCTGATTTCAGTGGGCTTGGCCTTACTTGTACTTGGTCCCTGGGTATTCGACGGCTACCTCCTCAGCATCCTGATCAGGGCCTATTTCTTCGCTATTCTGGCAGTCACGGTGGATATCCTCTGGGGTTATACCGGCTATCTGACTTTTGGCCACTCCGCATTTTTCGGCATCGGGGCCTATGCCGCCGGCTTGATGTTCTTGCATCAAGGGTTCTCGGGGGGAACGATCGCATCAGGTTTGGCCCTTGCGATTCTCGCCAGTGCGCTGGTGGGGGGACTGGTTGGCTGGCTGTCGTTTTACAGGGGCGCCTCGCCGTTTTTCGCAACCGTCATCTCACTGGTACTGCCGATTGTCGCAACCCAGCTGCTGCTTTCAGGCGGCACCTGGACCGGTTCCAGTTCCGGTATCACCGGTTATGAAACCTTCGCTTTCTCGCTGAGTACCTGGTACTGGATTGCCGGTGGCCTTATGGCCACTGTGGGCCTTGTGGGCTGGCGCATTGTGCGCAGTGACGCCGGCCGTCTGCTGACCTCCATCCGGGACAACGAAGAGCGTTGCTCTTATTTGGGCATTAACGTTCCCCGCGTAAAGATCATACTCCTGATTGTAACGGGCGCTGTCGCAGGCATAGCCGGCTTCGGTTACGGTTCCTTCAGTGGCGTTGTTGCCCCGGAGCTGGCCGGTTTTGTTCTGGGCACAGAGCTGATTATCTGGGTGGCATTAGGCGGACGGGGCACACTCTGGGGGCCGATGATCGGCGCCATCCTCATCAGTGTCGCGAGTGCATACCTCAGCAGCAGCATACCGTTTGCCTGGCAGTTAATACTGGGCACGGCGTTTGTCCTGGTCATCGTGCTGTTGCCTCAGGGACTCATCCCTCTGCTCATTAAGCCGTTTGGCTTTGGTAGGCAGTCAGCCGGGGTTCCCGAGCTTGTAGAGCGCCCGAGTACTGGCACCAAATCTGAAAATACTGATGCAGCCGCACTGCGAATGGAAGGCGTCACCAAGAGCTTTGGTTCGCTCAATGTACTTCAGGGCATTAACCTCAACGCTGATGCGGGCGAACTCATCGGTCTGATTGGCCCCAACGGCGCAGGCAAATCGACCCTGATGCGATGCATGAGCGACGGGGCGGCACGGACATCCGGAAACGTTCATCTGTGTGGCCGGGATATTGAACGCCGCCCCCCGGAAGATTGCGTCGGTTTCGGACTTGGCCGAAAGTTCCAGAATGCCAATATTTTTGAATCCCTCACGGTTGCGGAATGTCTGCGCATGGCGGGGACCACACTGGAGAAGCCTGCGTTATTTCGTCGAGCGCCAACTCTGGCATTGCCGCCTTATGCCCTGGAGGTTGTTCGCAAGACCGGCCTCGACGCAAAGCTCGGCACTGTTGCACAGGACCTGTCCCACGGCGAGCAACAGGCACTTGAACTGGCAATGGTCCTGGCTCTTGAGCCCAGGATCGTATTGCTTGATGAACCGACGGCGGGTCTGACCAAGACTGAGCGGACGCAAATCGGCGATGTTCTGTCATCCTTGGCGCATAAATATAAGCTCTGCTGCCTGCTGGTCGAGCACGATCTGGATTTTGTGGAAGAAATAGCCACCCGCACGGTTGTCCTCCACCAGGGTGAAATCGTGATGCAGGGAACCTTCGATGAAGTCGTGAATTCCGATTTGGTCAAGACCATTTATTCGGGCTCCCATCCCACCGGACAGGAGGCGTCAAAGTGATAGAACCCGCCCTGGAACTACAAGAGATAAACAGCGGTTACAAAGGCGCAATGATACTGCACGATTTGTCATTCAGCGTGAACCCAGGAGAGTCTGTCGCCCTGTTCGGCAAAAACGGCATGGGCAAAACCACGCTGCTCAAGACCATCATGGGTTATTTGCCGAAACGAAGCGGCGCGGTCCGCCTCTTCGGCAAGGATGTCACCCGAGTGCCCACTCATCGCATCGCCAACATGGGCGTGTCCTATGCGGCCCAGGAACAGCCCCTTT
The DNA here is from genome assembly GCA_018334495.1 of Oleiphilaceae bacterium. Lineage (GTDB taxonomy): Bacteria > Pseudomonadota > Gammaproteobacteria > Pseudomonadales > Oleiphilaceae > Marinobacter. The sequence goes on from JAGXLV010000070.1 coordinate 10,141, forward strand.
TTGCAGATCTCAGCATCCAGGACAACCTGGGCCTGGGTCTGACAAATGAGTCTGAGTTTGATGCGCGTTTTACTGATATTGAGCAGATTTTTCCGGTATTCAAGAGCCGGTTAAAACAGCTCGCGGGCACACTCTCCGGTGGTGAGCAAAAAATGCTGCTGGTCGCCCGTGGCCTGATGATGCGTCCCTCGTTTATTCTACTCGACGAGATTACCGAGGGGCTGCAACCCTCGATAATTGCGCGGATCGTGGAAGCACTGAAATGGGAGCAACAAGAGCACGGGACCACCATGCTTATTATCGAACAGAATGTTCCCTTTGCCTTGCAGGTTGTGGACCGATACCTGGTTCTCAAACAAGGTGAAATAGTGGCCAGCGGGGAGGCTGATTCGGCGGAATCGGCTGAGACGGTACTCCGGCATTTGCGAGTCTGAACCAAACCGGCCTTTGAACATGGCCTGTCCTGAAATCAAGCGGACAGGGCCGACCATAATTGTGTATTGCGCACCAGCGCCCACCTGCTAACAGGGTAAGTCATCAATGAGTCATCCTTCGCTTGCCACATGTTGTCTGATTTCCACCGGTGGCACGATCGCCATGAAAGTGGATCCCGTAAAGCAAGCGCCCGTCCCGGCCCTTTCCGGCGATGAATTACTGGCGCTGGTTCCCGAAATTGCCGAATACGCCAATCTCAAGGTGAACAATCTGGCCAACACACCCTCAAGCTATATGGGGCCGGACCAGTGGATTGAGTTGCAAGGCGCCGTGACCAGGGAGCTGGAAAAGCCCGATGTGGCCGGTGTCGTGGTCACACATGGCACGGATACACTTGAGGAAACCGCCTGGTTTCTTGATCTGACAGTGTCGAGCTCCAAACCGGTGGTCTTGATCGGAGCACAGCGCAACGCTTCCGAGCCTGACTTTGATGGGCCGCGTAACCTGCTCAACGCGGTAAAGGTCTGCGTATGCCCCGAAGCACGGGATCTGGGCGCCATGGTGGTTCTCAACAGCCAGATAAATGCTGCAAGGGACGTGGCCAAGACACACACTGCCCATGTGGAGGCATTTCAATCCGGGACATTCGGATTGCTGGGCGAGGTATGGGACGATCGTATTGTCATTGCCAGGCGGCCGGTGAAGCGCCAGTTCCTGCCATTGACCGCCAGCACCCTGCCCCGAGTGGATATCGTATCCATGTACGCAGGCGCAGACGGATGTTTGATCCGGGCGGCGGTCGCCGCAGGTGCCAAAGGCATCGTGGTTCAGGGGCTGGGGCTTGGCAACGTGAACCTTGAGATCTACGAAGCCATCGTTGAGGCCATCGCCGATGGCGTACAAGTGCTGATGTCGACTCGTGTGCAGCAGGGCCGGGTTCGGCCGCATTACGGTTTTGTCGGCGGGGGAAAAACACTGGCAGAGGCAGGCGTGCTGTTCGGCGATGACCTCAGCCCACAAAAGGCCAGGATTCTGCTTATGCTCGCGCTACAGTCGGTCACAGATCCTGCACAGATCCAGGATCTTTTCAATTAGTAGGAGCTACCTTGGAAAACAACAAAACATCGACCGCAGCAGCAAATGGCTGGCCTGTCGGGGTTCTATATTCCCGGGCCGGCCCCACCAGCGTTACCGAGTCCGAGCACTTTTTCGGCACCGCCCTCGCGATTGAGGAAATCAATGCTGATGGCGGCGTCCTGGGTCGCCCCATTATTCCCACGGTATACGACCCTAAAGGAGATACCGAGGAATACCGGCGCCTGGCAACTCGTCTGATCTTCGAGGATGACATTAACGTGATCTTCGGCTGTTCGCGTTCCTCGACCCGAAAAGCTGTTTTGCCCGTGGTGGAACGGAATAATGCACTGCTTTGGTACTGCTCTTTCTACGAAGGCTTCGAATACTCGCCTAACGTCATTTACACCGGAGCCCTGCCCAACCAGAACAGTGTCCAGTTGGCCGCCTATCTCTTGCAGAACAGAGGCAACCGCTTCTTTCTAGTTGGCGCCGACTACATCTACCCTCGCGAATCCAATCGCGTCATGCGGGATGTGGTGGAAGAGCACGGCGGAGAAATTCTGGATGAGGTCTACCTGCCTTTAAGCGCGGAGCAGGCCGAACTGGAGGAGGTCCTCAGAAGCATCAAGGAGGCCCAGCCAGATGTCGTTTTTTCTACTCTGGTAGGCGATTCGGCTCGCTTGTTTTACCGTCTTTACAGAGAGTATGGGCTGGACCCCAAGCAAACACCGATCGCCAGCTTATCCATGGCGGAGGAGGAAATCCGTCTCATCGGCGCGCACCTTTGTGAAGGCAACATCACCTCTGCGACCTACTTTGCCTCCCTTGACAATGACCGAAACCGGCAGTTTATTGAGCGCTGGCAAACGCGTTTTGGCCAGAAGCCCACCAGCACCTGGTCGGAAATGGCGTACACGCAGGTCCACCTGTTTGCGCAAGCGCTCGCCCGGACCGGCAGCCTTGAAACCCGGAAACTTGTCGATAGCCTGGCGGGAATGACTCTTGCATCTCCCGAAGGGTTAATCACCGTCGATGGAGAAAACAACCACTGCTCTTTGACGCCGCGAATCGGCATCTGCAGGAGCAATGGCCATTTTGATGTTCTTTGGGAAAGTTCGTCTCCTGTAAAGCCAGACCCTTATCTGTCGACATTCGGTTTTTCAGAATTCTGGTTGAGGTAAAACCATGAGCTCCAATCTTCGTCGGTTATATGAGGATCTGCGCAGCGTCAGCGTAGGCGTTGTCTACCCTCCGGGAGAAGACCGTGATGTCGTTGTAAGCCAACTGCAGCGCATTGGCTGTGAAATAAAACTTTTCTGGCCTTTTCCCCCAGAGCCACCCGTCAATATGGAAGTTATTTTCTTCCAGGTGTCACAGGAACTGGAAGGCAATACCAAGTGGACGGTAACTGCCACTGACGCCACTCTGATTGCGCTTTCCGATTACGAAAGCCCTACCACACTCAAACTTCTGATCAACACCAATGCCCACGGCGTCATTGTCCGTCCGTTCAGATCTTCAGGCATTTTGAGCACCCTCGTGCTCGCCCGGTCAGAGAAAAATTTTCAGCTGCGCCAGGAAAAAAAGATTTGTAAGCTTGAGGGCACCATCAAATCACGACGCCAAATCGAAAAAGCAATCCGAATCGTGGCAGAACGCCGGGACCTCAGTGATACCGAAGCCTATGAACATATGCGTCGCCAGGCAACAAAGCTGCGAATCAGTGTCGCTGAGGTTGCTATTATGCTGATCGATGCCACGGAAGCTATGGAAAAAACGGGGCTTTGATATTAAGGAATAGTGCCCCGGCCTAAATTAAATGATTAGATCTCCACCAAAGTGCCATCTTCCGATGTGAAGTGGAGTGAAAGTTTGACCCCCTCCTAAGCACAGGTGTTCGTCAACTTTGGCGAGTCAGCCTTGAGGATCACCCCTGGCTTAGTGAACTCGGCTCAATTCCCATTGTTAGCGGGTTACATCGCCCTGCGGGCATGCCGCAGGTCACCGCCGTTCATGGCCCAGGAAAGACTATTCGAGCCTCTATTCTTTAATCCTATTCGATCTATAGTTATAACAAAATTGCCTATGCAAGTCGGAACGGGTTATCTTTCTTTCGACATCAATAGGCAACCAGCCTCCACCAACAAAACCGACGAGAGATTTATGAGTTTACTTCTTGGCAATACCGCCCCTGATTTCACCATCGACAGCACCGCCGGCCAGATCAACTTCCACGAGTGGGCTGGCGATTCCTGGGTGTTCTTCTTTAGCCACCCGGCCGACTTCACCCCGGTATGCACCACGGAAATGGGCCGCACTGCCCAACTTGCAAAAGAATTCGCGGAGCGCAATACCAAACCCCTCGGCTTGTCTACAGATACCGTGGAAGAGCACGTGAAATGGATCGAGGACGTCAACGACACCCAAAGTTGTGACCTGCAGTTTCCTATTCTTGCTGACGCTGAACACAAGATTTCCCAGCTCTACGAAATGATCCACCCGGGGGAAAGTGAGACTGCAGCAGTGCGAAGCGTGTTCATTGTAGATCCCAGTAAGAAGATCCGTCTGACTATGACTTACCCTATGTCTGTTGGCCGGAACTTCGACGAGATACTGAGGGTAATTGACGCCCTGCAATGCGGTGACGAACATCGCTGCGCTCTGCCAGCAGACTGGCGCAAGGGTGACGCGGTCATTATTCCGCCGTCAATTTCGAACAATGAAGCCAAAGGCCTGTTTCTGAACGGCTGGGATGAGATCCGGCCTTACCTGCGCACAACCAGGCTTTAATCTAGTTGGCTGGCAAAAAAAGGGGGCTTGTCGCTTGGCCGGTATCCTCGCAACCGATGAGGAAAGTATATGTGCTGGGGATAAGCTCTAAACGTTGACGAAGAATCATGTTTTAGATCCTCGGGTTAAGGTGTTGTGATACCGGTATCATGTAAAACTAGAGTTTAGGGCCTTTCTACGAGCCACTTATGCACGAGGACTCCTCCGGTCATCGCTAGCAAAAAGCCGACGACTGGCAATAAGCCTGACGCCAATGCCGTGATAGCTGGACCCGGGCAGAGTCCAGTAATACCCCAGCCGATGCCAAACAAAACGGCACCTGCCACCAAACGAGCGTCAATATCACTTCTGGTGGGCAGGTAGAACTTGGATCCGAACAACGGGTGGGGCCGTTTCAGTACGAAACGAAAGGCCGGCATGGTGACGAGAATGGCTCCGCCCATCACGAACGCGAGTGTCGGATCCCACGCCCCGGCAATGTCCAGGAAATTAAGCACTTTCGCCGGGTTGACCATCTGCGAGACGATCAGGCCTATAGCGAATAAGATTCCGGCGCCAAAAGCGAGCAGTACCTGAGCGCTTTGATTTTTTGTAATCATTTTATCCTCCAAAAACATGTCGCTTCACATAGGTGGCTATAACTGCCGCTATCATAAAGGTCACCACGGCCACGAGGGACCGCGGCGATAACCGGCCGATTCCGCAAACGCCGTGTCCGCTTGTGCAACCGCTGCCGAGGCGGGTGCCGAAACCGACGAGCAAGCCACCGACAAGCATGACTGGCCATGAAGATTGCAAGTCTACGGGTAGGCGCTCGCCAGTTGCCGCAGTCCATAACAGCCCACCTACAACAAGCCCCGCGATGAAAGCGCCGCGCCAAGCGACGTCACCTTGAGCGGGAGTTAGAAGTCCGCCGAAGATTCCGCTGATGCCCGTGATGCGTCCGGCCCCC
>JAGXLV010000071.1 GCA_018334495.1 Oleiphilaceae bacterium
AGTTTTTGGGGAGGGTGGTCAGCCTTCGCCAGGCTGGAATCGGAACTGAAAGCCACCATGACGATAGCCAGTATTGCAAAAACGAGAGGTAGAATAAGACCCACGAGCTCAACGGCATCAAACACATAATCTTCAACGTCCGGGGTCGGGATCCCGGTGTCTTCTACTTTTTCCATTACACCTCACACCTCATGACTGCCGTTTGCACTGTGGCTCTCGGAATTGGTTTTAAATAATCATTCACGGCTGCATTTTATTAGCAGCCTAACGATCAGACAATGGGTATTTATGGTTATCGCGAAGACGTTTCGGTTTCTATGTATGCCGCCATCTGCCAAGAGCTCCTCGATAATCCTGGTGACTCACCGGTGAGGCTCCGCGCAATACAAGGGGCGCTGTCGCTTCTGCTAAAGTGCCCAGAGAGGGCATAATCATCAAACATCGGCTTGGCACTGTGGTTTTATGGAACAGGAGAGCGGCAATGACATCGCCTACTGGAAACCTCCCCAATCTGCCTGGAAACCACTGGACCCAATTCCTCGCCCATCTGTTTCTGATTCTTGTGGCCTGGACCGTTTTTATCAAATATCTGTTCCCTGTAGCTTTTGCGGTGGCTAACGGCGAGCCCTGGACAACCTACATCTACTGGGATTTGTGGCCCGTTGCCCATCTCTGGCTGGCCTGGGCCTTACTGGCGCGCCCGAGGTACACGCGCGCGTTGGCTATTGGTATGTCTGTGGTGGAAATCCTGATAATTACGACACTGTTTACCCGATTCCTTGCAGATCCGGAGTGGTCTATCTGGCGCGCCAACTGGTTTGTGAACAAGGTGTTCGTGCTTGCGGCGTTTTTTATGGTGCTGGGCACGGCTCTGTTCCGGCCGGAAGTTCTGAAAGCGCGTTCGTGATGATCATTCCTTCTGGTTCAGTCACGTTTCCCAGAAATCGATCGTGTCGCCATTCAGCCATTCCGGGACAGACACCCAAAAAGATCCGGGGATCAATAGATCAGGCGCGTTCAATCTTTGGCTTTCTCGCTGATGGCTTCACCGCCTGCTTCCATGTCTTCGCCCAGGCCTTCCATGGTGTTGCAGCCGGCAAGGGCGACGAAACAGATGAACGACAGCAAAAACGATTTGATAACAAGGTTCATAATGCACTCCGGATATAATAATTCGAGCGCCCAGTAAAGCACAAAAAAGACGACAGAGGCAGACCAAAAACCATCACCGGGACAGTCGGCATGTCGGCCTGCGAGCGCAAATAGCCGCTGGTTATGGTTGGCAGACGCGTTTTAGTCCACCTCGAAGCGCAGTACCCCGATCATCTGCCCGGTCTCGGTAAGCATCTGCACCTTCCAGGCGCCGCGGGCGTCCTCCGGGAAGGCAAGTTTGTGGGTCCAGGAGCGGTAGCCCTCTTCGCGGCCACCCTCGATTGGCAGGGCGATCCGGTCAACCACTTCGCCGTTGCGCAGCCAGACGTGATAAATGGTTTCCCGCAGGCCAAGGGGGGCGCGTATAGCGCCATAGGCGTAGAGCCCTTTCTGATGAAGGTCGTCATGAGAGATGACGTCAAGCCTTTCGCCGGGCAGTTTGTCGGCACTGTAAATCTGCATGGTGATGGCGCTCCGCTCTAACCAGAGACCGGCCGGGGGCACCCAGTAACGCCCCCACCAGGCGATGGCGAGCAGTAACGGTAAGGCCACAAGTACCGCCAGGACAATCCATCGAGCCAGGCCGTCCTGCCGGTCCACCAGGACAAAGCTGGCGACGCCACTGGCAAAAGCCAGAAGCGGCAACCATGGCTCAAGTCGTGGCAGCAGGCGCTGAATCAGCGGAGGAAAGGAAAACACAGGGGATGACATAAATGATTGGCCGACAGAAGGGGAGGAATGTAAGGACGATTGCCAGAGCGGAGCACAGACTCTGTGGCAATCACTGGAACGACTGCTCCTGGACTGGCGATAGTGTACTCCGGTCGCAAAACCATGCCATAAAAAGCGCAACTTAGCCGGCCGCACAGAAAAGTTTTTTGCTCCAAAGCCCCCGGTCCACATGGGGGCGGGTTGGTGTTCGAGGGACCATACGCCTATTCTGTGCGCCCAAGTCAAGGGACCCTGTAACCTCCATGGCAATGTTGATTCGTTCAGTTCTGGCTTATCTGGCGCTCATAATCGCGGTCCTGGCTTTTCTGCCCGGTGCCGGTTATGCCGGCGCGCTGGTGGTGGGTGTCGTCGTCATGTTGGGTTGGCGGGACATGAAGTATGTGCCGCGCGGTGTTTTTTTGGCGGCCTGTGGGGCGCTGGCCTACGTTCTCATAGAGGATGTTGCCCTGCTCCCGGAAGCGGCGGCGAACGTGATTCGGCTCAGCGGGCTGATTCTCTCAGTGATGCTGCTGTCTTCCGTTCTCCGGCGGACCGGAGACTTGCAGCGAATTTCGGCCAGCCTGTTTGGGGGCAGTCCGCTGGGCCGGTATCTGAGCCTGACCTTCGGCACGGCACTGCTGTCCGTGCCGCTTAATTTCGGATCGGTGGCGGTTGTGGGAAGTCTGGTGGCCGAGCGCATTGGTGAGCGTGGCGACTCGCCGGCCACCCGGAACGCCACCCGGGCGGTGCTCCGGGGCTTTGGCACCGCGCCCATGTTCTCTCCGCTGTCCATTTCCGTAGCGCTGACCCTGACCTTGCTTGGCGGGTTGGCCCTTGTCGAGTTAATGGCCGTGGTGGTGCCGTTTGTGGTGGTTATGGTGTTGCTTGGGGTGATCTGGCGTGAATCCGAAACAGAATCCCCGAAAGCGGACAAGCCCCGGGTTCGGTCAGGGGCCAGCTGGCTGCGCTTTGCCAGCTTGATTCTGGCCGTCTGCGGTGGGGTGTTTATCCTCCATCATCGATACGACATCAATTACGCCTACGCTGTGACCCTGAGTTGCCTGGCGGTGGTGCTCAGCTCACGGCTGTTATTGTGGTGCCGGGGCCAGCATCCGCCATTGGTGAGTATGGGCCGGGTCAGTAATGAACTGGCGATCGTAGGAGGTTCGGCCTTTATCGGGGCGGTGATCAGTGGTGTCATCCTTGGGCAAATGCAGGCGGAACTCGATTTGCCGCTCTGGAGTTGGCCTCTCACGGCTGCACTGGTGCCCTTGATTTTTTTCCTGGCAGGGCTTGGCGGTGTTAATCCGATCGTCATTGGCACGCTTGTCGGAGGGACGCTTGGGTCCATCTGGCCGGCAGAGGCGCTCCTGGGGCTGGGCGTGGCCATGGTGACGGGCTGGGGCATTACCGCTTTCGGCACCCCTTTTGCCGCCAATGCCCTGATGATGGAGCGGCTTACCGGCTACCGGGCGGTGGACGCCTCGTTCAAATGGAATTTCAAGCTGTCCTGCGCCGGACTGGCGATCGCCGGCCTGCTGGGCGCCGGGCTGACAACGGCATTGATGTAGCCCGTGGTTAAACCGTGGAAAATGAATCTTGCCGGGATTGGAAGGGTGGTATCGGCTGCCGTCTCCTGATTGCTAAACTGGCAAACACGTTTGAGAGAACTTGAGAAAAAATCATGAATGAAAAGTCCCGGTTCCAGAGTTTTTCAGAATTTTACCCTTACTACCTTGAGGAGCACCGTAATCCAACCTGCCGCAGGCTGCATTACCTCGGCAGCCTGCTGGTGATCGCTGTCGTTCTTTATGCCGTGTTGACGGGAAAGCTGGCCTTCCTTTTTCTCGTGCCGGTGATCGGTTATGGCTTTGCCTGGCTGGGCCATTTCCTGTTCGAAAAAAACCGCCCGGCCACCTTCAAATACCCGCTATACAGCCTGCTGGGCGACTGGGTCATGTTAAAAGACATGCTCACGGGCAGGATCCGGTTCTGACTGCATGTCGGGCTGTGCCGCCCATTCCCCGGGAGGATATTCCGGGCGGGGTGTTGGGGTCATCGAAGGCGGTATGGAGGAAGTGGGCGCAGCCGCCGGTCTGCGAGTCAAAAGCCCTTGATCACGATGGCCTCTTCGCGAGTCATCGGGTCCTTCCTGTTTTAACGGGTGGGATTGATGGTAATACCGTAGAAGGGATAAGACTTGAAAAAATAATCTCCCCCGCTCTGAATCACGATGGCCTTGACCTCACCGTCATCGGAAAACAGGACATCGCGCACATAACCGTAGCCGGCCTCATCTTCGAAGCTGGCGTAGGCGCCGCCCAGGCTGGTCACTCGCCAGAGTCTCGAGCCGGTTTCGGCACCTTCCTTAAGGCGAAGAGTCCGGGTAAGCTCACTCTCAGAAATTCGCGAGTGTTCTTTTCGGAGTCGGAACTGCTCCACATTGTCCTCGCTTACGGGCATACGGATACGGTCGTCCCGCACGATGACGTCATCCCAGGGAATAGTGAGATGAGTATCTCCGATGTCTAAAAAACCGCCGACTTCCGCAACGACAGCAACAATCCTGTTTTTCTCATTGATGAGAAGGTCCTCGACCGTGCCGACTTCCTTGCCCTCAGAGTCAAGCACCTTTGACCGCAGCAGTGCCACCGCGCGAAGGTCAAAGTCGTCGTAGCCATTCGAGTAGACTTCCTGTCCAACCGTGGCAACATCCTCTCCAAGTTTTTTCTGGACATCCGGCTTGTCTCCCATCTGAGCGCAACCGGATACACCAATCACCGTCAGTGCCACTACCCAGACCAGCAATTTCATCCGGAATCCTCCCTGAATTACGAATGAATAAATAATTTACTTCTTTAATTTTGCAAACTCAAAAAGGCTGGTCAACCAATAACTGCGCAATTAACGAATAGACAATGTCAAAGAGAGTGCTGGAAAGTGGAAGAGCTTTCCTTCGGTACATCCGGAAGGCGTGGGTTCGCAGTTCATATCAGTCTTATATCAGTCGGTTTCTTGACCAACATTTGTGTCTGTCCAGGGAAGTGAAGCATGGGTGGTCTTGGCAGGACGGCCGCATGCATCACTCGTTTTTTAAAAGCATTTCCAACCTTTGCTGGCCTCTATTCCGGCAGGGTTTCTCCTGAGCCGCCCATTTCCGCCGGCATGTCTTTCATCTTGGGCAAACCATCGCGCACGGGAAGCACGGATTCCTGGTAGTGCACGTGTAAGGCCGGTTTGAATTCAAGGCTGGGCAGGTTGGCAACGTAGACATCAACCAGTCCCATGCCGGGGTGGTCAGTGAAGATATGGCCACCGCAGTTCTTGCACCATTTGCGATAGCTCTGTTCGGTCAGGTTAAACGTATCAATCCGGTCTTTGCCGGCAAGAATTTCGAGAGTGTCGGGAGCCCAGAGTGAGAAGGCGTTTACCGGCCCTGCCGACCACCTGCGGCATGAGTCGCAATGACAATAGCCCATGGCTTCCGGCTCGCCCGTAACCTGGAATTTTACGTCGCCGCAAAAGCAGCTGCCCTGGTGTTGGCTCATGTCTGTCCCCTTTGTTTTTGTGGCGTAATCAAAGCTGCGCCGTGCTGTGGTCCGTACGTTCACAAACTGTTGCAAAGGGTAGAGGGATTGGCTATGGCACTTAATGAGGTGTTGGGCGAGTCTTTAGTCCCATAACCCGACGTCCCGGGCGCCGTGCCTCACGTCGTTATTGATCCAGATCAACAAGGTGCCCGTTTTATCTTTGCAAGTACGCCAACCTTGATGCAGGTCAAGTTCCTGATCTCCCCCAGTCATAAAATGTGAGGTACCAATCTTCCAGATCAAGGACAACACCATGTTTCGCGTCTTCCCCTTCAGTATTCTTGCTGTCGCTATTCTCGCTGCGCCCGCTGCCCAGGCTTATGAAGCCGGTGATATTATTTTGCGCGCCGGTGTCGCTCATGTGGACCCGGACTCATCAAGCTCCAGGGTCAATTTGGATGGAGCAGGGCCAATTCCGGGCTGGGAGGTTGAGGTTGACTCCGACACCCAGTTGGGTCTTACCGGCACCTATATGTTGACCCCCCACATCGGCCTGGGGCTCTTGGCCTCGTCGCCGTTCAAGCACGATATTGAGGGAGCAGAGGCGCTCGACGGCGCTGATTTGGGAGAAACCAAGCATTTACCTCCGACCTTGACTCTGCAGTATTTTCCCATGACCAGCGCTTCGAGGCTCCAGCCTTATGCCGGAATTGGCATCAATTACACCCATTTTTTCGATGAGAAGACCACGCCAACGCTGACCGGAGCAGTGGCCGGCCTTGCTCCGGATGCGGGCATCAACGCGACGAAACTTGACCTGGATGACAGCGTTGGGTTGGCCCTCGAGCTGGGCCTCGATTTTGCGCTGACTGACCACTTCGGCCTGAATGCCGCAATCTGGTACGTTGATATCGACACAGATGCCACCATCACAGCGTTTGCTGACGGCGCCGAGGTAGCCACCGCGACCAGCGATGTGGAAATCGACCCCTTGGTTTATATGATTGGCGTTAGCTACAGATTCTAGTGTTAGTGGCCCGTCTCGTTAATTCGCTGACCCACTAGGTACGGGGGAGGGTTGAAAGCCTCCCCGGCAGTGACAGACAGCCCCCTCGGCTTTGCGCCGTTATTCTTTTCGAAGGCCGGGATCGTTCCGCCCGAACTGATCGTGGCTGGACACCCAGTCCAGGGATGAGATAGCGGCCGCCAGCGAAATTTCCCCGGCGAGCACGGTGCCCGCAACGATTTCGGCGAACTTCATGACATTGCCCACCCCTGCGCAGCCCATGATCTCAAGGCTCTCCTGTTGGGTGGGCAGCCCGGTTCCGCCGCCACAGGTGCCCACAATGAGCGAGGGCAGTGTGATCGAAATATACAAATCTTTTTCAGCAGTGAGCTCAGTATAAAGCAGGCCAGTCGAAGATTCGGATACATTGGCGACGTCCTGTCCGGTCGCAATGAAAATCGCGGTAATCGCGTTGGCGGCATGACAACCATTATTGTTGGCGCCGGAAAGCAGAGTGCCCACATTTGCAACTTTGGAGTGCCGGTACAGAGCCTCGGTGTCGGCATCCATGACATTACGCAAGACCTCACGCTTGACGGTCAGTTCGGCCGTCACGCGCTTGCCCCGGGTGCGCATTATGTTGATCATCGAGGCTTTTTTGTCGGTGGCGAAATTGGCCTCCAGGAAAAACTCCACGATCCTGTCCTGCGGGTAATGGCTCATGATCCAGTTACAGGCCGCAAAGGTGGCCTTGCCGACCATATTCATGCCCGCGGCGTCGCCGGTGGTAAAGTTGAAGCGGGTAAAGGCAAACTTGTTTGCCAAATAGTAGTCGATGTACTTCAAGCGCACGAACGGGTCCGATTGAGCACAGACTTCCTTTATTTCATCGGTTTTGCTGGCCAGCCAGTCGGCAAAGTGCCTGGCGCTGGCGGCATCGTCGAAAAGGAATACCGGGGCGCGCTGCATGTTGTCGCCTACCACCGCGCATTTCACCCCGCCGCTTTCGTTTATGACTTTCATGCCGCGATTGTAGGACGCCACAAGCGTGCCTTCCGAGGTGGCCAGAGGGACATAAAACTGACCATTAGCATGCTCACCCTTTATCTGAATCGGACCGGCGAGCCCCATCGGCACCTGAGCGGCGCCTATAAATTGCTCGATGTTGCCGCGCGTCTCATGGGAATCGAATGAATACGCTGAAATGTGCTTGAGCGCTGTGCCGGTTCGGTCGCGCACGAACGCCTGACGCGCCTGAACGATTGCAGCGTCATAGTCGTCTTCACTGCTACGGGGAATGGCATCGCGGGGCCTGTCCCGGCCGCCGACTTCGTCTTCAACGCTGAATTCCAGGGCGCCAAGTTTCTCGGTCTCAAAGCCCAGGGTTAGCCGGTGGCGGCCTTCCTCCAGCGGCTCCAGAGGCAAGTCAAAGACTACGAGAGTGCCAAGCGGGAAATCCACGGCGCTCTCCGCGCCAATGTCCGCGGCCTTGCCCATGTCACTGGACTCAACGCGCACTTGAATCTGCTCAAGGTCAAGGGATTTGCCATCAAGTTCGATCCGGGTGATCCGTTTCAGCCGCGCGGGAGCGAGGCGGTTCTTGATGGAAAAGCGAACACCGCGCCCGGAATTTCTGAGGCTGGAATGGTTATACAGTTTTTTCAGATTGAGTTCGGAATTGGGTGACATTTCCTGTCCTCCTTTGTCTCGGTGGAGACCGGAGACGACTTACTACGTCCGTGCCTCTTTTAAGTCTACAATAAGGATTTTGCGGCGGGAAAGATTAAAAACATGATGAAATGCTCTGAGGCTATTATTGGTGATTTAATTGAGCTGCGTCAGGAAGGCCAGTCCGCTGCCCTGGTAACACTGATTGGTAACAAGGGATCGTCGCCGCGGCCGTTGGGCAGTCAGATGCTGGTTGCAGAGGATGGCCGTTACGAGGGTTACCTTACCGGTGGGTGCGCAGAGTCGGTTATTGTGTCGGAGGCCATCGCCGCCATGACTGAACGCACCAACCGTGTCCTCCGGCTTGGCCCGGGTTCTCCCTACATGGACATTCGACTGCCCTGCGGCGCCGCCATAGAGTTGCACATCGATGTTGGCATTACCGATGCCATGGCTTCGGGCGTTACCGAATCGCTTGGCGCCCGCCTGCCACTGGCACTGGATACTGAACTGGACGGCAGGCGCCACCACTGGGCCACAAGTCCCCCCGCGGTTTTGCCTGAAAATTCCTTTCGGCGCTGGTACCTGCCGCCCCGCCGGCTTTTGATTGCGGGCAAGGGGCCTAATGCACCCGCACTCGCCAATCTCGCGGTGGCCAGCGATTATGAAGTCATGGTGATGTCACCCGACCCTGCGACGCTCGATGCCTGTTCAGGGCCAGGGGTCGAGGTTTGCAGGCTTGCGCACCCCGAGACATTTTTGTGCCCAGCCACCGATCCCTGGACAGCCGCTGTGCTTTTATTTCACGAGCATGAGTGGGAGTCGCGGATCCTGGCACAGTTGCTGACGTCCGAGTGTTTCTATCTGGGTGCTCTGGGCAGCCAAAAAACCCACAGCCAGCGGGTTGAGCAGCTCTCGGAAATGGGCTTTGATAAAGAGGTTGCCAGACTTCATGGGCCGGTGGGGCTGGATATAAACGCCAAAACGCCCGCTGAAATAGCCATTTCGATTCTGGCGGAGATGACCCAGGCCTACCGTTCCACTGCGCAGCCTTTATTCCAGCGCAGTCCCGATTGAGTGGTTGCCTGCTTATTGCCCGAAAACCTGATCTGGAATTCACATGCGCGGTGCTGACACGTCGATCGTAAACACAAACAGACCTGTGCAATGCTCAGTTACGGCCCTCGTCCTGGCTGCCGGTTTGTCGACCCGGCTGAATGCCCGGAAGAGCAAACTGCTTTGTCTGTGGGACGGCCGCCCGATCATCCGCCACGCGCTGGACAATATCAGCGCCTCACCGGTGTCAAAGATCATAGTCGTCGTCGGCCATCAGGGCGAGTCGGTGATGCGGGCACTCGACGGCCGGAAGGTGGATTTCATAAAGAACGGCAATCCGGCTGGCGGTATGTCCGGCTCCCTGATTGCCGGCCTCCAGAAAGCAAACGAAGGCGAACGACCTGACGGCGTGATGGTTTGTCTCGGCGACATGCCATTGATCCAATCCTCGACTATTTCGGCGCTTGTGCAACGATTTTCAGAATCTCCAAAACCCTGCATCTGGCGGCCTGCCTGCAAAGGCAGGGCGGGTCACCCGGTCATTTTCAGTACGGGGCTGCTTGATGACCTGACCGGACTCCAGGGCGACCGGGGCGCGAAAAAGGTTATCGAGGCCAATGGGCACCTGGTTAATGATCTGGCCGTCGAGGATGCAGGCGTCCTTTTTGATGTGGATACACGCCATTCCCTCGACCAATTAAGAGAAAACGGTAAAGGAGTAAAAAACTTAAGCCATGACTAATAAAGTTGATATTCATTACTGCACTGGCTGTCGCTGGCTGCTTCGCTCAGCCTGGATGGCGCAGGAATTACTATCCACTTTCGAGGCCGATTTGGATGAGCTGACTCTGCACCCCGGCGGTGGTGGGGTTTTCGAGGTTTGGGTCAACGGCAAGCGCGTCTGGTCGCGCAAGGAGCAGGGCGGTTTTCCGGAGATCAAAGAGCTCAAGCAGCGGGTGCGCGATGAAATTGACCCGGCACGCTCTTTGGGGCATTCGGATCGGTGAGCACTAAGCGTTATACTCCGGGCCTTGTATTAAACCGGAGTACCTGATGTTGAAATACCTCGCCCTTATGTTGACCACAACCACGCTTTTTTTAGCCGGATGCCAGACCTCCGGCTATATGTCGGCCGCCGCCACCGATGGTGACGGCGTGACCTGTAATGAAATTTACCGGGCCTTCGACGCCTATGAGCGTGACCGACAGTCGGCCCAGGCACTGACTGAGCTCAGCCAGCTGGTCAGCCCGACCGCCGGCGCCATCGCCGCGCAAGGTGTCAGCTCTGCGGAGGGTTATTACGGCCAGGTCAGGAACAGCGCCAATGTGGCGCTCGCGATCAAGGGTTGCGAGCCGGTTCGGCGGTAAATTCACGCGATTCCGGCGAGCTACGACCAAAGAGGTAGGCGTATAAGTCTTTAAAAAGCAAGGCGCTTGACGCGTTGATTGTGATATCGGCGGGTTTCACATTGGTCACTCATGTAATTTATGCTTTTGAAGGCTATGCTGGATAATCAGAATGGTAAAGTTTGGTAAAGGCTGGCAAGTTCGTCACAACATTTATTTACAAAGCCGCCTGCAAGTCCTGTTTTTTAATGCATTCGTCTTGGTGTTCTTGTTACAACTCAAGAACGACAGACATCTAAGAGGGCACAACAATGAGACCGCAGCCGTCAGAAACGCCTACCTTGATCGACAGCCGACAGGCACTTCGTAACTATTATCTCGTCGACGAATACACAGTCGTGCGCGAGATGATTGATGGTGCCAAGTTGTCCAAGGCTGAGAGCGACGCCATTTCCGCCCGTGCGGCGGAACTGGTGCGCAACGTCCGCAAGAATGCCAAGTCCACCATCATGGAAAAATTCCTGGCGGAATACGGGCTCACCACTCGCGAAGGCGTTGCCTTGATGTGTCTGGCTGAAGCTTTGTTGCGTGTGCCGGATAACACCACCATTCATGCCCTGATCGAAGACAAGATTACTGCGGGGAGCTGGGGGGCGCACGTTGGCAAGGCGTCTTCGTCGATGATCAACACCGCGACTATTGCCCTGTTGATGACGAGTAATCTGCTCAAGGATTCCGAACGCCATACCGTGGGCGATACGCTGCGTAAGCTGGTCAAGCGCATGGGCGAGCCGGTGATTCGCACCGTGGCCGGTCAGGCCATGAAAGAGATGGGGCGTCAGTTTGTCCTGGGTCGCGATATTGACGAAGCCCAGGAGGCCGGCAAGGATTATATGGAGAAAGGCTATACCTACTCCTATGACATGCTGGGAGAGGCCGCGCGCACGGATCACGACGCCCAGGGCTATTATGACTCCTATTCCGCGGCCATCGACAGTATTGCTCAACACTGCAAAGGCGACGTCCGCACCAATCCCGGCATTTCGGTGAAGCTCTCTGCACTGCTTGCCCGTTATGAGTATGGCAACAAAGAACGGGTCATGAACGAACTTGTGCCGCGCGCCAGAACACTCGTGAAGAAAGCCGCCGCGGCCAATATGGGCTTCAACATCGACGCCGAGGAGCAGGATCGGCTGGACCTGTCACTGGATGTGATCGAAGCCCTCCTGTCCGACCCGGAACTGGCCGGCTGGGACGGCTTCGGGGTAGTGGTTCAGGCCTACGGCAAGCGCGCGCCTTTCGCGATTGACTGGCTGTACGGTCTGGCGGAAAAGCTCGACCGTCGCATCATGGTGCGCCTGGTAAAAGGCGCCTACTGGGACGCTGAAATCAAGCGTGCCCAGGTCATGGGCCTCAGCAATTTCCCGGTCTTCACCCGCAAGGCCTGCAGTGATGTGGCCTTCATGTCCTGCGCGACCAAGTTGTTGAACATGACAAACCGGATTTACCCGCAATTTGCCACTCATAATGCACACTCCGTATCGGGGGTGGTTGAACTGGCGAAGAGTAACAACATCACCAATTATGAGTTCCAGCGCCTGCACGGCATGGGCGAGTCCCTGCATAACGAAGTGCTTAAGCAAAGCGGTGTGCCCTGCCGCATCTATGCCCCGGTCGGGCCCCACAAGGATCTATTGGCGTATCTGGTGCGTCGTCTTCTGGAAAATGGCGCCAACTCCTCATTTGTGAATCAGATTGTGGATACCAGCATAACCCCGGAAGACATCGCCAAGGACCCGATTGATGCGGTCAAGGCGATGGGGGCGAACATTTCCAGCAAGGCCATCGTTCACCCACGCGATCTGTTTGGTCCGAACCGCAGGAACTCCAAGGGCTGGGACATCACCGACCCGGTAACGATCGCTGAGATCGACAAGGGCCGGGACGCCTTCCGCGACCATCGCTGGAAGGGCGGGCCGGTGATTGTCGGCGATGTGTCAGGCACGGAAATTCAGGTGGTGCGTAATCCGGCCAATCCGGACGACACCGTGGGCCATGTGACCCAGTCATCCGACGCGGATGTTGACGCGGCGGTGAAAGCGGCCCAGGAAGGATTCAAGACCTGGTCTGCCAGGTCGGCGGAAGAGCGTGCCGCCTGTGTGCGCAAGGTGGGCGACCTTTATGAGGAAAACGCCCATGAGCTCTTTGCCCTGACCACTCGCGAGGCCGGTAAGTCGTTGCTGGACGCCATCGCGGAAATCCGGGAAGCGGTCGACTTCTCCCAGTATTACGCCAACGAGGGGTTGCGCTACAAAGATAGTGGCGAGGCCCGGGGCATCATTTGTTGTATCTCGCCCTGGAACTTCCCGCTGGCGATCTTCACCGGCCAGATTCTCGCCAATCTGGCGGCCGGTAACGTTGTGCTGGCGAAACCGGCTGAGCAGACCTCATTGCTGGCCGTGCGGGCCGTGGAGCTGATGCACGAAGCCGGCATTCCCAGAGACGCGATCCAGCTGCTGCCCGGCACAGGCGCAACCGTGGGCGGGGCGCTGACATCGGATGCCCGGCTGGCGGGCGTCTGCTTCACCGGTTCCACTCCGACATCAAAGCGAATCGACCATGCAATGTCCGAGAACATGGCGCCAGACGCGGTCATGGTGGCGGAAACCGGTGGCCTGAACGCCATGATTGTCGATTCAACGGCATTGCCCGAACAGGTTGTCCGGGATGTGCTGGCGGCCTCGTTCCAGAGTGCGGGCCAGCGCTGTTCCGCTTTGCGCATGCTGTACGTGCAGAAAGACATCGCGGGTAACCTGCTTGACATGCTGTATGGCGCGATGGAAGAGCTGGGCATTGGCGACCCCTGGGCGCTTTCCACCGACGTGGGTCCGGTGATCGATGAGACCGCCAGAAAGAAAATCCAGGATCATTGCGACAAGTTTGAAGCCAAAGGCCGGCTGCTCAAGAAAATGAACGTTCCGGGGAAGGGCACTTATGTCTCCCCGGCGGTGATCAGCGTCAGCGGCATCGATGAAATGGAGGAAGAAATCTTCGGCCCGGTACTTCATGTGGCCACCTTCGAGGCCAAAAATATCGACAAGGTCGTCGATGAAATCAACAACCGGGGTTATGGCCTGACCTTCGGCATGCACAGCCGCGTTGACCGTCGGGTGGAGCGCATTACCAGCCGTATCAAAGTGGGCAACACCTATGTCAACCGTAACCAGATCGGTGCCATTGTCGGCTCCCAGCCCTTTGGTGGTGAAGGCCTGTCAGGCACTGGCCCCAAGGCCGGTGGTCCTCAATATGTCCGTCGGTTCCTGAAGGGCGACACCGTCGAACGGCCGGCAGAGTCCGGCGGCAAAAAGGTCGATGCCAAGAAGCTGGAAGGCCTGATCGGCAAACTGGCGAGTGCCAAATCGCCCGCGCCAGCGACACGAATCGAGGCCATGAAGCCGGTCTTCGGTGAGGTTCCGGCGCCGCTGGATGCCCACGTCGAGGATCTGCCCGGACCGACAGGGGAGCAGAACCGCCTGTCGAACCATGCCCGTGGTGTGGTTTTGTGCCTTGGCCCGGACAAGGACACGGCCCTGGAGCAGGCTGCGACCGCGCTGTCCCAAGGCAACAAGGTTGTTGTGATTGCTCCGGGTGTGGCCGACGCCGTCAACCGTGCCGCCAATGCCGGCCTTCCGATCGTTGGTATCGAGGGCCAGTTGCAACCGGACGCACTGGCGACGGCCAAGGGCTTCGATGCGGTGGTAAGTTGTGCCGAGCAGCCTCTGCTGAAAGACTATCGTCTGGCACTGGCCAGGCGCGACGGCGCACTGCTGCCGCTGATCACGGAACATAAGCTGGACCAGCGCTTCGTGATCGAGCGCCACCTGTGCGTGGACACAACGGCCGCAGGCGGCAACGCCAGCCTGATTGCCGCTTCCGAGTAAGTGACGCGGCAGGCAATCCCCGCAAGGGGGTTGCCTGAAACCGCTCGACGAACCCGCGTGAAAGGCGTTCCCTGAAGGCTGTCCGTCGAATTAACGGTCCTGCCATTCAGGGGCACGTTTATCCAGAAAAGCGCAAATCCCTTCCTGAGCGTCCGCAGCTTCCAGATTGGAGGTCATGACTTTCGACGTGTATTGGTAAGCGTCGGCCAGGCCCATCTCCAACTGCCGATAGAAGGCCTCTTTACCGATCCTGAGCGTGTGGCTGGACTTGGCGGCAATGGTCGTCGCTATTTCCTTGACGGCCTGGTCGAGCTCCTCGTCGGGAACCACACGATTAACCAGTCCCATCTGCTCTGCCCGGTGAGCGCTGATCATTTCTCCGGTCAGGAGCATCTCCATCGCGTGTTTTCGGGAAACGTTGCGGGATAAAGGAACCATGGGCGTCGAGCAAAATAATCCGATGTTCACCCCAGGCGTCGCAAACCTCGCCGATTCTGACGCAATCGCCAGATCGCAGCTCGCGATCAACTGACAGCCTGCGGCCGTCGCCACACCTGCCGCCCTCGCGATGACCGGCTGAGGCTGGTGCACGATCTGCTGCATCACCTTGCTGCAAAGCAGGAACAACTCATGCAGGGCCGACTTCTGGTCGAGCTGGCTTCGTATTTCCCGCAAATCATGACCGGCGCAAAACGCTGTGCCTTTCGCTGCAAGCACCAGAACGCGGGTGCCATCGTCGTTCGCAACCTGATCCAGAATGCGGGAGAGTTCCGCCAGCATGGCCATGGAAAGGCTGTTGCGTTTCTCAGGCTGGTTGAGTGTCAGAGTGGTAATGCCGTTCGCTGTACTCTGGAGAATTAACGGAGCTTCTGAATGAGTCATGGGCGGCCTCTCAGTGGTCGTTTATCTGTCCTTTGTAACGCTATTTGC
>JAGXLV010000072.1:0-6135 GCA_018334495.1 Oleiphilaceae bacterium
TTCTTATCTGTTACACGTTATGCGCTAACGGCATCGTGTGCGTTGTCAGTCGGCAGACACTGACAAAAATGACCCGATTCGGGAAATTCGATACCAAGGCTCTGCGCGCCGTCCTGATTTGGTGTAGCATTATACATTAATCCCCGATAACTGAAATCTAACAGGGCAACCATTACCCGTGTCCGACGAACTCTCTGTCAAACCCATTTCATTTAACAGCGCCCGCTTTCTGGTCAGCGCCTCGAAACTGGCGGAATGCCCTGCCGATGAAGGCACCGAGGTCGCCTTTGCCGGACGCTCCAATGCCGGCAAATCCAGCGCTATTAACGCCATCACGACCAACGGCAAGCTGGCCCGCACCAGTAAAACGCCTGGCCGTACCCGGCTGATCAACTTTTTTTCGCTCAACCGGCCTGATTGTCGTCTGGTCGATCTTCCCGGCTATGGCTATGCCAGGGTATCGAGACATATAAAAGACGACTGGCAAAAGCACCTGGATACTTATCTGTCCCAGCGCCAGAGTCTTCGTGGCCTGGTGCTCGTCATGGACATCCGTCATCCAATGACGGACTTTGATCAGATGATGGTGGAATGGTGCGAACATAACAACCTGCCACTGATGATCCTCGCCACCAAAGCGGACAAACTGAAGTCCGGTCAGGCCAGAACAGCCATGTTCGGGATTGCAAGACAACTTGAGAACTACGGTTGCATGCAACACCTCATCATGTTTTCGGCCACGGCCAAAACCGGCCTGGAGGAATGCCGGACAGCTCTGCAGGCCTGGCTTGATGAGTCATCAGTGGAAATTATCAGCACCTGAAAAAACGGTCGGGCGTGACCTTTTAAGCCTGAAAGAGGCCTCAAGCCACTTCGACATCCGGCGGTTCCGGGCGATATTTTTCCCGCAACGCGAGAACCGAATCGCGAAATTCGGCCGTCAGGTAAGGCAATTCAAGAGTCAGCACCTGGTAAATTCCCTGCCTGAGCTGATTGAGTGTCGGGTTACGGGCGGGTTCCGCCGCCTCGGCGGTTTTCAGAAAAGCCATCCAGTTTGTAATCACCAACCACACATTCAGCGACATGGCGGCTCGCAACTCTTCTGGCTGGGGTTTTATCACGCCGCCGTCGGCCAGGCCGTCGAAAACCCGGTTGATCGCGTTCAGGCAGCGATGGGTAAAATCACGGTAGTCACGGCGGAGCCGGGCGTCGTTGTCGAGCAGGAACTCCAGGTCACGGTGGAAAAAGCGGTAGCGCCAGAAGCCATCGAATACCGACTCCAGATAAAACGTCAAATCTGCCACTGTTAACGGACGATCCCTCGGAATATCCAGGTAGAAATCCACAAGTTTTTCGTATTCCTGAAAAATCCTGTAAATGATGTCCGACTTGCTCCTGAAGTGGTAATACAGATTGCCAGGAGACATACCCAAAAAGGCAGCAATGTGATTGGTGGTTACGTTGCGTTCACCCCGCTCGTTGAACAATTCAAGGGCGGATAAGAGTATTCTGTCTCTTGTTTTCATAAATTCACTGTGGCGACATCCAAACCTGGTCACTGGCTGCAATGTCATTGAGGAACTGGCGTAACGGCCTCTTCTCCTGACCGACTTGACTCACTAGAGTATATACTCTAATAATGCCGAACGACGCAAATCGAACAGTTTTTAAGCATTATTTTTTCACCCTACTCACACAACGAAACGGCCTGGCAAAACGCACTCACGCCCGCCGCTGCGCTAAGGAGACATCATGGTTGCCAATGTTGTTCAAGTGACCGACAGTAAGAAACATATTGAATATGTCGGTCGTTATTTTGAAGAGCAGCGCGAGGCCTTCCGGCGCAATCCCATGCCTGCGCTCAGCGAACGCCGGGCAAACCTCAAGCGCTTGAAACGGGCCCTGCTCACCCACGAAACCCAACTGACCGAGGCCATTGACCGGGATTTCAGCTGTCGCTCCGCCGACGAAACCCGCATCGCGGAAATCATGCCCTCGATCCTTGCCATCGACTACACCATCAAACATCTTGATCAGTGGATGAAGCCGTCGAAACGTAAGGTTTCCATGCTGTTTCAGCCGGCGACCAATAAAGTCCACTATCAGCCCCTGGGTGTCTGCGGCGTGATCGTACCCTGGAATTACCCGGTGTTTCTCGCCGTCGGCCCGATGATTTCGGCGCTGGCGGCCGGCAACCGGGTGATGGTCAAAATGTCAGAGTTTACCCCGCACACGTCAGCCCTGTTCAAAGAGCTGATGGAGACAACCTTTCCTCTGGACCTGGTCGCGGTGGTGACCGGCGAAGCGGATGTGGCGGCCCATTTCTCCTCGCGGCCGTTTGATCACCTGTTGTTCACCGGCTCAACGACGGTTGGCAAGATGGTTATGAAGGCCGCCTCGGAGCACTTGACCCCGGTAACACTGGAGCTCGGCGGCAAGTCTCCGGCCATTATCTCGACCGACGTTCCTCTTGAGGACGCCGCTCATCGACTGGCCTTCGGCAAAGCCATCAACGCCGGCCAGACGTGCGTGGCGCCGGATTACGTTTTGTGTCCTGCTGACCGGGTCCAAACGTTTGTAGACGAATTCCGCAAGCAGTTTGCCGGCCTCTACCCCAACCTTCGGGACAATGACGATTACACGGCCATTATCAACGACAAACAGTACAACCGTCTGCAGGCCTACCTGGAAGACGCGAAGCGCAAGGGGGCCGAACTGGTCGAGATCAACCCGGCCCAGGAAAACCTGAGCGATGGCACCCGCAAAATGGCCATTACCCTGGTGCTGAATGCCCGCGATGACATGGACCTGATGCAGGATGAAATATTTGGCCCCATTCTTCCGGTCATCGGCTATGACACCCTTGACCAGGCGATCCAGTACGTCAATGACCGGCCCAGGCCCCTGTCCCTGTATTACTTCGGCTATGAGACCGAAATGCAGGATCACGTTCTGAACCAGACCCACTCCGGCGGCGTCTGTATTAACGACACATTGATGCACGTCTGCCAGGACGATATGCCGTTCGGAGGCATAGGAACCTCGGGGATGGGGCACTATCACGGCAAGGAAGGCTTTCTGACCTTCTCCCACGCCAAGAGCGTATTCAGCAAACAGCGCTTCAACAGCAGCAGGTTTCTGTATCCCCCCTATGGTACGGCCCTGCACAGGATGGTCTACAAAATGTTCATCCGTTAAAGCCTGGCTCGACAGGTCTGCTAAGCTGGTACTTCTGGAATGACAGCTAGGAGTACCTACATGACCAAAGTCGTTTACCCCGGCACCTTTGACCCCATCACCAATGGTCACACGGACCTGATTGAAAGGGCGGGCAAGCTTTTCGGTTCCGTGGTGGTTGCAATCGCCGCCAGCCCCAAAAAACAGCCCCTGCTCACCCTTGAGGAACGCATAGCGCTGGTGCAGTCGAGCACCAGTCATGTGCCTAATGTCATCGTGATCGGGTTCAGCAACCTGCTGGCGGAGTTCGTCGTGCAGCAAGGGGCAAGGGTTATCCTTCGCGGTCTTCGCGCGGTCTCGGACTTCGAATATGAATTTCAGCTTGCCGACATGAACCGTCACCTGGCGCCCGAGGTCGAAAGTGTCTTTCTCACGCCGGCCAATCATCTGTCCTACATTTCCTCCACGCTCATTCGCGAAATTGCCTCCCTGGAGGGTGACGTTACGGAATTTGTTGACCCGCAAGTAGCTCAGGCGTTGACCCGAAAATTCCAGAAATCCTGACACAAGGCGAACACATCCCATGAGCGCCACTGGCCGCACACTGACATTGCTTCTATTGGCCAGCCTGGCCTGGTCCACCGGTTACGCCCAGAGCGCCGGGGCTGACTATCACCCGGCCGTGGCCAGCGCCCATCCGCTGGCCACGAAGGCTGGCATGGAGATACTCGCGACCGGCGGCAACGCCTTTGATGCGGCTGTGGCCACGGCCGCGGTATTGGGAGTTGTGGAACCGTACAGTGCCGGCCTTGGCGGCGGCGGTTTCTGGCTAATGCAGACCGGCGATGGCAACACGGTCTTTATTGATGCCAGGGAAACGGCACCCGGCCGCGCTCACGAAACCCTGTACCTGAACGACGAGGGCGAAATTCACCCCGATCAATTGTCCGTCAATGGCCCTCTTGCAGCAGGCATTCCGGGCCAGCCGGCGGCTTTTGCTCATATTAGCGAAACCTACGGCAAGACCGGGCTTGACGCGAATCTGGCCGCTGCCATCCAACTGGCCCGCCAGGGCTTCGAGGCTGACGGGCATTACCACCGCATGGCTACATGGCGCCGGGATATCCTGGCCCGTTATCCGGCCGCGGGCTCGGTGTTTCTTGATGATGGCGAGCCACCTGAGCCCGGCCACCTTATACGCCAGCCAGCGCTCGCCAAGACCCTGACCACACTCGCCAGAGAAGGTCGTGATGGCTTTTATCAAGGCGACCTGGCCCTGAAACTGCAAGAGGACGTGAACACCGCTGGCGGAATCTGGTCGCCGGAAGACCTGGCCGACTACAGGGTGATCGAACGCGAGGCCACGCGAATCGAATTCGGCGATTACACCCTGTGGAGCGCGCCGCCGCCGTCATCCGGTGGCGTTGCGCTGGCGCAGATATTCGGCATGATGTCCGCTCGCCCGTTGGAGCAAATGGACACCGCCGGGCTCAGCCCGGAGGCGGCCCGGGTCCATTATTTATCGGAACTGATGCGCCGGGCCTACCGGGACCGGGCGCTGTATCTGGGTGACCCCGGGTTTACCGATATACCGCTGGAGCGTTTACTCGATTCCCGGTATCTGGCAGATCTGGCTGACACCATCACCATGTCACGGACCACTCCCAGTGAGACATTACCGGGGGACCTGGGCTCGGGCACCCATACAACCCATCTCTCAGTGCTTGATGGCGAGGGTAACCGGGTGAGCGCCACGCTCAGTATCAATCTGCCTTTCGGGTCCGGATTCCTGTCCGGTCAGACCGGTGTGCTGTTGAACAATGAACTTGACGATTTCGCCATTAAACCGGGGGTACCCAATGCCTATGGTCTGGTTGGAGGCGAAGCCAACAAGGTCGAACCCGGCAAGCGGCCATTATCCAGCATGACGCCGACGCTGATGAGTGGCCCCTCCGGCAGCGCCATCATAGGTACGCCGGGCGGCAGCCGCATCATCACGATGGTATTGCTGGGTCTTCTTGACACTATGGAAGGACACAGCGCTGAGACTGTGGTGGGCGCCGGACGGTTTCACCATCAATACCTTCCTGATCAGATACAACATGAGCCAGACGCTCTATCGGACTCCGTACGGGACGAACTGCGCGCGCTGGGCCACAAATTAGCGGATGTCGGCCGTGAATACGGCAATATGCAGTTAATTCTGGTGGGCGAGGAAGGCGACGCCGAAGCCGCCTCGGATCCCCGGGGCGGCGGAACGGCCAGGGTAATGCCACCACCCCGGTAGCCAGGGCGGGGCATTGCGCCGGGCATTACATGAGGGGCGGTAACGGCATGGTATTGCCGTTGATATCAACCGCGATATCTTTCAGGCGAGCCGTCAGCGTCAAATCGTCTCCGTCCTGAACGAAGAACCCCTGTTGCAGCAAGGGCGCAACCTGCTGCTGCAAAGAAGGCTGCGCCTCCACCAGACTCATCGGCATGCGGGCATTCACCTCCCCGGTCAACTGCTCCATGATCAGCGTCTGATCAGTGACTTGGTCATCCGCCAATTGCGGATGATTGAACATGGCGTTACCAGTGAACTCACCTTCCACAAACTGCAGCTTGATTTCAGGGAAACCGATGCTCACACCGCTGGTCGCCAGATCCTTGACACCCTGGCTCACAGCACCCATGGCCTGCATCTGCTGCTCCATCATCGCCTGACGGGACAAGCCGGCCACTTGGGTTGACTTCAATAGTTGCAGGTCGGTGATGGCACCCAATAGGCCATTCCAGGCGTTCACTTCCACATCCCGCATCGCAAAGGTCGTGAGGAAGGGACCTGACGCATGATCTCCGGCCCCGACCTTTTCAATGTTCAGGCGACTTTCAACCGTGAAGCGCTTGTCATCGTCAGCAGCGGTGGTGGTGCTTTCAAGGCCAAGGTCCGTAAACACCACTTCCGGCGCATCG
>JAGXLV010000072.1:6537-15180 GCA_018334495.1 Oleiphilaceae bacterium
GTGCCCTCATAGGGCAGCCTGATGCGCTGGTCGGCGCCCGGCAATTGCAGCCGCACCACACCCGACACCCTGGCTGTGCTGTAACCGCGCTCATAATTGCGGGTTTCCATCTGAATCATTGGCTGCTGACTGTTCAGATTCGCCTCGGTCTCGGCCCAGCGTTGCTCGGTGAGTGCGCCCACGGCCCATGGCGCGGCTACGCCTAAAGCCACAATGAGGACGCCCGCCACTATTAATTTTTTCATTGATTACTGCTCCAAAAATCAGGTATCGATTTATTATTAAGAAGCCCCGGAAAAGTGCCTGAAGCGCATGGACTTTTCCGGTGCTCTCTGGTTATCAAGTGTTGGTCAAACGAGCCAGCAGCACCGCCTGAGAAGCAAACCGCTCGTCACCTGGCGCTGGCTGATTCTGAAGGTAACTGCCATCAGGCTGCAAGACCCAGCTCTGGCAATTATCAGCAAGATAAGCATCCAGATCCTCCCGCACCCGATTCGCCAGCTCGGGATCTTCCACCGGAAACGCCACCTCAACCCGGTTCACCAGGTTACGAACCATCGCATCCGCGCTGGAGCCGAAGACCTCCCGTTTACCATTGTTACCAAAGTAGTAAACCCGGGTGTGCTCAAGAAAACGGCCGATAATGGAGCGCACATGAATGTTCTCCGACAAACCTTCAATGCCCGGCCGCAAGCAGCAAATACCCCGGATAATCAACTGGATTTTAACCCCCGCCTGGGATGCCCGATACAGGGCCTGCATCACATCAGGATCGGTCATGGCGTTGATCTTGAATATGATCTCGCCCTTGTCACCATGGCCTGCTTCCCTGTCGATCAGCTCAAGCAGGCGCGCGTGGAGGGTGAAGGGGGCGTGGAAAAGCTTCTTGATTTTAAGCGCCTTGCCCATACCGGTCAGCTGCTGGAACAGTTTGTTAACGTCATCGCCCAGGGCATCATCGCAGGACAAAAGGCTGTAGTCCGTATACAGGCGGGCGTTGCCGGCGTGATAGTTGCCGGTGCCCAGATGAACGTAACGCTTGAGCCGGCCCTCCTCGCGCCGCACAATCAGAATCATCTTGGCGTGGGTCTTATAACCCACCACGCCGTAAACGACGATCACCCCGGCCTCCTGAAGACGACTTGCCAGTTCCAGGTTCTCGGCTTCGTCAAACCGTGCCCGCAACTCGATAACAGCGGTGACTTCTTTATTGCGCCGGGCGGCATCCATCAAAGCCTCGACAATTTCCGAATCGGCACCGGTGCGATAAAGGGTCTGGCGAATGGCAAGCACCTGCGGATCCTTGGCCGCCTGGCGCAGGAAATCAATGACCGGCGTAAAGCTTTGATACGGATGCAAAAGCAATATCGGCTGTTGGCGAATGGCGTCGAAGATAATCTCTTTATTCCGGATATTCTTGGGCACAACCGGTGAAAATCCGGGATACGTCAGATCCGGCCGGTCGACGAGGCCATCTACAGCCAACAGACGGGTCAGATTGACCGGGCCATTCACCCGATAAAGATCCCGCTCCGCCAGACCAAACTTGCGCAAGAGAAACTGGATCAGTTCGTCGGGGCAGTTATCCGCCACCTCAAGCCGCACGCCGTCGCCGAAACGCCGGCTGAGCAACTCCCCTCGCAGGGCCGAGGCCAGATCCTCCAGGTCGTCCTCCAACTCCAGGTCGGCGTTGCGGGTTAGCCGGAACTGGTAGCAGCCCTTGATTTCCATGCCCGGAAACAGCTCGTCCGTATGAGCGTGAATCATGGACGACAGGAAGACCAGATTGTCGCCCCCGGCGCAAACGTCATCAGGCATCCGAACCAGACGCGGCAGGGACCGGGGGGCCGGCACAATAGCCATGCCGGTCTCGCGCCCGAATGCATCCTTGCCGTCCAGCTCAACGATAAAGTTCAGGCTTTTATTCACCAGCCGCGGGAAGGGATGAGAGGGATCCAGACCGATGGGGTTTACCACCGGCAGGATTTCCGCCTCGAAATAACGCCGGACCCAGTCTGCCTGCTCAGCAGTCCATTCACGCCGCCGCACGAAACGAATGTTTTCCTTCTCCATGGCAGGAATAAGCACGTTATTGAGAATATCGTACTGGGCGTTGATGTAATTGTGGGCCACTTTACTGATTTCATTGAGCAACTGCTCGGTCAGCATGCCGTCGGGCCCTACGCTCTCCCGGCCATACTTGATCTGCTGGCGCAAACCGGCGACCCGGATTTCGAAGAACTCGTCCATGTTACTGCTGAAAATGCAGCAGAAAATAAGCCGGTTGATCAGAGGGTGATGTTCATCCAGCGCCTGTTGCAACACCCGGTAATTAAATTCGATGTGGCTGAGCTCCCGGTTCAGGTAGTGCTCACGGGCAGCCGGATCAAGCGGGGGTATCAGCTCTGGCAGGATGGGGGTCGCGTCCTCGGCCTCACCTTTGGGCTTTACAGAGTTTGTTGTCATAACTCGGAGATCCTAGTGTTCTGATCGAAGAACGTCAGCTTGTCGAATGGTTCAGCAGCCGGGCCGCCTGACGTGCAAAATAGGTTAAAATGGCATCGGCACCAGCCCGGCGCAGACACATCAGGCTTTCCATCATAACAGCGTCGGCGTCGAGCCAGCCGCGCTCGGCCGCCGCCATATGCATGGCGTACTCGCCGCTGACCTGGTAAACAAAAGTTGGCACCTTCAGTTCGTGCTTCACCCGGTACACGACATCCAGATAGGGCATGCCGGGTTTGACCATGACCATATCAGCGCCTTCGGCCAGGTCCATAGCAACCTCGTGCAGGGCCTCATCGCTGTTGGCCGGATCCATCTGGTAGCTGGCCTTGTTGCTTTTACCCAGATTGGAAGCCGAACCCACCGCATCCCGGAAGGGACCGTAATAACTGGAGGCGTACTTGGCAGCATAGGCCAGTATCCGCGTATTGACATGGCCCGCGCCCTCCAGAGCCTTGCGAATGGCTTGCACGCGCCCATCCATCATGTCCGACGGCGCCACCACTTCAGCGCCGGCGTCGGCATGAGACAACGCCTGTTTGACCAGGGCCTCGACTGTCACATCGTTGATCACATAGCCATGGTCATCAATGATGCCGTCCTGACCATGAGTGGTGAAGGGATCAAGGGCCACATCGGTGATCACGCCAAGCTGGGGATAGGCCGCCTTGAGCGCCCGCGTTGCCTTTTGAGCCAGGCCTTGTGGATCCCAGGCGCCGGACCCGGAGAGATTTTTCTGATCCGCCGCCACCACCGGAAACAACGCGACTGCCGGAATGCCCAGCTCAACCAACTCAGCCGCCTCTTTTACCAGCAAGTCTATACTGAGACGCTCAACGCCGGGCATGGAGGCCACAGCTTCGCGCTGCTTCTCCCCTTCCAGGACAAAAACCGGAAAAATAAGATTATCCACTGAGAGTCGGTTTTCACGAACCATTCGGCGGGAGAAGTCGTCAGCCCGATTGCGTCGTGGACGGCTGGCGGGAAAAGCGCGATAAGGAGGGGCAAACACCTGTAAATCTCCTGTGAGACGGGTATGAAAGACCTGGCTCACCCTCACAGACAGCGCCCGTGGGCAATCCTGGACAAACCAGGTGAAAAAGGGTGACAGGTCCCGGTGACGTTTTTAAGACACCGATTTTGTCATTTCGAGCTTATCATACACGGTGGGGAGCACTGACGGCAGTCCAGGGCTATGCGTTCGTCACGGCCACAGCAAAGCAGTGCTGATCGGAAGAAAACGACGCTCTCCCTGCCAGAAGGGCGCCGCAATAGAACAGGGTTTAAAGCGAAGTGTTGTGAAAGCCCGTATTCACCTTGCGGGACAAGTGGCTCTGAAGACTGTTGCCCACTTCCTCGATGCGCCCTCCCTGCCGCAGGAATTCATCCACATCCGCATCAAGCCGGGCTCTGACCCGCGCCCGATTCGCAATTGTGTGCGTGTGATCCGTGCAGGAAGGCCATCCACTTGAGCGGCCAAAGTTGTTATCGTCCTGTTCACTCATGACTTTGCTCCTTTCGCAATAAAGGTCACAAGCGCGCGTCCTTGATACTGCGCGGAAGCTGCACGCCCTATTGGCAAATACACCCGGAATACTTTCGCCTTGCGTCCTTTATAATCGAATGTTGATGACAGTTTCTATGTCTCTTTTCTTAATTTTATGTAATTTTTTGTAACTGTGCGTTACTGTATATTTTATGCGCATAAACGCTCCAATAAATGTGCGTTGACACCATAAGTGAAACTCGATTCACTTGGGATTGAGGAACCTGACCGGCGTGCGCGATAATCCCGCAGGCCGTCATAAATCAATTCGTCCGGATAGTCATTGTCTGGCCCTAACCCACTGCCGCCTTTGCAACGGTGCGGCAAATGGAGACAACCATGAGCGTCAGTCAATCAGAACAGGAACACCAAGCGGAGGGGCTTGCCCGGGAGCCCTACCTTTCGGCCACTCATAAAGTCGAAAATCAGCCCCCCGCTTTGCAGGACTACAATGTGTTCGAGCAGGACCTGGCGCTTGGCGAGGGCGTCCGAAGGGAAGGCGCAGGCTGGGCGCAGGCGGATCTGGAAACCTTTGGCGCCCTCGCCGGCTCGGCCACCACTATCGAATTGGGCTTTCAGGCCAATGCGAACAAACCGGTGCTGCAAACCCATGACCGGTTCGGCCACCGCATTGACCAGATTGACTTCCACCCGGCGTATCACGCCCTGATGAGCATGGCCACCGGTCACGGCCTGCATAGCAGTCCCTGGACGGACCCTGGCCCGGGGGCCCACGTAAGCCGGGCCGCCCGTTATTACATGCACGCCCAGGTGGAAGCTGGCCACGGCTGCCCTGTCACCATGACCTTCGCGGCCATTCCCTCGATTCGCAAGCAACCGGAAATTGCGGCCCAATGGCAAGGCCGAGTACTGGCAACCGAGTACGATCCGCGTAATCTGCCAGACAGCGAGAAGTCGTCTGTCACCATTGGCATGGCAATGACCGAAAAACAGGGCGGCACCGACGTCCGCGCCAACACCACTCGAGCTTATCCTGTAGGAACACCGGGCTCCGGCCGGATTTATGAATTAGTGGGCCATAAGTGGTTTGTGTCAGCCCCCATGAGCGACGGCTTTCTGGTTTTGGCACAAACCCAGGGCGGGCTGTCCTGTTTCCTGATGCCGCGCTGGCGGCCCGACGGCAGCAAAAACCCCTGGCAGATCCAGCGTCTGAAAAACAAGATGGGCAATGTTTCCAACGCCTCAAGCGAAGTCGAACTGCGGGGCGCCATGGCCTGGATGCTGGGCGAAGAAGGCCGGGGAGTGCCGACCATCATCGAAATGGTGGCCATGACCCGCTTCGACTGCATGATTGGCAGCTCAGCCGGTTTACGCCAGGCCAGCGCCCAGGCCCTTCATCATTGTCGCCATCGTCAGGTCTTCGATACCTATCTGAACCAGCAACCCTTGATGCAAAACGTGCTTGCCGACCTGGCACTGGAGAGCGAGGCGGCTTTGGCCTTTACTCTGCGCATTGCTCGGGCCCTGGATAGCCAAGCTGATGACCATGAACGGTTATTGTCCCGGCTGGCAACACCCGTGGGCAAATACTGGATCTGCAAACGCGCACCAAACCATGCCTATGAGGCCATGGAATGCCTGGGCGGCAACGGCGTAATGGAAGATTGCATCATGCCCCGGCTGTTGCGGGAATCTCCCGTCAACGCGATCTGGGAGGGCAGCGGCAACGTCCAGTGCCTCGATACCCTGCGGGCGCTGAATAAAGAACCTGACACCCTGACAGCCTTTTTCGCCGAGGTTGCCGAGGCCAGGGGCGCCGACCGACGTTTCGACCGTTTTGTCACGCAATTGCAAAACGACTTCGCTGACGTCACCCATCTTGAATACCGGGCTCGCAACCTGGTGGACCGACTGGCGTTATCGCTCCAGGCCTCACTGCTGATTCGGAACTCGGATCCTGTTGTGGCGGATGCGTTCTGTGCTTCGCGACTGGAGAGTCAGGGCGGCCTGAATTATGGCAATCTGCCCACCGGTGTTGACGCAGGCGCCATTATCCGTCGCGCCACGCCTGTTATAGACTGATAGGCGTCCCGTTAACTCTTTGATGTCGGCGATATCATTCGCCGGCACTCTGTCCTGTCGCAGCACCAGAATCCGGGAGCTCCATTATGTCCGATGCGCTCAGAAAACTGCTCGACACCTCATCCCGCGGCCCCGCCATAACGCCTCATGTGGGTCTGCTGACGCTTCACTTTCAGGTTTACGGCTGTGAGGACCTGAAGGCCAAACGCAAGGCGTTCAGTCCCATGCGAGCCATCTGGGGCAAAGAAGTGGATCTGGCGGTTGCCGAAACGGCTGATCTGGAGGCCCTCGATTGCGCCACCTGGACCATCGCAGCGCTCGGATCGTCTTCCCGCCTGATCCAGGAGCGTCTGGATCAGGTCGAAAAAGCGATTGCCACAAAAATAGACGCACCGGTGCTGGATATCCAGCGTGAGATCCTCTGACCGGACACCGGTGGCACCATGGCAAATGACGCCGTATACTACAGCTCCCCGGATATGCGCCTATCATTCTCTGGCCTCCCGGGAAGGCGATGAGCCAGACTATCCGAAAGGAAGACTTCTTCCTGTTCTCCAGCCCCGTGGTGCATCAGGATGCCTGCCAACGGGGACACCAACGACGTTGCGTGGCGCCTATGACCGGTAAGAAAAAATCCGCTCAGGCCTCTGTCGAGGCAATGTACCGCGTGTTTACGGTGCCGGAGGCCCCGGATTCCACGCTGAGCCGCATCGACCAGGATATCTCGCGCAATCTCGCCGGATTCCTGCAGGCGCACATTGTCGCGGTCGAACGAGACCTGAGTGAACTTGAGAAGGACTTTTCCGAATCGTCCGTGCCGGAAAAACCGGTGTTCGTCTCGGAGCAGGCGCAGTTTTTGCTCGACAAGCTCGTGGCCAATTCTGTTCACACCGCCTCCCCCAGCTTTATTGGCCACATGACGTCGGCGCTGCCCTATTTCATGCTGCCTTTGTCCAAGATCATGATAGCCCTGAACCAGAACCTGGTGAAGACCGAGACCTCCAAGGCGTTTACCCCGTTGGAACGCCAGGTCCTGGGCATGATTCATCGGCTGGTCTATCAAAACGACGGTGAATTCTACCGTAAATGGATGCACAACCCCCGCCATGCGCTGGGCGCCATGTGTTCAGGCGGCACCGTCGCCAACCTTACCGCCTTGTGGGTAGCGCGCAATCAGGCCTTCCCGGCCGAGGGTGGTTTCCGGGGCATTCATCAGGAAGGCCTGTTCCGGGCGCTGAGATATTACGGCCATGAAGGCGCAGCCATCCTGGTATCCCGGCGGGGACATTATTCCCTGAGCAAGGCTGCGGATGTACTGGGGCTGGGGCGGGAATCACTGGTGGCCGTGGAGACCGATGACGAAAACCGCATTCAGACCGCCACCCTGCGGGATAAATGTCGCGACCTCCAGCGTCGCAACATCAAAATTCTGGCGATTTGCGGGATTGCCGGCACCACCGAAACCGGCAATATCGACCCCCTGGATGCCATGGCCGAAATTGCGCGGGAGTTCAGCGCGCACTTCCACGTCGATGCCGCCTGGGGCGGCCCCACACTCTTTTCCCGTAACCACGCGCCATTGCTTAAAGGTATTGAAAAGGCCGACTCCGTCACTTTCGATGCCCACAAACAACTCTACGTGCCCATGGGCGCTGGCCTGGTCGTCTTTCGCGACCCGGCACTGGCGAGCGCGGTGGAGCATCACGCGCAATACGTTATCCGGAAGGGTTCACGGGATCTGGGCAGCACCACCCTGGAGGGTTCCCGGCCTGGAATGGCTATGCTGATCCACTCAGGCCTCAACATTCTCGGCCGTGAAGGTTACCAAATACTGATTGACCAGGGCATTGAAAAGGCCCGCGTGTTTGCAGAAATGATTAAAGAACACGCCGATTTCGAGCTGGTCACGCGGCCTGAATTGAACATTCTGACCTATCGGTATTGCCCCGACGTCGTCATGCAAGCGCTGGCGATTGCCGATCCGGCGCAGTCAGAGCGCCTTAACACCAGCCTTAACCGCGTCACCAAGTTTTTACAGAAGACCCAGCGTGAGCGCGGCCGGGCCTTTGTGTCGCGAACCCGGCTCGAACCGGCGCGGCACCACCATCACCCCTGTATTGTGTTCCGTGTCGTCCTTGCCAACCCGCTCACCACCACGGACATTCTTCGTGATATCCTCAACGAACAGAAAATGCTCGCCGAGGATCCGGACATTCAGGACGAACTTGTTCTGCTGCACAAACATGCAGCAGGTGTCCTGGCCAAGCAGCAGTTCGACAGCAGCCGGGCCTGACCTTTAAGGGAGAGGACGCCCCGGAGATGGGGCTAGTACATCGCCTCTTCGTCATCCAGCACGTCGTGAAGTATCTCAAGAAACATCCGGTCGGCTTCACTCCAGTTTTCGGGAATGCGCACATTGGTGTTGGCGCTTATCTCACGGGCGATGGCCTCGTCCGCATTGGGCTGGTTCCGGTATTTCCTGGCAATATCGACGGACTTGACCGCGATTGTCGGGTCGCTCAGCACTTTCTTGATAAAAACTCGCAATT
>JAGXLV010000073.1 GCA_018334495.1 Oleiphilaceae bacterium
CCGGGAGCGTTATTGTCTTAATTCGGTGGCGCTGGTTTTTGAAGAGCGCTAACTGGGCTTTGTCATCAAACCGTCATGAGACGGCGCTATCCTGAAATCTCAAGCCAGAGCTTTTTGTGATAGCAGCCGTGATGACGAGCGGCTTTTGTTGTTGGCCAGGAAGCCCATACCGGTATAACGGTATTTTTGCCACGGAAGGCACTTTTTCACTTCCTTGCTGGTTTCTGATCTAGCCCAGAACCGTGGACGCGAGGTAACCGGTGTACAACACGAACACGGTCAGAAGTCCCGCGCCCTCCAGACGATTGACCCGCCCCAGGCGTCCTTTCAGGCCAAAACCCATGATAAAGAGCGCCACAGTCAGGGCGGTCATCAAGAGCCAGTCCCGATGCAGAACATCCGGCTCGACGGACAGGGGCGCGATCGTCGCCGCGATACCGACCACGGCGAGGGTGTTGAATATGCCGGAGCCCAAAACGTTGCCCAGAGCCAGGTCATGCTCGCCTTTTTTGATCGCTGCCAACGACGACGCCAGTTCCGGGAGAGAGGTGCCGACCGCCACGATCGTCAGACCAATCACCAGATCGCTGACGCCGAGGCTCTGAGCGACGGTCACAGCGCCCCAGACCAGGATGCGTGAGCTTACCACCAGCAAAATCAAACCCACGAGTAGCCAAAGCAAAGCCTTGCCCAGCGGCATGGGGGCGTCTGCCAGCTCGGTGTCGACATTGACGATCAGGGCGTCCGGGCCTTTCTTCATGCCCTGAACGATAGACCAGCCCATGACAACCGCAAACACCCCAAGCAATACCCAGCCATCAAGGCGGGTAAGTTCGCCGTCGAGCAGCTGCCAGCCGGCGATCAGACAAAGCCCGAACAACAGCGGCAACTCTTTGCGAAGCACCTGCGAGTGCACCTGAATCGGGCTGATAAGTGCCACCAGGCCGATCACCAGGGCGATATTTGCGATGTTGGAGCCGTAAGCGTTGCCGAGGGCAAGGCTGGGGTTGCCATCCATAGCGGCCATGGCCGACACCACCATTTCTGGCGCCGAGGTGCCAAAGCCGATAATGACCATGCCGATGAGCAGTGGCGGCATGCCGGCATGCCGGGCTGTGGCGGCCGCGCCCTCAACAAACCGGTCGGCGCTCCAGACCAGTAAAATCAGGCCGACAATGATTGCCCCGAACGCCATTAGCATGATTCGATAAACTCCCAATGATTGTAATGATGCGGGAATATAACAAACCTGACGCCGGGAATCCGCTTTTCGGCGCCATGGAACGTGAAACACGCCGCCAGGCTTCAGGGCGCCGGGCCGTTAACCTGTGCGGACTGCAATTTATTATCCGGAGCAAAACCCGGATAATTGTTAAAAGATCCTGTTGAGCCCAGGCCCGATCTGCTTTTTCTGTTGAAAACTGGCCGGTTCAGCGGACGCCTGGAGTTTTTTAAAAAGTGCCTGTTGAGAGCAATGGATAGCAGGCAGTTTTTCAGAAGCTCGTGTGGGCTTGTATCAGATTTCAAACTTGCCAAGGTGGAAAAAAATGGCCTCTAAACAAGTAGACGTGGTCCTGGTCGGCGGTGGCGTGATGAGCGCCACGCTTGGTGTCATGCTGCGACAGCTTGATCCCTCACTGACGATGGTCATGGTGGAGCGACTTGACCATGTTGCGCATGAGAGCACCGATGGCTGGAATAATGCCGGTACCGGCCATGCTGGCTACTGCGAGCTCAACTACACGCCGGAGAAACAAGACGGCGATGTCGAGATTGAGAGGGCGCTTCAGATCAACGCTGCCTTTGAGGTGTCCCTTCAGCTCTGGTCCTATCTGGTTGAGGAGGGCATGCTTCCCGAGCCCAATGAGTTTATCAACCGGGCGCCCCATCAGTGTTTTGTGTGGGGCAAGGACAATGTCCGGTTTCTGAAGCAGCGTCACGAACGCATGACCGAGCATCACCTGTTCAGTGAGATGAAGTATTCGGAGTCACCCAGGGAAATCGAAGACTGGATGCCGCTGGTGGTGCAGGGCCGGGACCCCATGCAATCGGTGGCCGCGACGCGGGTAGAGCATGGGTCAGACGTGGATTTCGGATCATTGACGCGGCATCTGGTCAAATACCTGCAAAGCCAGGCCGGTTTTGAGCTGATGCTGGGGCATTCCGTGCGCTCACTGTCACAGAAACACGATGGTCGCTGGGAAATCGGTGTCAGGAACGAAGCAAGTGGCGAAAGCGAAAAGCTGGAAGCCGGGTTCGTTTTTCTGGGCGCCGGCGGCGGCGCATTGCCGTTGCTGCAGAAGTCCGGCATTAAAGAGGCCCGCGGCTATGGCGGGTTCCCCGTCAGCGGTCAGTGGCTGGTATGCCGCAAGCCGGAAGTCGTGGAGCAGCACGACTCCAAGGTCTACGGCAAGGCGCCCACCGGGTCACCGCCCATGTCCGTGCCACACCTGGATACCCGGATCATTGATGGCGAGCCGGCGCTGCTGTTTGGCCCCTATGCCGGCTTTACCACCCGGTTCCTGAAGCAGGGGTCCATGTTCGACCTGTTTGGCTCTGTCAAATCCGGCAATATCCGGTCGATGTTGTCGGCGAGCAAGAACAACATGGACCTGACGCGCTATCTGATTGGCGAAGTTTTCCAGTCTCACGAGGAACGCGTGGCGGCCCTCAAGAACTTTTATCCCGAAGCCAGCGAAGATGACTGGGAGCTGCGCATGGCAGGCCAGCGGGTGCAGATCATCAAGCGAACGGCCACCGGCGGCGGCAAGCTTGAGTTTGGCACCGAGATCGTGGCCTCGAGTGACGGCAGCCTGGCAGCCTTGCTGGGCGCTTCGCCGGGTGCTTCAACGGCCGCCCATGCCATGCTGGATGTCATTGAGCGCTGTTTCGGGCAACAGGCCAAGACTGAAGAATGGCAGCAACGAATGAAACGGATGTTGCCGTCTTACGGTCAATCACTGGTGGAGAACGAATCCCTGCTCAGGGAGATTCGCTCGCGTACTTTGGACACACTTCAGCTCAAGCCCCGATAGTTAGCGGCTGCGTCAATAGAAGAAGGGTGTTCTCATGGGCGCACAAAGGGTGTAAGTTGACCGGTACACTAAACCAACGGAGGTACTACAGATGGCCGATGGAAATGCTGTAAAACGCAACCCGGAAAAAGGGTACGTTGCATTATTAGGCTGGAGCTTGAGCGCTGTTGAAGCAGCGGACTCATTTGATCGGCGTTATGTGGTCGTAGCACCTGAATGGGCCGCGGACTATTGCGAGTCCCATGATATTCCCTTTATTCCCTGGAATTTCGAGCGGTTGAACGACCGTTCCATGGAAATCGCCACAACCCTGAAAGAAAAGGGTGTTGACGTTGCCATTCCGCTGTTCGAAGAAACCGTGGAGTGGGCCGGTGCAATCAACTCGGTTCTGCTGGACAATCCTCGTCTGTTTGGCCAGGCCATGCTTCTTCGCGACAAAGCCTTGATGAAGCGTAGGGCCCAGTTGGGTGGCATCCGTGTTGGCATCTTCGAGGAAGCCCATGACAAAGGCGATGTTATCCGATTCCTCAAGCGGGTTAACCAGACCCTGCTGAAGCTGGAAGGCGACCCGAACGACCCGATCCACCTCAAGGCCTTCGACAAGGCCGGCTGCCTTGGCCACCGGGTTATCCGGACACCGGACGAGGTCGACATGATTCCGGATGAGGAATTCCCGGTCTTGATGGAGTCTCACCTGGATGGTTGGGAATTTGCGGTCGAAGCCTGGATTCATAACGGCAAGATACGCTTCCTGAACATTTCCGAGTATGTGACTCTGGGTTATTCCGTATTCGTGCCGGCAACGCCGGAACTGGAAAAATACCGCGAGCAGATCCGTGT
The DNA here is from genome assembly GCA_018334495.1 of Oleiphilaceae bacterium. Classification (GTDB taxonomy): domain Bacteria; phylum Pseudomonadota; class Gammaproteobacteria; order Pseudomonadales; family Oleiphilaceae; genus Marinobacter. The sequence continues at coordinate 3,876 of JAGXLV010000073.1, forward strand.
TCAGATCGAAAAACTGATCAAGACGTTCGACATCGAGTTCGGGTTCATTCACCCGGAGTACTTCGTGACCAGCGACGGCGAGATGTACTTCGGTGAAGTGGCCTACCGTCCGCCCGGCTTCAAGGTGTTTGAACTGCTTGAGCGTGCCTATGGCTTTAATGCCTATCAGGGCATGATCCTGATGTTCGACCCCAAAACCACGGAAGAAGAAGTCACAAACTTCTTCCCGAAAGAAGTTGTGGACGCCAAAGGCGTGGCCGGCTGCTTCGGCGTATACCCAAGACGCCGGGTTGTCAGCAAGCTGGAAATTCCGTCAGAGACCGAAGACCACGAATACTTCGAATCTCACGAGCTGACCGCACCGGTCGAAGAGACCGTAACCAAGCGCACGGCTTTCGGCACTCACTGGGGGCTTATCTACTTCTTCGGTGAAGACACGCACACCATGAGAGATTTGCTCAAGCGTCAGGAAGACCTCGATTTCTATGTATAATCAACGGGCGCTGTGCTCATAATGAGCGCAGTGCCCGATACAAGGAGTCAGCTTGAATTCTTCCGAACCCAACGATAGTGATCCTGGCAAACTGCAAAACCTGACAGCCAAGCTGGATGAAGCCATCCGCGTATTGTCTGTCGCGCCGGCATTTGCCAAACCTACCAAGATTCGGCGAGTTTTCGACACTGTCCGCCGCACCGTCCTCCAGGAGGGCGGCTGCGCGGTCGTCGAAGCACGCGTAAAGCAGTTGGATGAGGCTGGTGTCTTCTGGGGCACAGACTGGCTCTATCCCGAGATATTGCTGCCTTCCCTCAGTACCTATTCCCTGAGAAGCTCCGAGCCGGACTCAGTCATCATTGAGGCTTTGAGTGAGCTGCGCATGCTTGCCATCGCCCTGGGTGACTACGATCACCCCAGTATTTCCTCAGAGCAGGCGCACCATTATCTTACCCAGGTCATGGCCCTTAATTTGAGCTTGCTGTTTGGCGCCCCCACAGAGGCGGAACGGGAGCAGCAGGGCAGGCTGGCTCAAGTGCCCAGGAACCTTTTCAGGCACCTGGCCGAGCGTATCGGTTACGAACACATCGTTGACCAGTTGGTCGACGAAATCTGGCGAATTTTGCAGCAGCGACCCATTCAGGTGAGTGGGGTCAAAGAAATGATTACCCAGATTGCCAGTTGCCGCGCCGACCCCAATATCGAGTTGGGCGCCAGTGGCCAGGGCGCTGACCGGCTGATCAGCAGCCTTTATGGCACGACCCAGGCCTGTCGTGAAGACCCGGGCGTGGATATTTACGACGAGCGCCTGTTGTCCATGGACAGCGGCGCCTTGCAATACGAGGCTTCCGGTTTTGCCCGGTCCATGCATGATACAGGCCTGGTGTCTCCGTACCACACGGTCTTGTTGCGTTATTTGCTGGAACAAAACAGCCATCTTCTGTCCGAGGCTCTGGGCCTATCCAGTACCGGTCGGGATTGCATGCTGTGTTATGAAGATCTGGTGCGGGCCATCATCAAGGAAACCATCCATCCACAGACGCCACAAGCGGTTCTCGGCCTGGCCCTGGTTCTGGAGCGAGGCATTCTGTACCAGCCCCCGGTAGTTCCGGCATTGTGGCGCCAGCTCCATCTGCCGGTGTCGGCGTACTGCAAGGAGCGCCTGCAGTTGGTTTTTGGCCCGATCCCCTCGCCACGCGCACGATTGATGGAGGGCGTGCTTTGTATGCTCGGCCAGCCGCTGGGCGTGGGTCAGGGTAATAATCCGACCTGCCAATCGGCCCGTGCCCTCTCGATGTGGGCCTATAACGATCCGGACTACCTGTTGCAAATGGTGGTCTGGGCCGCCCGCGATGATGAAATCATCATTCACTTTGAAGGCCAGCCCATTTCTTCCCAGGAAAGCAAAACCGGCGTTGCCTCCGATATGTCACTGGACATGGACCCGGTTTCTTTGGTTGTGGTTCCGCATCTGGATCGCATCTATGCAGAAATGGGCCGGCGCTGTATTGGCCGTGAAGGCGACCCGCACCGCTGGGTCAACCCGGAATTCCACGGTTGGTGGGCCGGCCGCGGCTTCAGGATCAATGTGGATGTGGCCAGCGGAAAGTTGCAGGATCTGGAAGGTTTTCTACGGCATTTCTATGCCTGTTATCATCCTGATTACAATGGCAACCAGCCGTTGATTCATCCCCAGCCGGCGGGCGTCGCCGTTACCGACAGTGCCGCCAGATTCATCGGCTGGCATGCGATCAGCATATTGCGGGTGGCGACGGATCCCCATGACGTAATGCGGGTGTATTTCTACAACCCCAACAACGACAGTGGCCAGAATTGGGGAGAAGGGGTGATCGTGAAAACCGCTGGCACGGGTGAGCGCTTTGGTGAAGCCTCCCTGCCTCTGGAAGAGTTTGCTTCTCGTCTTTATATCTTCCATTTTGATCCCCTTGAAGAGGGCGAAGTGGCGGGAGTGCCCAACGATGAGTTGCAGCGCGTCATCAGTCATGTCCATAAAAGCTGGGGGGCTAACCGCATACCGCCGGTAGACCTTCAGGCAACAGGGCCTGCCGATGACAGCCCCCAACCGCTCGGTTCTGACGACTGATCATGCTGCCCCTGTGCCAGCCGGGGCAGGGTACAGCGAATTAGCGTTCGACCTGACTTGGCATGGAGCATTCCCTGCTCCATGCTTTTTGAACTCCCTCCTGGGCACCACCTCGTAAGGCTCTCGCGGTTCCGGCATCGCGGTTACATTTAGATACCAGCGCCTGGCGGTTGAATTCTGATCGACCTGCTAAAATAAGTTTACGGATTTGATCCCGAACTGGCGTCAGTAAATGCGACTAGTGCCATCAATACCGGCAACAACGCAGCTAAACTGATTGGCACCCGATACAGTCACCGGTGGTATGGAAAAGATGGATGACGCTAAGACACAGGCATTGCTGAAAACTGATCGTTACATGTTCCTCCTGCTTCTGGCCCATGTGCCCGTGGTTGGACTCCTGGTTCCGCTGGGCTTCGGCACCATGACCTTTGCGCTGATCGGGGCCCTGGCGGTGGCGGCCCTGGCCACCATCGGTTACGGGCTCGTTCGGGGCAGCCGGGCTTTTTCGATTGTGGTGGGTGTTTGTCTCATGCTGTTTTCAGCAGTCATGATTCAGGCCCAGATGGGCCGCATCGAGATGCACTTTCATATTTTTGCAGCCCTGGCTTTCACTCTTATCTACAAGGACTGGCTGCCCATTCTGGCGGCCGCCGCCGCCATCGCGCTTCATCATTTCCTGTTTACTTTCCTGCAAAACGCTGGCCTGAGCCTGGGCGATATGCCGATCGCGATATTCAATCACGGCGGCAATTGGGGAGTGACAGGAATTCATGCCGCGTTCGTGATTTTCGAGGCGGCCGTGCTGATCCTGATAGCGGCCCAGCAGAGCCGGTCCCAGCGCGCGGCAAACAGCATCATCGCGGCCATACACCAGTTCGAGCAGAACAAGGATTTGAGAGTACAAATCGAAACCGACCTGGATGATGAGGCGGTCAAGTCGTTCAACCAGATGATTTCAGGTTTCGGACGACTCATGGCCCAACTGAAACAGGTAGTCGGTGCTATTGCCGGTTCGGCGAGCAGTCTGGCGACAGCCAGCGAAGACACTCACCGGTTGATACAGGGCCAGAGTGAACAATCTACCCAGTCCGCAACTGCCGTTCATGAAATGTCAGCCACCGCCCAGCAAATTGCCCAGAATGCCGTGGAGGCAGCTCGTGCTGCCGAAGAGGCGACTGTGGAAGCGTCCGGCGGCAGGGATTCGGTTAAAGACGCCATGGCGGCGACAAACGCCCAAAACGAGATTCTCGACTCCACCGCGAGCGCCCTCAACCGGCTTGCCGATGTTGTTCAGACGATCGGTGAGACCACCTCAGCCATCAAGGGGATCTCCCAGCAAACCAATCTGCTGGCCCTGAATGCGGCGATTGAAGCCGCCCGTGCGGGCGAAGCGGGTCGCGGTTTCTCGGTTGTTGCCGATGAAGTGAGGAATCTTTCGGTAAAAACCCAGGCGTCCACCGAAGAAATCCAGAAAATGATAGAAACCCTGGAAGCCGGCACCAATGAAGTCGTCGCTTCAATGAAGCAAGGCCAGGAACGTTCAGTCAAGGCGACGCAAGCGGTGACGGCTTCCGGCGAAGCGATTGAGCAGATCCTTGGAAGCATCGAGAAATTGCAGGAAATGAATGACCAGATAGCCACGGCTGCGGAGGAGCAGTCGGCGGTGTCCGAGGAAATCAATCAGAGCATGAACATCATGTCGAGCCAGGGCGAATCCTTGGCCGAGAGAGCGGCCGAGGGTTCGCAAACATCGGTCTCAGTGAACCGGAATCTGGACGAACTGCGCACCATGATAGACGCCTACAAGACGTCATGAATTTGAAGCGGGTGAGAGCATCGCTTTGAGACAACAAGAGGCCGGTCCGGCGCCAGCCTCTTTCTCGCCTGCCGGAGTCAGGCGGCCTGCTTTTTCTCGAACCAGTCCTTGGTGCCGCCCTCATAGTCATAAACCTGAGTAAAGCCGGCATCTTCCAGCTTCCGGGCGGCTTTTGGCGAGGCCTCGCAATCAAAGTTCGCAGAGTACACCACGATTTTCCGGTCCTTGCCGCCCGCAACTGACTCGACCTTCTCGGAAAAATCCGTGTCATCCACCGGAATATTGATGGATGTGCGAATGTGCTGCTTGTTGAACTCCTCCCGGGGCAGCACGTTGATCAGGACAAAATCTTCGTGTTCAGCTTCATTCATGGTTTTGAGATCGTCTCGGGTAATCGGCTTCATAAGTGCCTCCCTGTGTGTATTCGGTTCGCCTTGGTTTACTGTCTCCAGAACGCACACCAGCACGACCGCCAGGGCCTGCCCGGCAAAAACGAAGGTGGCTGTAACCAACGACATGCACTCACAGGTCAGGAATTTCAACTGTCGCCTTGTGATGGTTAACCGGCTTTCTCGTGCTCCTTCCAGTCTAGGGTGCGGAAATCAAAATCGTCGGAAAGCGAGGGCTTGATTACCTGGAAATAGGGCGAGGAATCGAAATCCCGGGGCGTGAACAGAGAGTGATGACGGATATGGAACAATTCCCGCTTGCAACGAAGGCACCGGGGATCATCGGACGGCAGGGTTTTTATGATGGGAAGAATGGGGTAGCGGATAGTCTGAAATGCCTGGGCGATAAAGGATGAACAGATGGCGCGGGTCGGGTCACCGCTGCCGAAGGCCAGCATCCGGCGCCGGTACTTGCTGGGGACCGGCGGCACGGGCAACAGATAACGCGCCAGGTCGAAAACATTTTTCATGTCGTATTGGTGGCCGATGCGGCTTCGGGCGTAGTCAGAGATGTTATCAATGTCGGGTTGCGCCAGGCCCAGGGGATGGCAGATGCGGGTATGATCATGCTCGTAAAAGGACAGGGGCAGGGTGCGGATACCGGCTTCAACATCCGCTTCTATAAGCACGTGAGGCTCGCCCGAGTCGCTCACCGGAAGACCGGCATCAGGGCCCAGGTACAAAGCCGCATGAGACCAGGTTGACTGGGTAATGTACTTGATCGCCACGGCGATTCTGGTGCCGCCGTCAACCAGAAGTACATCGCCCGGTCGCAGGGATTTCTGGAGCGACTCGAAATTCGATGTGCTCAGGGACGTTTCCACCCGTCTTGTCAGAAAGGCGGCGAGGCAGCGGGAAAGCCACTCCCGGATCATAGGCTGTCTCCGAAATAACACTGATATTCTGTCAGTTTAGCCTGAGTCCAGACTTTGTGCGCATTAGACAGGGCTATCCCGGAGTATTTCAGGACCCATCGGCAGCTTTCGCTATCCGGCGCTCAAAGGTTGCCGGTGACCTGTTCGCCGCGTTCGACCCGCTCCGGACTGGTCAGGTCGAAGGGAAGTTGAATATTATCGCGACGAACCTGACTAGTTAACTGCCAGTCTGGCAGCTGGCGTGAGAATCGCCCGCCTTGCGGCAGTAGGCGTATAAATTTCGCCGTCAGGCCGATGGTCTCAAGAGACCGGAATGGCTAATGTTACGCAGAAAAGGCAAGACCCTGGATAAAGATGTTCGATTCATGATCAGATAAAAAATGAAACCAATTGGGTTCGTACAAGCGAACCGACACTTTTCAGGGAGGGTACACCATGAAATTTACCGTTCAGTCTTTCTTCCTCGCTTTTGTCTTGCTTGCCACTCTTGCTGGCTGCAACACCATCGCAGGCATGGGTGAAGACATCGAAGCCACTGGCGAGGCCGTTGAAGACGCAGCCGACGGTGATGAGTGAGTGACCCTCATTGCCAGCCATTGAAACACTCGATGAGCCGTTAGGTGCCGCCGAGACGCCATTCCTCGATACCCTCCCGTGTGACCTGCCAGGCGGAGTGCAGGAAAAGCGAGGCAATGGCGAGGCCCACAATGATATCTGGCCACAAGGTATTGGTGACGGCGACCAGTCCAGCCGCAATGATCACACTGCTGTTGGCGAACAGATCATTCCTGGAGCACAGCCAGGTGGATCGCATGTTGAGATCATCCGCGCGGTGGCGGTAGAGCAGCGCGAAACAAACCCCGTTAGCCAGGAGGGCGATTGCGCCGACAGTGCCCATCCAGTCAGCGGCGGGCACTTCCTGAATCACCAGCTTGCGAATGGCATCGGCTACAACAACGACACCGAACAAAAGCATAAAGCCGCCTTTGAACAGCGCCGCACCGGCTCGAGCGCGACGGCTTCTGTCCAGCACGAAGAGAGTCAGCGCATAAACAGACGCGTCGCCAAACATGTCCAGCGAATCGCCCAGCAACGCGGTAGAGTTCGCCATCCAGCCGGCGCTGAATTCCACAACAAACATCACTGCATTGATTGCAAGCGCAATATAAAGTACCCGGCTTTGGCTTGCTCTCAATTGTGCCAGTTCACCGGCCTTGTTTTCACAGCAGCTGTCCACGACGGGGCTCTCCACAAATCTTTAATATAGCGAAAGCTTGAGGGTTTTAGAACCGGGGCACAGACTGTGTCCTCCCTTCCAATACACAGGGGTAACGCCAATGTCTGATCAATGCCTCAACTGCCTGTTTCGTCGGACTGGCCGCGACGTTTTCACCCGTGCGCTTCCAGCCGAGACCAGAACTCTTTGCGCAGCCGGGGCCATTCCAGCTTAAGCCAGGGAGTGTAGCGCTCCGGGTTTTCGGCCAGTTCCCGGTCCAGTGTTTCGGGTGCGATATAGCACCAGTCTGCGATCTCGCTGGCATTGACCTCAACCGGCGCATCCGAGCGCGCTATATAAACCGAGCACAGCTCATGCTCTGCCCCGATATCACCATAGGAGGCATGGTAGCGAAAACGATAGAGAAACTCCGGCAGCCCGGTAATGCACAGCTCCTCTTGCAAGCGTCTTTGCGCGGACTCCAGATCGCCCTCACCATGACGCGGGTGGCTGCAGCAGCTGTTTGACCAGTAAAGTGGCCATAATGGCTTCTGTACGCTGCGTTGTTGCAGGAGCAACTCGTTGTGGCGGTTGAAAACAAAAATCGAGAATGCCCTGTGTAACTGGCCATGCCCCTGATGGCACGCCACCTTGGAGTCGTAGCCCACCACATTGTCTTTTTCATCAACCAGGATCAGAGGTTCGCTATCGAAGGAGACAACTTTGGCACGGCTCTGCTTCATGAGTGCTTACTTCCCGATTTAGACAGTCGTTATTGATGGTAAATGCTTGATAGCTGATTCGCCATCAAGAGGCTGCCAGAGAGTATCCAGCGGCGCTCAAGCGCTCGGCCAGGGCAGCAATATGTGCCGGACCAACTTCGCAGCAGCCGCCCACGAGCGTCGAACCCTGCTCCACCCATTGAAGCGCATAGTCGGCGTAGGCCGCAGGATCAAGATCCGTGCGCGACTCCAGGGCATCCACGGTACCACCCGGCTCAAGTGCCGCCACGGATCTGAAGCCGTTGGCGTACCCGCCAAACGGAATGCCGAGACCGGCGAGAGCCCCCATCGCAGTTGTTACCGCCTCAGGAACCGAGCAATTAACCAGCACTCGTTCAGCGCCGGCGGCCTTCGCCACGAGGGCCGCCTCGGCCAGCGACTCGCCGGACCGGAGACGCGTTCCATCACTATCGTCCACGGTGAAGGCCGTCCAGACCCGCAGGCCGTGTTCCGTCGCTGCCAGGGTCGCTGCACGTGCTTCGCGGGCAAGAGACATGGTCTCACAGATGAAAAGATCGACCCTTTTGGCCTGGGCCTCCACCATTCGGCGATAGTCGCGCAGGCAAGTTGCGTCGTCGGGCACGAGGTCGGGGCGATAACTCGCGACCAGCGGTGGCAGGCAGCCAGCGATGAGTACAGCCTGATCGCTGTCTTCCCGTGCGCTGGCGGCGGCATTCAGTGCGGCCGCATGAATTGAATCGAACAACCCGGGCTCGCCGTCGCGTGTCAGGCGCTGCGGGGTCGCGCTGTAGGTATTGACTGTGATGACCCGAGCACCGGCGTTGATGAAATCCCGGTGGGCCGCGGTGACCAGATGGGGTTCGTCCAGCATGACCTGGGCCGACCATAGCGGAGAGGCGGGGCGGCTACTGCGCCGCCGCAGCTCCTGGCCCATGCCTCCGTCCAGCAGCAGTATTTGGCGTTTTTGCGAGGTCATTGAGCCACACCTTTTCGTCGGTTTGTGAATGCTGTTTCATTTTTAATCATGCATTTTAGGGGGAAAGGATGTCCAAATCACGCTGCAGCCTGAATCCACGAAAAATACCCTGGAAAGTTGCATCTATCGGATCAGAACTCATGGAAAAGCAGCCAAGCGACAAACGATGACGCCACCACCGTTACTCGGTTTTGAGCTCTACCAGCCGGTTGGAGCCGGGGCGTTTGCAGGGGTGGGTCAGTCCCCGGGTGTGAGTGCCCGGAGCCTGACCGCCTGGTTGTAACATTTTCTGATACGGACCGGGCTTTTTATCGATTCAGATGGCGGCTACTTGCTTGCGCCGGCGAATGGCCACCAGACCGCTCAAGCCCAGCCCAAGCAGTGCCAGAGAACCCGGCTCAGACACCGGCGTGGCGCCATTCTCGCTGCAGGCGGGGTCCTGGGGGTTCAGTTCGCAGAAGCCCAGCGTCTCCTGGAGTTTGGCATTGGCAAAGTCGGTCACAAACGCCTGGACAACGGACTCCTCTGTACTGTTGAAGAGGCCCAGGTCGAAAACCGAGCCACCGTGATCAGTGATCAGGTCTTCATAAGATTGGATCGTGCTGAAGCGGCTCAGCACACCGTTGTACAGGGCGTTGTTGTCGTCCAGTACGCCGTCGAGCACGGTCTCGGATACTGCCTGCCCATTAATCGCTCCCCTGGGTACGGCATCACCGTTTGTGGGCTCATCCGTCAGGATAATAACGTTCTTGACGGCGTTGGAGCGGAACGAGAAACTCTCCGACTGGTTATCCAGCGCATTGAGCGCGAAGGCCGTGGCCGTATAGCCTGGTTCTGTGCCACCACTGGCCACCAGGTTCTGGGCGGCGGTGGCGAAGTCCGTGTCATTGGTAAGGTCGGCCAGGCGCCGCGGAACGACACTGCGGTTGCCGTAGCCTACCAGGCCGTATTGCGCATCCACCTGGCCCGTCCCCGTAAGAATGCTGGCGAACAGCCCGATGTTGCTGCGCAGGTTCGCCTGAACATTGCCCATGGAGCCTGATTCATCCACCACGAAAACAAGATCGCTGAGGATGGGAGCGGCATGGATGGGAGCGGCGATTAAAGCGCCACACAGCACTATCGAAGAAGCAATTTTTTTGAGAATCATAACGAGACCTCCAGTCCCTTTTGCTCATAATGGGTATGCGTCCACAAAGGAGCAGGCCCTTTTTGGGGCGAACCCGTCCCTGCAGAGGTCGGTCAAGCACGATCTGAGCCACTATCCCATTAGGTGTTAAAATCATATAATTACAAGCTTTGTGTAGGTCCCATGTCCATGGATCGACGCGATATGTAAAAATACTCGACGTTATCGCCGCCTATTGGGAGAAAGCATAATGAGTATTGGCGAGCTGGGGTAAGGTGATCCGCGGAGACGTCTATTCAATCAGTAAGATAGGTCTTCTCAGAAGGAGGCGGCTGAATCCGTCATATACTGTAAAAGAAATTGACAGGATTTTTGCTTTCGGGGGTGTTGCCCCTTCCTGACAGGGCGCTTTGGGCGCCGGGTTTCAGGGCTACGCTGATCGGTAAGCGCCGCTCAGCGCGATCACGCTTTTGCCGTTGATCTTGGTGACGATTCAGCCCAAGTATTTCATGACTCACTCATACGGAACGATTTGCCCTGGATTCACCAGCCCAAGTTCAAGTCCGACAGCGTAGAAACTGGTCACGGAAAATTCGTTAATATCACTGGCAGTATGTGCAATCGTAATTCCGTTACATATTTGGCAGCACGCTGCCTTGGTGACTTCCTGCAACAAAGCAAAGTCACGAAAGTAATGCTTTAGATGGGGCATTCCCAGATGTTTGCGTTTCCGGTTTTTCTCATCAATGTAATAATCGACTGTCTCTGTAAGCTTTTTCATTGTATCGGGTTTATTTTCGTTTAACGCCGCCGCCAACTGGGAATACCGAACCTCTAATATGACATTGTCCCTGTCAGCATTCGGTGAGTGATAATCAGCGATGTCCGGATCAAGGCAGACGAGACCACGGGGTATGCCAAATTCGGCCGCAACTCGAGGGGTAATAGCGGAGATACCTCGATCTTCCAGTGGATCACCTTGGGTAATGATCAGTTTTTGCTTATAGGCGGGCTTTTGACCCCAGTGCGACCTGAGTCGTTCTGCCACCCGTGATGCCACTGCAGCGGGGTCTCTTGGGTCATAGCTGCCCATCCCCTCAATCACGACAGGGTGGTACTTGCTAAGTGATAACAGTAGGTCGGCGGTCAACTTGATTTATCCATCGGCAGTACAATTCAAGGATCGAAAATCCGATCGTTTATTCCGCAGTATTTCGGCGCGCGTTGGGCCTGTCAACCAGCGTTCCGGGTCCTCATCCAACAAGGCCTCTCTGTGTCGACATGCCGGGCTTGCCAGCGAGCCATCTTCAGCCGCTTGTCAGGGATCGGTGTCTTCCGGACCGCAACTGGCAGAAAACGCGAGAGTGTGAGTTTGAGATCGTAGCGCGGATTGAAGCGGTTTCGTGT